>NZ_JAARML010000009.1 GCF_011759375.1 Paraflavitalea devenefica | reverse complement strand
CCCTGGCAGAGATTACCCCGGTATTGTCCGGACTGTAAAGAATGTTGTAGTTGTTGCCGCTATTGCCATCATTAATCATAAGGCCACTTGCGATCAAGGACTTGTTTGTTCCTACATTCCTTGTATCAAACACTTGTGTCGGGGCAGTACCAATGGCATCCCCGGTTTGCACTGGATCTACTACCGGCGCAACGGCTGAACTCGTTGTACCATTATAAATACGACTATCTGTTTGTGCCGTTACATGGATGTCCCTGACGCTGATTACTCCGGTATTGTCCGGACTGTAAAGAATGTTGTAGTTGTTGCCGCTATTGCCATCACTAATCATAAGGCCACTTGCGATCAAGGACTTGTTTGTTCCTACATTCCTTGTATCATATACCTGTGTCGGGGCAGTACCAATTACATCCCCGGTTTGCAGTGGGTCTACTACTGGCGCAACGGCTGAGCTTGTTGTACCATTATAAATACGGTTGTCGGGTTGGGCTGTTACATGGATGTCCCTGGCGCTGATCACCCCGGCAGTGTTGGTTGCATAGGTAACTGTGTAATTATTACCCCCATTGCCATCGTTGATTACAAGACCGGAAGCTGTTAATGTTTTGTTTGTGCCTACATTCCTGGTGTCATACACCTGTGTCGGGGCAGTACCAATTACATCCCCGGTTTGCAATGAAGCTACTATGGGTGCCACGGCTGAACTCGTTGTGCCATTATAAACACGATTATCTGTTTGGGCAGTTACAGTCAACCCCCGGGGAGTAATACTGGCTGTGCCGGCAGCTATTGTGCCGATAACATAGTTGCCGGAGTTTGCGCCGGTCAGGCTCATTGGACTGGTAACAGTAACGGTTTTGCCAGCTCCAACATGCTTATCCGAAAACGTCGCTACACCACCCGTAAGGTCCACTTTATTCCCTTCACCGCTTATTACACCGGTCAGTTGACGGTCAGTAATAGTGGCGGTGGAACCACCATCATAAAGCTTGTCAGCAATAGTAAAGGCAGCGGTGAGTGGCTTTGCTGTAATAGTTGCCGTTGTAGTGGCAGTAGTGCTGCTCAGGATATAATTACCTGCTTTGGACCCACTTAAAGTGAGCCCGGTTGCAGTAACCGTTTTAGTACCGATATTTTTATCTGCAAATGTGGCTGTGCCACCGGAAAGCGATACGTCATCACCAAATAAAACGCCCGTCAGTGGAAGCAGGCTGATTGCAGCTGCTGCATTCCCATCATAAACCTTATCAGAAGCTGTTATACTACCTGTAACGGTCTTACGGTTTATGGTTAAAGTGCCGTTGCCCGACCTGGTAGTTGCACCTGCAGTTGCAGTCACCGTAAAGGAAGGGGAGGCCGGAACATTTGTATTATTTTGAACAGCTACTGTAAGTGTAACATCGATAGTAGCTGCTGCAGTAAAATTTATAATATTAGGTGCTACAAAATTCGGTGAACTACTGCTCCAGGAAAAAGTTACTCCAACAGGCAGACCTGTAGCAGTTAAGGTTACGTTGGTAGGCCCTGATCCTCCTCCGGTTGCCCTGACACCTACTGTATAAGTAACGAATGCTGCTGTTCCATAGTTCACCGATTGGGACGCGGCTCCTACCGATACTGAATTCAGATTTGCATCCGTAAAATAAGCATATGCAATCAAGCCTGATGTCTGTCCCTGAGCTTTCAAGCGCAAAGAATCCCCCGGGCAATTACAAACCGTCCAATTGGTCACAAATGCGCCATTTGCGTCGGCAACTACTGTAAATGGCAAATAGGATGAATCGACGGTTACTGTATTGCATGGCTGGTTTAAGTTTTTCACTTTCAAAGTAACAGTTTCGAAAGCGCTAAAACCACTGCCAGTAAAAATAGCGGTGGAAAGGGGCATATAATCCTGTTGGTCAGATGTGACAGTTGCTTGTCCAAAAGCAAAAGAGCTGGTAAACAGACAAAAGATAACAGCAAATGTAGCTGCTAACAAGCGTGATAGCTGCATAAATGGTAGTTTAGGTTTTTGGGGGCAGGTTGGAATTAACGGTATTGATTTGTTCGATCAGCTATCCGTTCTCTGTCTTTTAAATTTGAGAACAAGATGCCTGAGCAACAGAGATTAGGATTACACGATGACTTAAACAGATAAAGAACCTACTGGACTCTGAAGTGTTTGGATAAGCGTGTTTGGATAAGAGTGTTTATTGAGCGGATGCCCTACATAGTTAGGTGCATGCAGGCATTTGCAACTAAGTCGATTAAAGATTACAATCAGCTTTACGTAGGTAATTGGCTTGATCAAAGAGGTTATTAATAGGCAGGATTGATCATGTCGATATAAAAATATATAAACTTTCTCAATTTTCTGGAAAATATTTAAAATGTATAACTTTCTGATTATTAAAAGCCGGGCGATCACATCAATGGGCTTTTTGTTTTTGAGGGTAATGACAGGCAGGTATTCTCCAAAGATCAAATCAGGTAAAAAATAAGTACGATCAGCGGAAGACAATAAGCGAATGCGGCCAGCCACATCACCATGGTAAATCCTGCTTCCACTGCTATCAGCGTGGCCAGCGCAGCGCTGATCACCGACATACAACCATTCAACCCCCAGGCCCAGGGTATGGCGGGTGACTGCGTACGGGCAAGTTGTGACAACCCTGCAGGAAAAGGAATGCCCATACAAAATGCCAGCGGCGCCATCAATAAAAAAACGATCAGTAATTTTACAGGCAGGCCCGACTGAGCCGTTTGCCGCAGTAAAGGCATCAGTACAGCCGCATATATAAAAAGAAGTACAATGATCACTGTAAACACAAGCAGCAGGAGTTTTCTTTTGCCCTCCAAACGGCCCGACACAAAGCTGCCCAAACCCGAAAAAAGCAATAAGGCTGTGATCACGGCAGCGGCGGCATAGACCGGGTGCCCGAAATAAAAGGTGAAATGCTGGATGAAGACCATTTCTACAAACATATAGCCAAGGCCGATGCCTCCAAAGTAAAGCAACACGCCGGGTTTGCTTTTATCCTTCCATCCCGGCTTGAAAAGAGGTAGTAGCACAAGCACAAAGGAAATCAGGGCAATCTGCACCAGTGTGATCACTACCAATACATATCCGATCTCAAAAAAAGGAATGGAGCGGTTACCAAAATATTCAGCGAGGCGTGGCAGGCTTTTCCAGCGGATAAATTGTGAGAAATAAGGGCTGTTGTCTATCGCTGGTCGAATATTAAAATCGTAATCTGCATATAACGAGTCTCTCCCGGTAGACAAAAGTTGATCCATGTTCTGAAAGAAACTGCTGTCCTGTAACTGATGATAGCGGGCCCTTTCTGTTGGTTGCAGGCCCGGGAGCAGAGCCGGATCAAATTGCCATTGGTTACAAAAATTCCGGATGTTTCGTATTTCCGTTCCGGTTAAAGCTGATTTCGTTACTACAAAGCTGATGGTGCCCCAACTCCGGATTGCCGCAATATGATGCTGTGGTTGCCGTATGTTCAATTGTTCCAGTGCTTCTGTCAGGGTAGCCAATAATTTCAGCGGATTGCGGGCGGGATAATCCATCCAGGCGGTGATGCTGATGGCGCCTCCTTCTTTGAGCCTGGGCCACATGGATAAGAACGCTTCTTTCGTTAATATAAATTGTTCATGCAGGGAATACAACCCGGCCGACCCGCCAAAGCTGCCTGCAACCGGCAAGCTGATCAGGTCATAATGAGTAGTATCTGAAAAAAGGAAATTGCGTGGCTCCTGTGTGTGTACGGTAACTGCCGGTTGATAAAAAAGGGAGTCATTATCCGCTGCCAATTCATGCTTTAAAGCTGCAACAAGGATGGCGTTAGGCTCAACGGCCACAACCTGGGTGGCATGGTGGCTGAGTGCGTGCGCTACTGCTATACCGGCGCCGGCTTGCAGCACCAGTACATCTTTCCTGTCAGCCATCCTGTAAGGAAGATCAAAACTGGTATAATTCAATATAAAGGCTGTATCCGGCTGGCTGGAGCCGGTAACTGCACCCACCCAGTCGCCATTAATAAAAACAGCCGTGCTGGCATTCACCGGTTGACTGGCCAAAAGGCTTAGCCCGGGCGCATAACGCAATACAGGCGAAGTAACAGCCTGTATAGGTCCGTAAGGACTTGCCTTTTCCAGCTTTATGCGTGCATCGGGCAATAACAATGCTTTACTGATATCTTTAAACTGAGATAGCTGCAGTTGTGGGGGAATAATTATTGAGCCTGTGCAAGAGATAAAAGCAATGAAAGCAAAGAGGAACAGTGCTACTTTGTTTTTGAATCTGCTGCTTTCATGATCAACAGGAATGATCATCGTCCCGGCTATTACCGGCAGGAATGAAATGAATGCCGGTAACCGGTGCGGCAACAAAAAATAGAGCAGTGCCAGCAACAATAATCCCCCGGCAGCGGAACCCAGCAGGTTCGCAAAATAAACTTTCCCGATAAGGGCTACATAGTGATCGAAAATAAGGCCAATGGCAAGGGCTCCCAGTAAAAAAGGAATGAAAAACAACAGGTAAGTAAGCAGCAGCCGGCCAATATGCGCATAGTTGGCAAATAACAGGTAAGAATCAAAGCGGATAAAAGCAAACTGCGAAACATAGATCACCAGTGACATGGTAATACCACAACTGATCATTAATACAGGAAGCAGCCAATGGATACGCTTTAATAACCGTTGCCTGAAAAGCGACAATAGGGTTCCCCCTGCGCCAAAGCCCAGCAAGGCCATCGAGATCACCATATAGGCAAAATGATGCCACTGTACGATGGATAATACCTGCATGAGGGCCAACTGGAAAGCAATGATGGCGGCAGAAAGCATCCCAAGCGATAACAATAGCCGGCCTCTGATGGCTATGTATACCATATGTTCAATTCATTCACTTCTTCCTGGTAAGCGGAACAAAGGCTACTGGTAGCAGGCTTTTGGTAGTGGCTGTATCTTTTTTCTTTTCTACCAGTATCAGCATTTGTGTCATAAACGATGAACCCACCGGGATCACCATCTTTCCTCCTTCCTTCAGTTGACTGATCAACGGAGGCGGAATGTATTCGGCAGCGGCAGTCACAACAATAGCATCATAGGGAGCATGCTCTTTCCATCCGTGATAACCGTCGCCTGTTTTTACCTGCACGTTTTTGCAATCCGCTTTTTTCAATTGTTCAGTGGCCGACTTACCCAATTCAGGAATGATCTCGATCGTGTATACTTCTTTCACGATTGCAGAAAGAACGGCGGCCTGGTAGCCGGAACCTGTTCCGATCTCCAGCACTTTAAAATTGGATTGCGGTTTAATTACTTCAGTCATGTAGGCCACTATATAGGGCTGGGAGATAGTTTGGCCATAACCGATGGGAAGTGGGCGGTCTTCATAGGCGTTGCCGGCCTGGCTGGCAGGCACAAATGCATGTCTTTTTACCGTTCGCATGGCCTTCAGCACTACGGTGTCTTTTACCCCTCTCCGCTCAATCTGCTGCTTAACCATTTTTGTTCTTTGGGCAGTGTACGGGTCTTCCTGCCATGGCATTACGAGCAAAAACAGTCCGATAAGAAATGAAGGATACCACATAATTTGCTCCATTTACTGCTACTCAAAATTACTTATTTGTTCGGAAGAATCAGTGTTGCCGGGCCTTATGCCAGGCTCATTCCGGAAAGCCAGATAGTTGGTAGTGGTGCCGGAAAACAAGGTTACCCTGAACGCAGCATCCTGTAAATTACTTTTTTGGTTCAATGAAAAATTAATAACTTAACAGTACAATTAGTTCTTGTAATTCATTTATAAATGAACATTAAAATTCATTTACAATGGGTACTGTTCAAAATATCCTGCAAATAAAAGGCAGGGTAGTATATACAGTAAGTGCAGACAGTTGTGTGTACGAAGCTCTCGAGGTTTTAGAAGAAAAGAACCTTGGCGCCCTTGTAGTTGTGGAAAAAGATGGAACATTGGACGGAATTTTTACAGAACGAGACTACGCCCGCAAAGTAATCCTGAAAGGACGCTCCTCCAAAGAAACCTCGGTACGGGACATTATGACCGACTCGGTGGTTGCTGTTACTCCTGACACGAAGATCGAAGAATGCATGGAATTGATGACCAACAAGTTCATCCGGCACTTGCCTGTATTGGAAAAGGGTGAATTGGTTGGCCTTATCTCGATTGGCGACGTAGTGAAATACGTCATCAATGAGAAGGACTTTATCATTGAGAACCTGGAACATTACATTTTTTAGAAGCCAGCAACAGGGAATTGTAAACTAAGACAGGCACAGGTGTTTCCTGGCCGGATGAACTGAGCTGCATTTAAAAAAATGAGCAGGGTGGCTATTCGCCATCTAACGAAATGTCATTGCCATGCCGGAAAATGAAATACATACCATTCCTCTTTGGCCATTGCTGTTGTACGCAAGTATAGTAGTGGTATTGCTGGCAGCGATACTCTTCCTGTCATACATACTTGGTCAGCATCACCGCGACCGTGATACCGGCAAGCCCTATGAAGGTGGCATAGAACAAACAGGCTCTGCCCGCCTTCGCTTCTCCGCACAATTCTATTTAGTGGCTATGTTGTTTGTAATCTTTGATGTGGAAGCCGTATTCATTATGCTCTGGGCATTGGGATTTTATGAGTTGGGTTGGGCCGGCTATGTAGGAGCAGCGATATTCATAGGCCAATTGGTAGTCGTACTCATCTACGAATGGGGGATAGGAGCCCTGGATATTGGCGCTGATGCAAACGAAATATTGAAAGTATATAAAAGGAAGACCATGGCGAAAGGTCTGAAAGGATAGCAGAAAATGGAAAGAGTGGCGGATGCTGCAATTTGAAAATTTGTAATACAGTAAGCATGAAATGGTGGTTAAGTAAAGCAGAGGATCCCATTGGTAACATGTCGGGCAATGGCAGCATGGAAGAAGCTGTCAGCAGAAGTATTATGCTGACTACAGTACAGGACCTGGTGGCCTGGGGACGTAAGAACTCTATGTGGCCTTTTCATTTTGGGTTGAGCTGTTGTTTTGTGGAAATGGCCACCAGCATTACCAGTAAGTATGATGTGGCCCGGTTTGGAGCAGAAGTGATCAGGGGCACACCACGCGAAGCAGATGTTATGGTAATAGCAGGAACCGTTTTTATTAAAATGGTCCCTATTATCAAAAGGCTGCACGAACAGATGATGGAACCCCGTTGGGTGATCTCAATGGGAAGCTGTGCCAACAGCGGAGGTATGTACGATATCTATAGCGTGGTGCAAGGGGTAGACAAGTTTTTACCGGTAGATGTATATGTACCGGGCTGCCCGCCAAGACCCGATGCTTTCATGCAGGGACTAATGTTACTGGGTGATGCAGTGAGCAAAGAAAGACGCCCCCTGAGCTGGATGATTGGTGAACAGGGCGTGATTAAACCAAACCTTACTTCTATGAAGGAGAAAAAACGGGAAGAGCGAATGAACATGGTGAACTTCAAAGGAGTGGACGAAGTGTAGGAAACCAAATTACCCCGGAAGGGGGATAGTAAAATATGCCGGATGCGAATCACATATTCCAGCATCTGCAACACAGCTTTGGCGCTGACATCTTATACCAGCAGCAAACTGTTGATGAGGTACCCACTATATGGGTATCAAAGGACAAAGTAGTGCCTGTTATTCAATACCTCAAGTGGGACATTCCACAATCTTTCCCTCTCTTGTACGACCTGTGCGGGATTGATGAACGCGACAAGACAAAGAGAAACGGCGTAGCTGCTACCCATGCAGACTTCACAGTGGTATATCACCTGTTTTCATTTGAACAAAATAGTTTCATCCGGCTGAAAGTGCCGTTGCTGGGGGAGTATCCTTCGCTGCCCTCTATCACTTCCCTTTTCAAAAACGCCAACTGGTATGAACGGGAAGTGTACGACATGTTTGGCATCCGCTTCGACGGTCACCCACACCTGCAAAGGATCCTGATGCCATTGACCTGGCAAGGTCATCCGCTCCGCAAAGAACATCCGGCAAGGGCCACAGAAATGGGGCCATTTAAGTTGTGGGATGAAAAACAGGATATTGAAATGGAGGCATTGCGGTTTAAGCCCGAAGAGTGGGGCATGCAAAGGGAAAGTGAGGATGCTGATTTCATGTTCCTGAACATCGGTCCGCAGCACCCCGGTACACACGGTGTACTGCGCATCATTCTGCAACTGGATGGTGAAGACATTGTAGATGCCGTGCCGGAGATCGGCTTCCATCACCGCGGCGCAGAAAAGATGGGAGAGCGGCAAAGCTGGCACACTTATATTCCCTACACAGACCGGGTAGATTACTTAGGCGGGGTCATGAATAATCTCGCTTATTTACTGGCAGTAGAAAAACTGGCAGGTATTGAAGTGCCAGACCGGGTGAAAGTGATACGGGTGATGTTGTGCGAATTATTCCGCATCAACAGTCACCTCGTTTGGTTTGGCACCTTTGCACAGGACCTGGGCCAGCTATCACCAGTATTCTACATGTTTACCGACCGTGAAAAGATCTTCGACATCATTGAAGCGATCTGCGGTGGCCGTATGCACCCCAACTGGTTCCGCATTGGTGGGGTAGCACAGGACCTGCCCAATGGATGGGATAAACTGGTTCGTTACTTTGTTGATTATTTCCCTGCAAAACTGCGTGAGTACAACAACATGGTCATTCGTAACCGCCTGTTCAAAGCCCGCACCAAAGGCATTGGTATCTACACGCTGGAGGAAGCCATTGAATGGGGTGTAACAGGTCCTGGTTTGAGAGCCTGTGGTTTTGAATGGGACTTCCGCAAAAAGCGTCCCTACTCAGGGTATGAAATGTTCGACTTTGAGATTCCCATTGCACAAAACGGTGATTGCTTCGACCGCTCCCTGGTGCGCGTAGAAGAAATGCGGCAAAGTCTGCGTATCGTGGAGCAGTGCCTCAATAACATGCCCGCAGGAAATTACAAGGCCGATCATCCCCTCACCACACCGCCCCTGAAGAAACATACCATGCAGGACATTGAAACACTGATCACCCACTTCCTGAATGTGAGCTGGGGACCGGTGATCCCGCCCGGAGAGGCCATGAGCTGCATTGAAGCCACCAAGGGAGCCAACAGTTATTACCTGGTGAGTGATGGCAATACAGCAGCCTACCGGGTGCGGATAAGGACTCCGTCATTTCCGCACATGCAGATGGTTCCTTACATCAGTAAGGGCTATACCGTAGCAGACCTGCTTTCTATCCTGGGTAGTGTGGATTTTGTGCTGGCAGATATTGACCGGTAATTGGAAAAATTGAAAACGATATACATGAGTTTGACAGAAAATGAAATACAATCCATTGATCACGAAATAGCCCTGGTGCCGTATAAAAAGGCAGCAGTCATTGAGGCGTTAAAGATCGTGCAGCAGCACCGCGGCTGGGTTAGTGATGAAAGTGTGGAAGCCATTGCCGGTTACCTCGAAATGAGTCCGGCTGAAGTAGACAGTGTGGCTACTTTCTACAACCTCATTTTCCGTAAACCTGTTGGCCGGCATGTGATCCTCTTGTGCGATAGTATTTCGTGTTATGTGATGGGGTATAAAGAACTATACAGCGCCTTGAGCAAAAAAATATCCATAAAGTTCGGTGAAACAACACCTGATAAACGGTTCACGCTGCTGCCCAATTGTTGCCTGGGCTGCTGCGATCATGCACCGGCATTCATGATAGATGAAGACCTGTACCAGGATGTGAAGGAAGGAGAGCTGGAAGAAATTTTAAACAAATATGCCTGATGGCCAATGTCGTTTAGTTAAGCAGTCACCCTGAGCCTGTCGAAGGGTATTTGATCTGAAATAAAATACCATGGAGCGTCCGTTAACGCAACATATTGATCCCAATGGTTCCCCGCTTAGCCTGGCAGCATATGAGCAGGTAGGTGGTTATGCCGCTGTACGCAAAGCCCTGAAAGGGATGACACCGCAGGAAGTACAGAAACTGGTACAGGATAGTAACCTGAAAGGCCGGGGTGGCGCCGGTTTCAACACAGGCATGAAATGGAGTTTTGTTCCCATGGGAAATGGCGTACCTCAGGTTAGATACCTTATTGCCAATGCCGATGAAATGGAGCCGGGCACCTTTAAGGACCGCGTGTTACTGGAAGGCAACCCACATCAGCTTATTGAAGGAATGATCCTGGCAGGCTATGCTATACAGGCCAATATTTCCTACGTCTTTTTGCGGTGGGCTTACCGGAAGGCGGCACAAGTCATCCGTAAAAGCATTGATGAAGCCTATGCAGCAGGTTACCTCGGAAAGAATATACTCGGTAGCGGCTATAATTTGGACATGCATTTGCATACCGGCGTTGGCCGTTACATGTGCGGGGAAGAAACCGCATTATTAAATGCACTGGAAGGTAAACGGGCCACACCAAGGGCCAAGCCACCTTTTCCGCAAGTGAGTGGATTATTTGGTAAGCCTACCATCGTAAACAATGTAGAAACCTTTTGTTGTGTGCCACACATTGTGAACAACGGGGCCGACTGGTTTAAAGGTTTAAGTCATAGTGAAGATGGAGGTACCAAACTCTATGGCGTTAGCGGAAAAGTAAAACGCCCCGGGTGCTGGGAACTACCCATGGGTGTTACCATGCGGGAGCTCATCGAGGAGCATGCCGGTGGCATGCAGGATGGGGTACAGCTAAAAGGAGTGCTGCCAGGCGGCGCTTCTACCGATTTCTTAACGGCAGAGCACCTCGATATCAAAATGGATTTTGCATCTGTGGCAGCAGCGGGCAGCCGCCTGGGTACCGGTACCATGATCGTGATGGATGATGCTACCTGCCCGGTTGGGTTTGTTCACAACCTGCAACACTTTTTTGCACAGGAAAGCTGCGGCTGGTGCACGCCTTGCCGGGAGGGACTTCCCTGGGTAGAAAAAATATTACTCTCTCTTGAAAAGGGGGAGGGAAGTGAAGCAGATATGGAGTTGCTGCACATGCACGCACAGTTTCTTGGGCCGGGGCACACCTTTTGTGCATTAGCGCCCGGAGCTATGGAGCCTTTGCAGAGCGCCCTGAAATACTTCAGGGAGGATTTTGAAAAACATATACACGAAAAGCGATGTCCTTACGCCAATCACCAGTAACGATATGCCCACCATTTATATACATAACAAACCATATGAAGTAAAAGCCGGTAAAAACCTGCTGGAGGCCGCTTTGAGCCTGGGCTTCGACCTGCCTTACTTCTGCTGGCATCCTGCCCTGGGAAGTGTAGGCGCCTGCAGGCAGTGTGCGGTTAAATTGTTCAAAGACGAACAGGACACCCATGGCCGCCTGGTGATGAGCTGCATGGAAACAGTGAAAGAAGGCATGCGCCTGTCTATTGAAGACCAAACGGCCAAAGCTTTCCGGAAGCAGGTCATTGAATGGCTCATGACCAACCACCCGCACGATTGCCCGGTATGCGACGAAGGAGGTAGCTGTCACCTGCAGGATATGACCGTGATGACAGGGCATGATTACCGGCGTTACGAGTTCAAAAAGCGTACTTACCGCAATCAATACCTCGGGCCGCTCATTCATCATGAAATGAACCGTTGCATACAATGCTACCGTTGTGTGCGGTTCTACCACGATTATGCCGGTGGCAACGACCTGAACGTATTTGCAGCACACCACCATGTTTACTTTGGGAGGGAAAAAGAGGGGATTTTGGAAAGTCCGTTCAGTGGTAACCTGGCAGAAGTTTGCCCCACCGGTGTATTCACCGATAAGACATTGAAGGAGCACTATACCCGTAAGTGGGACCTTACTACCGCTCCTTCTGTTTGCCAGCACTGCAGCCTGGGATGTAATACCATCGTTGGCGAGCGGTATGGAAAGCTGCGCAGTGTGGTGAATCGCTTTAACAGCGAAGTAAATGGCTATTTCTTATGCGATAAAGGCCGGTATGGATATGAATTTGTCAATAGTGAGAACCGCATCACACAACCCATCATTCGTAACCGCGCTGTGGAAGCGGTAGATGAAACAACCTTAATGGCGCACCTGAGAAATACAATCGCCCATCATAAACTCATTGGCATCGGTTCGCCGCGCGCTTCGGTGGAAAGTAACTTTTCCCTGATGCAACTGGTGGGCAAGGATAACTTCTACCAGGGAGTGGCAGAAGATGAAGCATTCCTTCAGAAAAAAGTAGTGGATATATTACAATCGGGTGCTGTGCGCAGCGCCTCGTTGAAAGACATTGATCAGGCAGATGCCGTATTGATATTGGGAGAAGACGTTTGGAATACAGCGCCCATCATGGCGCTGGCTGTTCGCCAGGCGGTGATGAAAACTGCTGCCGCGGAGGCAGCACAACAAATAGCAATACCTGCCTGGAATGATGCGGCCGTAAAGGAAAAAGTGCAGGAGAACAAAGGTTTCCTGGCCAACTGTACCATCCTTCCCTCTCCACTGGATGAAATAGCCGCCACTACACAACGGTGTGCGCCGGATGATATAGCCAGGCTGGGCTTTGCCATTGCTCACCTGCTTAATCCATCCCTGCCTTCCGTGCCTGGTATAAGCGAAGAAACAGCACAAAAAGCAAAAGACATTGCTGCCGCCTTGCAACAAGCCCGGCAGCCGGTTATTATCAGCGGTACTTCCAGTTGTAATGAGGCACTGCTGCGTGCAGCCTTTAACATTGCAGCGGCACTCCATACAGGAGAAAGAAAGGCCGCTCTTTCTTATGTATTGCCGGAATGCAATAGCATGGGATTGGCCATGATGCAGGCGCCCTCCTTTGAACGTGCCGCCGGAAGAGTGAAACGGGAACAGGATATCACAGCCATCATCCTGGAAAATGATATCTATCGCCATATACCGGCTCATAAAGCAGATACATTCCTCAGTCACTGCAAATACATCATTGCATTGGATTCGCTGAATAACCTTACCACACAGAAAGCGCATACCCTCATACCGGCGGCTACTTTTGCTGAAGGAGATGGGACCCTGGTAAACAATGAAGGTCGGGCCCAACGTTTTTGCCAGGTATTTGTGCCCACCAATAACCTGGTCAGGGAAAGCTGGAAGTGGTTGTGGCAAATGAAAGCATTGCAATCGGAAAGCGGGAACGGACAGGAGCATCATCCTGATGAATTGCTGGCAAAACTGGAAACGGCTATGCCGCAGTTTGCAGGCATTGCGCAGGTGGCGCCGCCGCATGATTTCCGGATACATGGAGAAGCTATTCCCCGTGAGCCACACCGTTACAGTGGCCGTACGGCCATGCTGGCCAACCTGGCGGTGAGTGAACCCAAACCCTTGCAGGATGACGATTCGCCGCTCACATTTACCATGGAAGGATACCAGGGAATGCCTCCTTCACCCCTCATCCCGTTCTTCTGGGCGCCCGGCTGGAACTCTGTACAATCGGTCAACAAATACCAGCAGGAAACGGGCGGCGCTTTACGGGGCGGAGATCCCGGCATCCGGTTATTTGAGCAAAAAGGAATAGCACCTGTTTTCTTCAGGGAGATACCGGAAGTGTTTATTGCCCTGCAGCAAAAATGGCTGTTGCTGCCACGGTACCAGCTTTTCGGCTCCAGTGAATTAAGTGGTTACACCAGGGCGCTCCGGGAGCTGTCCGCCGATCCCTATATCAGCTTGTCGAAACAGGATGCAGCACAATTAGGAGCGGTAGACGGCGCTCCTGTTTCAATAAAAGCAGATGGCACCCTCCTTACCCTTCCGCTAAAGATAGACGAAGCCTTATGTAATGGCATTGTGTTGGCGCCGGCAGGCTTGCCTGGAGTGGCGACAATGAGTTGGGGCACCCGGGTTAATATAGAGGTTCTAAAATTTGAAAAAGTTCTTTAATTAAAATACTACCGAAGGGTGGGTCGCTCAGTCGCCAGCCTCTGGCTGGTGACGGCTATTTCAAAGCCTCCGGCTTTGCTGTAAGGTGTCTTAAAAGAATCATCATGACCGTGATGCAACACATATGGATCGTATTGGGCGTATTGTTCGTACTGCTCAACATCGCCGCCGGGCTGATATGGGTGGAGCGCCGGCTGCTGGGACTATGGCAGGACAGGCTGGGACCTAACCGTGCAGGGCCCCTGGGGCTTTTTATTGTGCTGGCCGATACGTTGAAACTATTTTTCAAGGAAGACTGGATACCGCCTTTTGCAGATAAATGGGTATTTGTTATGGCGCCGGCCATTGTGGTAGGCAGTGTACTCTTGAGCTTTGTCATCATTCCTTTTGCGCCCGGCATTGTAGTCAGCGATCTGAACATTGGATTGCTCTTCTTCCTGGCCATGTCCTCATTAGGTGTGTACAGCATTGTGCTGGGTGGCTGGGCGTCCAACAATAAATATTCCCTGCTGGGAGCCTTGCGCGGTGCCTCGCAAATGATCGCCTATGAAGTATTCATGGGTTTGTCACTGATGGGCGTGGTGATGCTCACCGGTTCTTTCAACCTTGGGGCCATTGTAGCAGCACAGCAGGATATGTGGTTTATTGTTACCCAGCCGCTGGGCTTTATCATCTTCTTCATTGCCGGCGTAGCAGAAACGCATCGCCTGCCTTTTGATATTCCGGAAGCGGAAAGTGAGCTCATTGCAGGCTACCATGCAGAATACTCAGGTATGAAATTCGGGATGTTCTTTATTGGTGAATACCTGGGTATCACACTCATCTCGGCTATGACGGTAACCCTGTTTTTCGGAGGATGGCTGGGACTTGCGTTCCTGCCACCGCTGGTATGGTTTACGCTGAAGACCTTCTTTTTCATAGGCGTGTTCGTGTTGCTGCGGGCTTCACTGCCCCGTCCGCGGTATGATCAGTTAATAGCGTATGGCTGGAAAGTGTTGTTGCCGTTGGTGCTGCTTAACCTACTGGTAACCGGGGCTATTGCGCTGTGGATGAAAGGGGCATAACAAACATATTGATTACGTAAAATAAAAAACTATGTTCAGTCATCTGCGTACCATGTGGTTGGTTTTCTTACACCTTTTTCGTAAAAAGGCCACCATTCAATACCCGGAAGAAAAAGTGCCACTGCCAGCTCGCTACCGGGGACGTATTGTGCTCACCAAAGATCCGGATGGCGGAGAACGTTGTGTAGGCTGCTATCTGTGTGCCGTGGCCTGCCCGGTAGATTGTATTGCCCTGCAGGCTACGGAAGATGAAAATGGACGGCGATACCCTGAATTCTTCCGCATCAATTTCTCCCGGTGCATCTTTTGCGGTTACTGTGAGGATGCCTGCCCTACCTATGCTATTCAACTGACCCCTGATTTTGAGATGGCAGAATACAACCGGCAGAACCTGGTGTTTGAAAAAGAAGACCTGCTCATTAACAGCCAGGGAAAATATCCGGGATATAATTTTTATAAAGTAGCAGGTATGGATGCAGGGGTGAAGGAAAAAGGGAAAGGTGAAAATGAAGAAGCCCCGGTGGATATACATAGCTTATTGCCGTAAACAAAGTAAATGTCAGGCTGAGCCTGTCGAAGCCCTTCAATCTTTTAGCTTGTCAACTTTATTTTACATATCGTCGCTCATTGCCATTGTTGCCACCATCATGGTGATCACCCGCTATCATCCTATTCATGCATTACTCTATCTCGTGGTTTCTTTTTTGGCGGTGGCCATGATCTTCTTGTCATTGGGAGCCCCTTTTATAGCGGTACTGGAAGTCATCATCTATGCAGGGGCCATCATTGTGCTGTTCATCTTTGTGGTGATGATGCTGAACCTGGGTAAGGACACGGCCTTGCAGGAAAAGGAGTGGTTGAAACCCAGGGTATGGCTGGGGCCATCCTTGCTGGTATTGTTACTACAGGGAGAACTGATCATCCTGTTGCTGCAGCAGGAGGGCGCAGCAATGCCGGTCACCGTAGTAGATCCTAAGAAAGTGGCGCTATCCTTATACGGCGAATACATACTGGCAGTAGAACTGGCAGGCTTTCTCCTGATGGCTGGTATTGTGGGGGCAGCCCATATCGGCAAACATAAAAAGAGGAACCTGCATAGGTTCTTACAGAACGGAAATGGGGCAGGGGAAGCAAGTGATGTTACGAGACAGCAGAAGCAAGCAGAATCAGTAATCAACAATTAATAATCAACCATGTCATCCTTCAACGTCAGCACCGTGTTAATAGTAGCCTCCATACTTTTTGTACTGGGGTTGATCGGCGTACTGACGCGGAAGAACATCATTTTCATGCTGATCTCCGTGGAGATCATGCTGAATGCAGCCGGTCTGGCATTTGTAGCGGCCGGGGCAAAATGGCAACAGCCCGATGGACAGGTAATGTTCCTGTTCATACTGGCGATGGCGGCTGCAGAAGTTTCTGTAGCGCTGGCCATGGTGCTGCAAATATATCACCAGCATAAAACAATGGATGTGGAGGAACTGAAGGAGTTGAAAGACTGATTGTCAAACTTTATTGAACCATTTCAACATGGACCAACTACTTGCATACATCATTGCACTGCCTTTAGCCGGCTTCCTGGTTTTATCCATGGCCGGAAGGCAGTTAACCGCAAAGGTCATTCCCTGGATCGGTGCAGGTACCATCAGTATAGCCGCTATCATCACCATCTTCCTGGGCATTCAGTTTTTGCAATCACCGCCTGCCTCCGGAGCTTATCAGCAACTATTGTGGCAATGGTTCAGCGCTGGCAACTTATCCGTCAGTTTTAGTCTGCGAATGGATGCCCTCTCGCTGGTATTTGTATTCATCATCACTTTTGTGGGAGCGCTCATTCATATCTATTCTGCGGCATTTATGCGGCACGACCGGGACTATGCCCGCTTCTTCGCCTCCATGAATTTATTTGTATGCTCCATGCTCATGCTGGTGATGGCCGATAACCTGGTATTGCTTTACTTAGGATGGGAGGGAGTTGGTCTGTGCAGTTACCTACTTATCGGATTCTGGTACGAAACACCGGCCAATTGCCGGGCAGCCAACAAAGCATTCATCATTACCCGCATTGGCGATACCGCCATGCTCATCGGCCTATTCCTCTTGTTCAAAGAACTGGGTACACTCAACATCGTGGAGATCCTGCAGCAAGCGCCCCAATACTTCACCAGCGGATCGGCTAACAGTAACCTCATTGCCTTATTGCTGCTGGGTGGTGGTATCGGCAAGTCAGCACAGTTACCTCTACAAACCTGGTTGCCCGATGCCATGGCAGGCCCTTCGCCGGTAAGTGCATTGATCCATGCCGCTACCATGGTCACTGCCGGTGTTTACCTCATTGCCCGTATGCATGTATTGTTCCAACTTTCTCCCCTTGCCATGACCATCACGGCGTTGATTGGCGCCCTTACCTTATTCATGGCTGGTTGCAGCGCCATGGTGCAAACCGATATCAAACGGATATTGGCTTATTCTACCATCAGCCAGATCGGGTATATGTTCCTGGCACTGGGGGTTGGCGCCTGGAGTGCTGGCATCTTTCACTTCTTCACCCATGCCTTCTTCAAGGCCTTATTATTCCTGGCAGCAGGCGCCGTCATTGAGACCTTGCACCATGAGCACAATATCTTCAACATGGGCGGACTGAGAAAGAAAATGCCGGTAGTGTTTTATACCTTTTTAGCTGGTACTGCTGCACTGGCTGCCTTGCCATTGGTAACGGCTGGTTTCTTCAGCAAGGACCTCATACTATGGTATGCCTTTAGTGCTGCCAATGGCAATGCATTCCTGTGGATATTAGCCCTGGCTGGCGCTTTTATTACAGCCTTGTACAGCACCCGCCTGATACTGGTTGTTTTTGGAGGCGAACCTAAAACACATATTGGTGAATTACCCGGACAGCTCATGACAGTGCCATTAATCATACTGGCATTCTTCTCCCTAACAGCGGGCTTTATTGAATGGCCGCATAACCTGTTACACCTTACCTGGTTTTCAGATCATGTACAACGGGTATTGCCGGCCACCATTGTACAAGACAACCCACCTTCGGAATTTATTTTCCAGACTATTGCTGCAGTAATAACGCTGGCTGGTATTTACGGGGGCTATGGGCTGTACTACCATAAATCAGGCGTGCGCTGGCAGCAGTCTCCTTTCCTGTCAGTCATACATAACTTTTTATTCAACGGGTGGAAATTTGACCAGTTATACGAGGTGGCCCTGGTAAAACCATTCGTATACATTGCCCGGATCAGCAAAGCAGATGTGTTTGACCGGGTATACAATGGCATTGCACAAGGCAACCTGAAACTGAACCGCCTCTTATCCGTATCCCAAAATGGGTCACTGCGCTGGTACATAGCAGGGGTACTCATCGGTATCTTATTCATCATCACCTTACAGCTATTGTCATGATACTGGTATGGATGATTGCCATATTGCTGATAACAGGAATATTGTGCTGGCTCATAGCACGGTGGAATCCCGTTGTTGCCAAATGGATCGCTTTGCTATCCGTTCTGGCAGATTTAGGTATTATTAGTTACCTGTGCTGGCAGTACAACATTACTACTGCCGATTCCTGGTTCATTGATTACCGGGTTGACTGGATACCTTCCTTTGGCATCAGCTTCCATGTGGCCATGGATGGACTTAGCCTGTTAATGCTGCTGCTTACTTTCTTTCTCGGGCTGCTGTCGGTACTTTGTTCATGGAATGAGATCAAAGAGAAAACCGGATTTTATTTCTTCAATCTCTTATGGACGCTGGCTGGTATCAGCGGTGTTTTTATCGCCATGGACCTTTTTCTGTTTTACTTCTTCTGGGAAGTCATGCTGGTGCCCATGTACTTTTTAATTGCCATCTGGGGCGATGCCAATCGCCGTTACGCGGCCTATAAATTTTTCATCTTTACCCAGGCGGGCGGTTTATTAATGTTGCTGGCCATACTGGCTTTGTACTTCATCCATGCGCAACAAAGCGGCACTTATTCTTTTGATTATTTCAGTTTGGTGAATACTTCCCTCGAACCTGCCACAGCAAAATGGATCATGCTGGGTTTTTTGATCGCCTTCCTGGTTAAGCTGCCCATGGTGCCTTTTCATAACTGGTTGCCCGATGCACACAGTGAAGCGCCTACAGCAGGCAGCCTGATATTAGCCGGTTTGCTGCTGAAGACAGGGGCTTATGGTATCATCCGTTTTGTACTGGTATTATTTCCACAGGCCTCCGCAGACATTGCCTGGGGAGCCATGCTGTTTGGCGTGATAGGCATTGTGTACGGGGCTGTCCTGGCTTTTTCACAAACCGATCTCAAGCGCTTGATTGCTTACACTTCCGTCAGTCACATGGGGTTTGTATTGCTGGGCATCTTTGCCTTCCAGGATATGGCGCTGCAGGGAGTGGTGATGCAGATGCTTACCCATGGTATCAGTACAGGGGCCTTGTTTGTAATAGCCGGCATCCTGAAAGAACGGTTGCATACGAGGGATATTAACCAGATGGGCGGGTTGTGGACAGCTATGCCTGCCATGGGTGGTGTCGCCATGGTATTTACCATGGCTTCGCTGGGATTGCCCATGCTGGGCAATTTTATTGCAGAGTTTCTCATCCTGCTGGGAACATTTCCCGTAAGCAATGCGCTGACGGTGATCGCCGCTGTGGGACTGGTGTTTGCAGCTTTGTATTCTTTGCGTATGGTACAGAAAGTGTTCCTGGGGCCTGTTGCTGTCAATATACCCGTGAAAGACCTTAGTGCCAGGGAACTGACCCTTATGGCCGCGTTAAGCATCAGTATTGTGGCGCTGGGATTATATCCGCAGCCGGTAATAAATATGATAAAAATAGTAACCTACCAATGACCGAATACCAACTATTAGCGCTTCTGCCTTTCATGCTGCTCGCAGCAGCCTCGATCGTGGTCATCTTACTGATCGCTTTCCGGCAACAGCATACCGTTATCCAGGTAACAGGATTCCTCATGATGTGCCTGGTGGTCGGGGCCATGTGGTATGTGCGGGATACCCTGCCACGGGAAATATTGCCCTTATTTGTAGTAGATGGTCTTGGCGCGGTTTATACGGGTCTTATTGTTTGTTCGGTGCTGGTAGTGGGGTTGTTGTCTTTCATTTACTTTGAAGAGCGGGAAGAGAATCCCAAAGAATACTACATCCTGCTTTTCCTGGGCACATTGGGCGCCGCGGTGCTTACCATCAGCCGCCATTTTATCTCCCTGTTTATCGGGCTCGAACTGCTGAGTGTGAGTTTATATGCATTGATCGCTTACCTGCGCAACCGCAACAATGCGATAGAAGCTGGTATGAAATACCTGGTGCTGGCAGCCCTCACTTCCGCATTCCTGTTATTTGGTATGGCATTAGTCTACATGGAAACGGGGAGTATGGAGTTTACTGCCATTGCACAGAAGATAGTAGGGGGTGAATCGGCTGTGCTCTTCATCCTGGGTATTGGCATCATGATGGTGGCCATAGGGTTTAAACTGGCCCTTGTACCTTTTCACCTTTGGGCCGCCGATGTGTACCAGGGAGCGCCTGCACCTGTTACAGCCTTTATTGCCACCGTTTCCAAAATCGGCGTATTTGCAGTATTACTGCGTTTTGCACAAGCCATTCAGCTTCATCAATATCCCATTGCCATGACTGTCATTGCGGTGATAGCCATCGCTTCCATGATCATCGGTAACCTGTTGGCGCTGCAGCAAAAAAACATCAAACGCCTGCTGGCCTATTCCTCCATTGCACACTTTGGGTACCTGCTCGTGGCATTTCTGCCGGGCAACAAGGCCGGTACAGAAGCGGTTAGTTTTTACCTGTTAACCTATTCCATTACCATATTGGCCGCCCTGGGGATTGTCACCGTATTATCTACCCGGCAAAAAGATGCAGAAGAACTGGCGGCTTACCAGGGATTGTTCTGGCGAAAACCCGTAATGGCGGCGGTATTGACCATAGCGCTGTTGTCACTGGCCGGCATCCCCCTTACAGCAGGCTTTTTCGCTAAATTCTTTATACTCACCACCGGTGTACAGCAACAACTATGGCTTCCGGTAATTGTGCTGGTGCTTACCAGCGTGGTGGGCCTGTACTATTACCTGCGTATCATCAGTACCTTGTTTGCAGGGTCTTTGTCAGCATCCACTAACGAAAAAACACTCCATCCCTTCTTTTACTTTGCTACCTATGCCACATTAACAGTCTTGATGTGCCTCTTGCTTTGGTTAGGGGTCTTCCCCCGGATAGCTGTTAAAAGCATACAGGACTTCCTGCTTATTCGCTAAACAACCTATTGCTGTTATCAGGTAACGAAGCTAAAAAATCCGCCTCTTCAAAAGCCATCAACGCTATACACTGCTTTCTTCTTTTCGTATTGAACCAGCAAGCCTTCTCCTTTAGGACAATTTCTGTAGTCTATTTCTGTCTTAATTACAAACTTTAAAAAGTAAAGTGTATGAAACGCTACATTCTAATCATGCTTTTAGGCTGCTGTGCATGTCAGGACCGTATTGATCAGGATGCTGAAAAAGCATCTATAACGAAACTGCTGAACGATGAAACTCATTTTGCCGCCAAAGGCGATTCGGCCAACTGGGCATCCTGTTGGGTGCACACTGATGATGCCTCCCTCACCTTTACTACGCCGGAAGGGACAGAAACTTACAGTGGCTTTAACCACCTGGCACACGAAATAGGTCAGGTAAAGCCCTTTGACCTGAAGCTTACGAGGAACAATTATCATTACGTGATAGGTAGTGATGTGGCATTCGTTAGTTTTGATCAGCAGGATAATTGGGGAGGTGAGCCGCGTAATACCAAAGAAACAAGGACACTCAGGAGAATCAAAGGGGATTGGAAAATAGTTAATGTCAACGTAGTGTACGTAACACCACCCGGAGGCCAGCAAACCGGATCCTTTCACATGGACGTTAATAAAATTCCCAAAAATCCGAAAACAGGATTTACCAATCTTTCCGGGATTGATGGCATGTCTGTCGCATACCTTGACATCCCTGCTGGTACAGACTTTACACCTCTGTTTGAAGGATTGCCAGACAACATGTGTATCGCGCCGCACTGGGGTTATATTATTGATGGATCTATACGGCTCAGGTACCCCGGGGGTAAAGAAGAAACCATTAACGCCGGAGAGGTATTTTACTGGCCTGCTCCCCATACCGGGGTAGTGGATAAGCCGGTGAAATTTGTTGAATTCAGTCCTGATAGCAAATTTGTTCCGTTGATGGACCATATTGCTAAAAAGATGGCAGCGCAAAAAACGAAATAACCTGCGGTGTTATAAGTGCCGTGTAGCTGTCTTTATATAAAACTTTAACAGCATTTTTCTACGCCTTAGTGCTGGTTTACTACCTTTTGCCGTCTCTTATTATGTGCATTGTAGCATCCTTAACATATTTGCGTCATCAATAACATTCAACACGCAAATCACTGTTATCATGCAAGCAAGTGCCAATATGCAAACACAATCAGTTTCCCTCAACCTGTTAAGCGATCTGTTGGAAGAAGGACCACAGGTACAGGATTATAACTTTCTGAATGAATTTTTTAATAGCGGGTATGCTAAAGACCCGACTGGATTTTTGGCGCAATTCGCGGATGTCAGGAAAAGGATAGACGCGTTTAGCTCCCCGAAATCTATTGCAGGATTCTGTTACCTGCAGCCTTACGGATATGCGGGCGATTTTCAGTTAATCGACAGGTTGTATACCAACTATAAGGGGCCCGGAAAAGCCATCCAAAGATGGGATGATTTTGCACAGTCTCAACCTGCTGCTCAGGCCGTACGGAACAGGAAGGCTTACTTTATCAACTTACTGGAGACGGGTAAGCCGGATAAAGTATTGAACATTGCCAGCGGGCCTTGCAGGGATATCAAGGAATACTATGATCATAACCAGGATGCCGCAATGGTTATTGATTGTGTGGAACTGGACGGGCGGGCTATTCAATATGCACAGCACCTGTTAAACAATGATACCCGGGTTACATTCATTCAGCAGAATATACTCACGTACAGGGCTACCAGGCAATACAAGCTGGTATGGTCTGCAGGATTATTTGATTATTTTTCTGACAATCTTTTTGTAAGGATATTAAGGAAGTTACTTGCATGTGTGGAACCGGGAGGGAAACTGGTGATTGGTAACTTTTCTGATGAAAACCCCAACAGGGCGTTTATGGAAGGCGGGATGAACTGGTTCCTGCACCACAGGAGCCCGGAACAACTTATTGACCTGGCAAAACAAGCCGGAGCCGCCAGTTGGAACCCGTTTGTTGAGCAGGAGCCGGAAGGGGTGAACCTGTTCATGCATCTTAGCAACCCTGATAAAATGGCTACTTAATCATGCTGCAGAACATTTTATCGCTTCACAACCGCACATGTATTTCACTGTCCCTGTTTAAATGAACTTCTATCGTTTTAGATTGATCCCCGTTCCGGATGGACAGATAATACATAGCGGGTACTTTGATCTCCGGTAAAAAGAATATGCCCTGTCCATCAGATTGAGCGGAGATATCCGGATATTCATAAGTGCCTCCTGTAATAGTCACTATGACGCCTTCCAACGGTTTACCGGATGAAGAACTGTACACTATCCCTTTCACACTTTTAGTTTCTGTCATATGAAAGTTTTTTAGGTACCAAAAATGAAACCAACCTTTGTTAGTTAAACATAACCAGGTGCATTTACTTATTGCCTTTCAGAACGAAAAAAAGGAAATGATCCAAATAACTGCAAGGATCATTATTGCCTGATAGTAACTCCAGAAAACATCCAGGCCATTTTCTTTTTCATAATTCACCAGGCTTACAAATAACCCAATGATAGGTATCCAGTATATTAGTTTATTATTCATAAACCAACTATTGCCACAAAGTTACATCAATTACATGTTAACGGCCCACTTCCGGAAAAGTAACAATTTCCGGACCGGTTCCTTTATCTTATCTGCGTGATCCTCATTCTATTGCATTTTTATCATTTGTAGTCATTATGCTCATACGTGATCACCCGCATTTGGAATCGCTGCAGGATTATATTACTTTACGTTGAGCAG
The DNA here is from genome assembly GCF_011759375.1 of Paraflavitalea devenefica. Taxonomy (NCBI): domain Bacteria; kingdom Pseudomonadati; phylum Bacteroidota; class Chitinophagia; order Chitinophagales; family Chitinophagaceae; genus Paraflavitalea; species Paraflavitalea devenefica. The sequence goes on along the minus strand of NZ_JAARML010000009.1, from coordinate 167,056 downwards.
TTGAAGACAAACGAAAAATGGACAAAAAAGAGACCAGGAAAAATTGAAACATCGTATCGGAATAAAGGAGCAAAGGGTAGGGTTCACTATAGGTCAGCTAAAGATACTCTATAGATACTCTATACCTGGACTATGGGAACTCTATACCTAAGCTATACCAACGCTATACCAAAGCTATAGTTGACCCATTTCACGAAAATCAGCGGTTTTGACCCCAAAACAGCCTTGGTTCTTTATGCCATCCCGTTCACTCGTGAACGGTTACTGTAACAAAACTAAATTCTTTTCTATGAACTTGCTTGCGCTTCCTGCTAAATCTTTGTGCGGACTTGTGCTTCCGCTTTTTTATTGTCTCTCCATTTGGGCTCACAATGGTACGATAGGGTATGCTTATCCCCTCAGTAAGATTATCGTGGATGGCGATTTCACCGACTGGCCGAAGACCATGGTGAAGTACCCGCTTTCATACAATCTTTCAGAGACAAGACCCCGTGACGGGGCAGACTATACAGGCTTCTTCCAGATCGGTTACCGGATGGAAAACAAGTCGCTCTACCTGGCTATCACCGTGATGGATGATGATTTCATGGAAGACAGCAGTAAAAATGTGCAGTGGAATACACAGGATGGACTGGAGCTCTGCCTGGATGCCAGGCACCTGCGGGTGGGTTCGGGGGTAGCGTCTTTTATGTATTCAAAAAATCTGAGGAATACCAACCATGCTTATTTTGACGACTTTGCCCGTTCAGCATCCTGGAAGATCATGGAAGTGATGATGATGCGGCGTGGCAATACCAGGTTCTACGAATGGCGCATTGCATTGGGTGAACAATTGGTTCCGGGCAGATCTATTGGTATTGATATGAATGTGTTCGACAAGGATGCTGATGGAAGTTTATCCTTTGCCAGTTGGGGCAGGGGAGAGCTTAAGTTCCGCAATCCGAATTCCCTCGGCGATGTGGTGCTGATGCCTGCTCCAACAACAATGGCTTCAGTGCAGGGACATATTCGCTGGGACCGGAAAATGGACGAGCAATTACCTGACCGTATCCGGTTTACATCAGCTAAGAATACGGCTTGTTGGATGCAGGCAGCCGTAGACTCACTGGGCAATTATTCGGCGCAGGTGCCGGCAGGGTCATATACCATCGAATTGACCGACGCTTATTTCCAGCGTGGCAACTACATTTACCAGGCTCCACAGCAAAAGCGTATGCTGGTGCAGGTAAAAGCAGGGCAACAGGCAAAAGCAGGTGAGATCATTATTCCCGGTTCTCCCGCCCCCGACCTGTTACCTGAAAAAGGAATACTACATGATTTCGATGCCATCCGGGCAAAAGAGTTGGACAACTTTATCCAGACTTATCAAAAGTATTACCGTATCCCCGGTATTTCATTGGCTTTGATCAAAGATGGCAAGCTCGTCTATCACAAAACCTATGGAGCCAGAAACGCTATGACGGGTGAGCCGGTAACGGATACTACGCTCTTTGAGGCGGCTTCCGTTACCAAACCCGTATTTGCTTATGTGGTACAGCGGTTGGCGGAACGGGGAGTCATTGACATGGACCGGCCGCTTTATTTATACCTGCCTTATCCCGACATCGCACAGGATGAGCGGTACAAACTCATAACTGCCCGGCATGTCCTTACCCACCGGACAGGTTTTCCCAACTGGCGATACATGAATCCCGATGGTAAGCTGAACATTCTTTTCACGCCAGGTACAGATTACAACTATTCCGGTGAAGGCTTTGAATACCTTAAAATGGTAGTAGAAAAAATAACCGGCAAAAAAGTGGAACAGGTATTACAGGAGGAAGTCATTGTTCCCATAGGTCTTTATCACACCTTTTTCTCAAAGAATGATTCCCTGCAGCGAATGGTGTCGCAGGGGCATTTCGATATGCTGCCTACCTACGATCCATTACCCGAATCACCGGGCATGGCTTACAGCATGCACACAGAGGCCAGGATATTCACGCAATTCATGCTGCAGTTGCTGAATGAACAAGGATTAAGTGCTGAAACCTATGCCAACATGTTCCGGAAACAATCCGACTTCAAATTCGACCCGAAGGAGGAGAAACCCAAATACCCTTCTTACATGGGGATGAGCCTGGATATCCGGGAAACGCCTTTTGGCAAAACCTTTGGGCATGGCGGTAATAATGGTGATTTCAGGTGCCAATTTGAAGTGTACAAAGACCTCAAAATGGGCTATGTTATCTTCACGAACAGTAATACATCCATTCCTTTACTGGAATCGATGCGCAAGTTCTTGGTTGAAGGCAGGTAGTGCGTTTAGGCCCCGTCCATACAGTTTCGCATAAATGCCTATCTTGAAGTTTTTATCAGCACGAGGTCAATCTTTATGAGTATTCCCGGTTTATTGAAGGAGATCGCTGACAATATAAAAGCGCTTCCTGATCAGACACAAATAGCTATTGGTATTGCCAGCAATGGGGAGAGTAACTTCTATGGAATGACCAGGGAGAATGGCGCCATCAGGCAAATTGACAATGCCGGTTTTGCATTTGAAATTGGCTCAGTTACCAAAAGTTTTACGGGCAATGTATTGGCTCAATTGATCATTAACAAAAAAGTGCATCCGGACGATCCCATCCGGCAGTTTCTTCCCTTCACCTTACTGAATGATCCTCCCATAACATTAAAACAACTGGCGCTGCATACTGCAGGGTTGCCAAGATTACCCGGTGATTTTGAAACGCAGCCTGGCTATAATAAAAACAATCCCTATAAAAGCTATACCGAAGAAAGTTTGATCAGCTATCTTACCCAAAGCCTTCAAGTGGACTTTCCTCCCGGTAGCAGGTTTCAATATTCCAATCTTGGCGCAGGGCTGTTAGGATATACGCTTTCAAAGATTGAAAGAGCTCCCTTTGCAAAGATTGTTGCAGAGAGGATATTTACCCCGTTGGGAATGCGTAATTCCTGTTTTGATGCAAGTGAGGTAAAAACAGCGCTCGTAGCAGGGATGGATGAAAGCGGCAATCTGTGTCCGTCCTGGGATGGTGGCATGCTGGATGGTTGCCTGGGAATTATCTCTACTGCCGGAGACTTACTTAAATTTGCGATCAACGCTGCTGATAAAACAGATGCTGCGGCTGTCCTGCAGACGCAGGTAACCTTTGACGTAGACCCTCATTTCAAATCGAATCTTGGTTGGGGTGAAAGGAGAGTAGACCCCGGCAACCTGGCAATGCAGGGTATCAACGGTGGTACACAGGGGTCCGGCGCTTCCATCCTGTTGAATCGAGATAAAAATATTGCTATGGTAGTTTTATCAAACATCCATCCTGCTTATTATATGGAAATGATCTATCCCTTAAATAAAAGGATCATGATAACTCTCTCAGCCTAATAAATGAACCCAAAGCCCCCTTCAGATCCACCGGTCTGAAGGGGACTTTGTTGATATAAAGTAGGGACCAATCAAAAACGAACAGTCAATGTATTGTAAACGAACATATCTAACCTTCAGGTATGATGTAATTACCTCATTTACATTGTTCATTAAGCTGGCACAAGCTTGGTCGATAACCCTGTATGAAAACATTAACTGCCTTCTTATTTGCAGTGCTCTTCTTGATGGGCACCGGCATGGCCGCGGCGCAATCAAACCTGACCGATACTGTGGACCGCCATCTTTCCGGCTTTGATCGTATTAAAATACAGGGACCTTTCAAAGTGTACATCACCCAGGGCGACGTGGAATCTGTAAAATTGCTGGCGTCGCCGGAGGCCATTGGTCGTACCGTTTCTAGCGTAGACGGTCATACACTAAAAGTCTGTAACAAATACTACAGTTGGTCATGGGGTCCGAAGCGCTGGTTTAGAAGGAAGGACCAGTGGAATACCCCTAAAGAAGAAGTAACGGTTTATATTACCGTCCGCGATGTGAACAGTATTACTGTTTCCGGTTCCGGCAACGTTATTTTCACGGATGCTATTGCCACCAATTCCCTGGCTATAAGGCTTCGGGGTTCTGCTGACCTGTCGGGAAATGTGAGCACCAAAAAACTAACCAGCCGCATTTCCGGCTCCGGCAAGATCAAACTGGCCGGCACAGCTACCGAGGCCAGGGTCAGGTTATCGGGCTCCGCAAATTTTTCTGCGGCGCAACTGGTTACAGAAAATGCCAGGGTGCATATTTCAGGTTCTGGTCACGCTTCGGTTAATGCCAGTGATCAGGTGAATGCCACCTTGCATGGTTCAGCAGGCCTGCGTTATACCGGAACAGCCAAAATCAGCAGCACCAAAAGCGGCAGCGCGTCGGTTAACAGGTTTTAAATCGGGAATAGAATCCAGGTCAGCTACGGTTGATCATATAAACCAAATATTCATGAAAAAGTACAGCATTTTATGCCTGCTTATCCTCTCATTATTATTGGTAGCAGATCAGGCCAGTCCGTGCAGTATGTTCAAGATTACGATCAATGGAAAGACGATGGTTGGGAACAATGAAGATGCCTGGCGGACGAACTCAAAGATTTGGTTTGAAACAGGTAAAAATGGCTACCACGGCGCAATGTATATAGGACATGAAGATGGTTTCCCGCAGGGTGGACTTAATGAAGCTGGCCTTGCATTCGATGGCTTTACGGTATATCCCAGGGCCTTGAAGCCTGTGGCGGGACGAATGAAAATAGAGAATCCCGGCAACTTTCTAAAAACTATCCTGCAGCGCTGCGCCACTGTTCAGGAAGTCAGGGATCTTGTAAATCAGTATGACAGAAGCGTTTTCAATTATAGCATGTTATTGTTTGTTGACAAACAGGGAGATTACCTTGTGGTAGAAGTAGACACCACTATACTTGGTCATGAACAAAAATATGTGTTGTCCAATTTCTGCCCTTCCCTTACCCCTGATCTGGATGATGTGCAAATTGGCCGTTACAGGAAAGGGAGAGCCTTCTTGCAAAATAAAGTAGATACCAGCCTTCATTTTTGTGTATCAGTCATGGATACCATGCATGAATGCAGGTCAAAAATTGGAGATGGCACTACCTATACTTCCATTTATGATTTGAGTCAGGGACTAATACACCTGTATTTCTATCATAATTTTCAGCATCGTGTCTCATTTAATTTACAACAGGAACTTGCTAAGGGAGATCACGGGATGCTTATGGCTTCACTTTTCCCTCCAAACGCTGAATATATCCGGTTTACTCAATATAAAACACCTTTTAACAGCAGTGGTGTAAAACTATCTCTCAACCTGATAACATATATTTTTCTGCTTACATTACCCTTCTTTCTGGTTTACTATGCATGGGAATACAAATTGAAGCGCCATAAGGGCCTTTGGCCCAGGCATTTCCTTACTGGGGGAATGTTGGTTATCATTAACCTTGCATTAGCGTACTATTTGCAGCATTTATTAACTAACAAGGTTATCTTCTATTTTGATACACCTTATAAGGAGGAGGGAAACCCGCTGCTCAATCTGGCTGCTTATTTTCCCAACGCATTGCTCCTGCTGTTTATTCCTATTGTGGTTTTTGCAGTTAGGAATATCCGGCAACGACCATGGAACAGATTTTACCTGTTCTTATATTTGATCAATGTCATTAGCTATAGTATTCTGCTCGTATTATTTGGCTACTGGGAATTATATTTTATTGGCTAACCGTAGGAAGCAGCCTTTTGCCACATCACCAGCGTACCGCTTTAAACTCCCAACCCGGAACCACTTTTTGCATTTCTACCTGGTCATCGCGCTTTGTCAGGCCGCAATCCAGGTAGTTCTGGTGCAACCTGGCCAACGATGCCCTGTCCAGCTCTACGCCCAATCCAGGCTCACGGGGTACTGCAACTGCTCCTTCCTCAAACTTGAACCGTCCTCCTGCTATCACTTCATCAGATTGCCAGGGATAATGGGTGTCCAAAGCATAAGGGAGCCGGGGTAAAGCCGCGCCTAAATGCACCATAGCGGCAAGGGATATACCCAAATGACTATTGGAGTGCATGGAAAGCCCCCTTCCAAAAATGTCACAAACCCTGGAAAGTTCCAGGGACGCACGCAATCCTCCCCAAAAATGATGATCGCTCAAAATGATATCTTCTGCACCAAGGGAAATACTGGTAGGTATGTCTTCGAAAGAGGTCGTGCACATATTGGTAGCCAAAGGCGTATTCAGCGACTTCCTCACTTTTGCCATATTCTCCTGTCCTCTTACCGGGTCTTCCAGGTATTCGAGCAACCCTTCCATTTCCCGGCCATATTCAATGGCCGTTTCCACTTTCCATAAAGCATTGGGATCAATACGTAAAGGAACACCGGGCCCGAAAGCTTCGCGCAGTGCGATGATAGCGTCTACCTCTGCCCGTGGCTCGAAGACGCCGCCTTTCAGTTTAATGGATTGAAACCCGAATTCCTTACACATGGCCCTTGCCTGTTCCACAATCCCGGCAGGGTCCAGCGCTTTTGCCTGGCGGGCAGCAGACCATCCGGTGGCAGTTGGGTCCAGGCCAAATCCCCATTCCCCGCCGGCTCCCTCGTACTTATAAAAAAGGTAGGCGGAAAAAGGTACCCGGTCCCGCATCTTTCCTCCCAGGATATCTACCACCGGTAGTCCTGTCACTTTACCGATAATATCCATGCAGGCCACTTCTATGGCGCTGAAAATATGCACCAGCTTTCGCTGGTCCCAGGGAGCGTCGCCGCGCTCGGCGGCAGTTTCTTTGCCAAAAGCATTTTCCAGCGTATACCGGATAGCATTCAGTTGAAACGGGTCCTTTCCTATCAGCAACTCCCTGGCCGATTCGAGGGCTGCATCAATGGCGATATTCCCCGGGATCTCACTGATGCCGGAAATATTATCAGTTGTAATTAATTCTACGATCGTACGGAGTGCATAAGGGGCGTGCAAGCCGGCGGCATTTAATAAGGGTGGGTCAACAATAGCGATGGGGGTGATGATCATTTCTTTGATCAACGGACCTGTCTTATCCCGGAGTATAGCGTTTTTCATTGGGGTAAATTATTGTTGATTAGAAAGCTGCTCTATCAATAAAGCGATCGCACTATGGTCAAGCTCTCCTTTTCCCTGTGCCAGCAAGGCATCCATATGCGCGGCTACCTGTGCGGTGCCATACAGCGGGACCGAGAATTCCCTGCCGGCCTGCAATGCAATATTCATATCTTTTCTATGCAGCTTTATTTTAAATCCTGGTGAAAAATTCCGCTCGATGATCCTTTTCCCATGCAAGTCAAGGATCTTGCTTTGAGCAAAACCTCCCAATAAAACTTCCCGCATCTTTGCCAGGTCTACACCGGCCTTTTGAGCCAGCGTAAAGGCTTCTGCCACGGCCTGTATCGTCATGCCCACGATCATCTGGTTACAGGCTTTTGTCATTTGCCCGGCGCCGGGTTCGCCGATATGAACAATATTCTTACCCATCGCCTGAAACAAAGGCAGCGCCCGCTGAAAGGCTTGCTCAGTTCCACCTGCCATAATAGAAAGCGTTGCTGCTTCAGCGCCTGACTGTCCGCCCGATACGGGTGCGTCGAGGGCTTCTGCTCCTTTCTGTTGCATCCATTCGTATATGTTTTTCGAGGTTGCAGGAGCGATGGTCGACATATCAATAAAAAGCGCTCCCTGCCGGATCCCTTCCAATAAGCCATCTTGCCCTGAAACGATCGTTACTACTTCCGGCGAATCAGGCAGCATCGTGATGACCACATCACTGTTTTGGGCTATTGCTGCGGGAGTAGCAAATGATTGAGCGCCGGCGGCAACAAGTTCTTGCGAAGCTTTATTCTTTTCGAGTACGGATATAGTATAGCCTGCTTTCAATAAGTGCAATGCCATAGGCCTGCCCATAATCCCTAACCCGATAAATCCTATCTTTTCCATAGTTGAACAATAATTATATCATTTTAAAAATGGTGATGCTTTTCATAGCAAAGGCAAAAGCCTGGCCGCAATAAGAATAGTGATAAGTCCGGCAATACCCATGACGGTCTGCATGGGCGCAATCGTTTTCAACGCTTCCCTTTCGGTGAGGTTGCTGAGCTTACAAACGAGCCAGAAACCGGCGTCATTCATCCAGGGTACCAGCTTCGACCCGCAACCGATGGCCAGGCCCAGATACAGGGGATGATAGGCCAGGTGTCCATGAGTAGCCATGCCCGATAGTATACCTGCCGATGTAATGACTGCTACGGTAGCCGATCCCTGTGCAGTACGGACTACAGTGGCAATAAGAAATGCCAGCGGGATCAAGGCCATTTGGTAGTGTTTTGTCAGGTCCGCAATCCTTGTACTGATCCCGCTTTGCTGGAGCATGCCGCCAAAAGTACCTCCCGCCGCTGTGATCAGGATAATAGCTCCTCCGCTCATCAATGCTGTCTGCACAAAAGCAGTCATTCCTTCCTTGCTTGTTTTCTTTTGCCTGGCCAGCAGGAGCAAAGCCGCCAGGCCACCGGCCGCCAGCGCGATATACTTATCGCCGAAAAACTCCAGTAACTGGATCAATTGGCCATGCAGGAACGACGGATTATCGGGTGCATGGAAAGAGGGAAAAGAAGTCAGGGCTGTCTTGGTGCAGATGAATACCAGCGGGAGCACCACAGGCAGCAGCGAGAGCCATAAGGGAGGAAGCTGAGTATCCTCTTTTAAAGAGGCGGATTTGATGTCTTCCAGGCGTGCATCCAATGAATCCCTTAATGGTATCGGCATCTTCCTGTTGGCATAACGCGCAAAAAGATAGCCAGCAGAAATGGTGACGAGCCCCAGTAAAAAACCGCCCACCATCATCATGCCTATGGGTATATGCATTTCACTCACCAGGAACAAGGGGCCTGGAGCGGGAGGGACCAATGAGTTGGCCATGGAGGCTCCGGCCATAATGGCCAGCACAAACAGCAGGTAGTTCTTGCCTATCCGCATCGTCATTGCTTTGGCCAGGGGGATCATCAGGAAGAGCACCGTATCAAAAAAAACCGGGATGCCGATAAAAAAGCTGCCGGCCAGGAAGGCTATCGGCGCTTTGTCGATACCCGTGAGCTTTAACAAGGAACGTACGATCTTTTCTGCAGCGCCGCTTTCCAGCATACACTTCCCGATAATGGCAGCCATGGCAATAAGAATACCCAGCTTGCCGCAGGTATTACCAAACTCATGCGCTATTCTTTCCCCGATGCTTCTGCCGGCCAACTGACGGGCTGCGGCGGCTGTTGCCCCTTTGGCCAGCGCATCGCGTTCAATCACTGCGGCCGGGGTCATGATCGCTACCACCAGGGCGCCCAGCAGGAGTGCCAGAAAAGGGTGCAGTTTCAGGCCTATGATACCACCTACCACCACGATAATACCGATAGCCATTATAAAGAGAGGGTCAGTAACAAGCGAGGATAGGCTCATGGCTTGCTGGTTTTAGCGCCGCCCCTGGCGTCCTTTAATTTATTGGCCATGTTCCTGGCGCCCTCTGCCACAAAAGTTCCATCCGCACCGCTCGCGATCAGGTGCATCCCCATGTCATGATACTTTGTAAAATCATCCGGGTGGGGCAACAATATGCCTGTCGCCTTGCCGGCCTTTTGGGCGGCATGCAGGGTGGCTGTAAGCGCCTCTTTAAAAAGCGGATGATCAAACTGGCCGAAGACCCCCAATGCCATGGAAAGGTCCGAAGGGCCGATGAACAATACATCAATACCGTCTAACGACGCTATTTCATCAAGATGGTTCAATACTTCGGTGGTTTCGATTTGTACAATGCCCAGGATATTTTCTCTTTCCTGTTTATAATACTCGGAAAAGTGTTGGCCAAAACCGGTAGCGCGGACCATCTTAGCGATCCCCCTGCTTCCCTGCGGAGGGTAATGCAGGTCACTGGCGATTGCTTTGGCCTCTGCTGCATTGGTAACGCGGGGGCACATAATCCCTTCGGCTCCCATATCCAGTACCCGGTGTATCCTTTGCCGCTGGGCGCTTTCGGTCCTTACGATGGCTGCCGCAGGGGTATGTTCGAGGGCCTGCAACTGGTGCAGTACATCCTTTTCCGCTCCTGCTCCATGTTCAAGGTCGATCAGTACCCAATCGAACCCGGACAGTCCGACGATCTCTGCCGTTACGGAGCTGCCAAGATTCAACCAGCACCCATTGAGGGTTTCTCCTTGTTGGAGGCGTGTTTTTATATGTTTCATGTGGAAGTATGCTTTCCCGCTGCCAGGTAGTTCAAAGTAGATTTTTTCTCATATCTCGGAGCGGTTGACATTTGCATATTACTATCCTGAATTGTCAAAATCAAAGCCTGCTAATGTTGCCCTATAGTTGTCACCTAAGGCTTGTTGTTGTTTCAGCCGGGACAACTGGACGAATCTCTAACCTGTTCGTTAAATGAGCCGAAGTCAGCCAGCAATGACCACCACTGGCCAGAGACAAGAAAAAAGTCCGGCATTAAGAGAATAATTTTAACTTTATGAACAAATTGCCTGTTGATCATTCATGTCGCCGTACGCCGGCATATTATGAATAACTTCTTATCCATAACCCGCACCCAGGCAGCGAATAAGCACTTACCTTCCGTTATACCCAATTCTTTTGATTTTATCCTATTGACATGCCCTAAGTAGTCATCAACCCTCCGCTGTGTAAAAATTTATTCTGGCCTGAAAAATGCTTCTGTATGAAAAATATACTGTTGCTCATCGGCTTTGTTGTTGTTGTTGCTGTAACACAAGCCCAGTTTCCTAAAAAAATACTGGATAAAGCAAAAGAAAAAGTTGACAAGAAGATAGATAATGCCACAAAAGGAAAAGAGGACAAAAATAACAAGGAAGCCAAAGACACAATTGATACGCCGGTTACTAATACAAATCAACCGGCTTCATTCAAAACGTATAGTAAATACGATTTTATACCGGGAGAAAAAGTGATCGGTTTTGAAGATTTTTCCACCGGCATCATAGGTGATTTTCCAACAGGGTGGAATACCGATGCATCGGCTGAAATTGTAACTATAGAAGGCAAACCAGGGCGCTGGTTATGGCTTACAAAGCGCGGCATTTTTACACCTGAATTCCCGGGACCTTTTCCTGAAGATTTTACATTTGAATTTGATCTGCTTCATGGCATACCAATCAATGGGGCAAATTTTACCGTTGCCATTGCTGAACTGTCCAATATTGATCAGCCTCAATATTGGGCCAATGCCTCCAACCAGTTTACAGTTGAATTGAGCACGGCTAATACAGGAACCGAAGCAGGAATAACGAGGTTCCTTGGAAGAAAGAAGGCTTCATCCGATGTTCAAAACGTGTCTGATGCCCCCAATCTGAATGATAAAAACAATCCGGTGCATATCTCTATCTGGAGACAAAAGGAAAGAGTAAGGGTTTATGTAAACGAGCAAAAAATATGGGACATACCTAAAGCATCCGCTAAAGATGCCCAATTCAATTCAATTGTCTTTTCTGTTGTCTATGCTGAAGAAGTGGTAAAACATTTCATTGGCAATCTCCGCCTGGCAGTTGGAGCACCTGATACCCGAAATAAAATGCTCACTCAAAAAAAATGGGTCACCCATGGAATTTTATTTGACGTGAATAGTGATAAAATAAAGCCGGAATCTTATGGAACCCTAAAAGAAATGGCTAATGTACTGACAGAATATTCTGATCTGAAAGTAAAAATTATTGGACATACTGATGCTGATGGCAATGACGACAGCAACCTCGATTTATCCAAACGCAGAGCGGCTGCCGTGAAAGCCACATTGGCAAAAGAATTCAACGTTGATGAAAGCCGGATGGAAACCGATGGAAAGGGCGAAAGCGAACCGATAGACAAAAATGATACCCCTGCGGGTAAAGCGAATAACAGGAGAGTGGAGTTTATAAAACAATAAATCATTGCAGCCTGCAACTCCTTTTTAAATCCTGCAAAAAAATTGTTTTCCCTCAATTCCTCAACTTTTCAATAGGATCCAAAAGTAGCGTTTTGTAGCAATATTTCGAACCTAAAAGGCCCTTCAGATCCAATGACTTGAAGGGCCTCGTAAATTTCAGCCGGGATGACTGGATTCGAACCTGCGACTCTTCCGCCCCTAAAGTCGGGATGTGCTACCGGGCAAAATCGTAAAAAGTAAGTATGATGTAAAAGGATGGAGGTACAAAAACAAAAAACGACTCCTTGCGAAATCAAAGTCTCCCGGCCTGTGGCAATAAAATATGCTGGTATTTTAAACATTTAGATTATTCGCAAGTCTGAGTTTCTGATAATATTAAATTCCACCCTTATGAAAAAGGTTTTTTACACGCTTCTTTCATTAATTCCCGTTTTCCTTATTTCCTGCGACAAGACAGAAAACGATGGTGCTTCAACATCATTAACCGATTTGCAAAACATTCAATATGGCGTAGCTCCTGACAGCGGCGGCGTTCAAACACAATTGCTTTTGGATATTTATTTCCCTCCCGTGGCTACTACGGCTCATAAATACCCGCTGGTATTATTCACACATGGTGGCGGCTTTATTCAGGGCGATAAAGCCGATACGAAAACGATTTGCAGCGCTCTGGCCGATTCGGGGTTTGTGGTGGCAAGTATTAACTACCGGTTAGGATGGAGAACCGGAACCAGTAGCTGCAGTGGCGATACGCTGAATAAAAGGCTGGCTGCTTATAGAGCCATCCAGGACGCTAATGCGGCGCTACGTTTCCTGGTTTCAAAAGCCGGTGAATATGCCATTGACGAAAACTATGTGTTTATTGGCGGTGGCAGCGCCGGTGCCGGCACATCGTTAATGACCACGTATATTACCAATCCGGTGGCACAGCAAATAGCCGCACAAGAATATGTAGCGCTTGGCCCGGTAAATACCAGCGGCAACCTGCTTACTACCGCATTTGTTATTAAAGGTATTGTCAATATGTGGGGCGCCTTGCCTGATTCAACCCTGATTACTTCTTCTGCTGCCGTTCCTATGATCTCCTTTCATGGCACCAGCGACAATGTGGTTCCTTATGATTTTGGATACTCAAACAATTGTCCTAACTACCAGATGGAATATGGTTCGGCCTGCCTTAGCCGCAGACTTTATGCAGCCAACAAACCGTTCTGGTTAAGATTAAAAACCGGTGGCGGCCATGGCCCCGATTTATATGCTCCCGGTTTTACGGTGCCAAAAATTGCTGATTTTTTCAGGAAAATTATCAAAGGTGAAAATATAGAGAGTAAGGTGTGGGTGGATTAGAAATGCCTGCCATATTTCGAACCCAAAAAGAGCCTTCAAATCCAACGACTTGAAGGCTCTTTTAAATTTCAGTCGGGAAGACAGGATTCGAGATTTCTTTATAAGTTGATGATAGTCATTTGTTTATTTGAAAGGTCAAGGCCGTACTCACTGATTTACTCACGGTAAATTATCAACCCCCAAAATTGCAGAAAACATTTATTACACGTATATTTGATTTAATAAAACACGTGTAGTATGACAACTAAATTAACCTTAACAATAGAGCAAGACGTCATTCGGACTGCAAAATCTTATGCCCAAAAAAAGGGTAGAAGTCTTTCAGATCTGGTCGAGAACTATTTAAAGACATTGGCAAGCAAAGACTCCTCATCCGAAGAACTATCTCCCCGCGTCAAGAGATTAGTAGGAGCAGTCAAACTTCCAAAGGATTTTAACTATAAGCAAGCATTGCAGGAGGGTATTCAGAAAAAGCACGGCAAATGAGAAATCTATTCATTGACACAAACATTATAATAGATGTTCTGGCAAACAGGCAACCTTTTTCGGAGGCTTCTTCACGGCTTTTTGACTATGCGGAAAAGGGAAAGCTTAATCTATTCATTTCTGCATTATCCTACTCGAATATTTATTACATCATAAAGAAAACTTGTTCCCATAAAGAGATGATTTCCTTGCTTCGTGATCTTGAAGAGCTAACAGAAACATTAGATGTGACAAAGCAAATAATTTCGAAGTCTTTGAACAGCGATTTCAAAGATTTCGAAGATTCTATTCAATACTATACAGCTACATCCAATAAGAAGATTACCGGTATTGTGACAAGGAATGTGAAAGATTATAAGAACAGTGAATTAACTGTGTGGACACCAGATGAGGTGTTAAGTGCCATTGATAGCCCCGGTAGCTAAAAAACTTCCCACGATCTGAGGGTTCTAAAACATAAAAGCGACTTCTTACGAAATCGCTTTGCTCAGTCCCCTTAGCTTTTGCGCATACTATTCGCTTCGTAAAGCTGCGACCGGGTTGGCTAAAGCCGCTTTGATCGATTGATAGCTTACTGTACTGAACGCAATGAAAATAGCAATAGCACCGGCCAGTACGAATATCCACCAGTTTATAGTAATTCGAAAAGCAAAACCATTCAGCCACTGATTCATCCCATACCAGGCAATCGGCGAGGCAATTACCATAGCTATCAATAGCAGTTTAATGGTGTCCTTACTGAGTATGAAAACAATTTGTCCAATTCCTGCTCCCAGCACTTTCCGGATACCTATTTCTTTGGTGCGCCGCCGGGCAGTAAGCGCGGCCAGTCCAAACAGACCCAGGCAGGAAATACAAATGGAAACCACCATGGCGATGTTCATCAGCCTGGCAGTTTGCTTTTCCTTTTCATAAAATTTAGCAATCGTTTCATCAAAAAAAGTATAATTAAACGGATCGTCGGGATAAACTTCTTTCCAGCACTTTTCAATTGTTGAAATAGCAGCTTTAAAATGGCTCAACTGTTTTCCGCTGGTTTGTAACTTTATATTTATGAGTCTTGTAAACTCTCTGGAGGTAGTAAAAATAACCGGCTTTACAGACTCATGTAAAGATTGTGAATGAAAGTCAGCCATTACGCCAACAATGGGGCGTTTTACAAAACCAACAGGAGGACCAGGAGTACTTGGAGGAACTATTGTTTCCACCATTTTGCCCACTGCATCTTCCGGCTTTGTAAAACCTAATGCTTTTATACCACTTTCATTTACCAGGAATTCTTTTATTGAATCGCATGGCTGAATATTACGGCCAGCGATTATTTTTATATCATACAATGGCAAAAAATGCTCATCGCCCCATTCCAGTATACCAGCCGCGCCCTTTTCTTCTTTGCCTCCTTTATATATCAGGGGATTAAAAAAATGCAGCTTTGCAAGAGGGGTTCCTTCGCTTAGGCTTACCGACTCAACGGCTGGTAATTGTCTGATCTTTTCTGCCAGCACCTCTTTTTTATCAGCCGCATAATCGAGATTCGTTTGTATGCTAATGATAGCGTCTTTGGTAAAGCCAAGGTCTTTGTTCAGCATATATTTCATCTGGTTGCCGGTTACCAGGGTTCCTATAATAAACACCATGGAAATCGTAAACTGAAATACAATCAACCCTTTAATAAAATAACCACGCCGGTTCCATTGCTGCATTCCGGAACCTTTCAGGTTGATGGCAGGCTTTGAAGAAGACAAAACCTTCGCAGGGTATATACCGGCCAGCAGGGCAGTGAACAGGCCAACCGCTAATAAAAACAGCCAGGTTGATAAACGAAAAAAAGAAAAGGTAACGCCTTCCGGTATAAAAGACTTAAAAGCAGCTAAAAGGGGATATATGCCTGCAACTGCCAAGGCAATCGCTAACCCGGTCAATATAAAAGTTTCTCCCAGAAACCTTACAACAAGTCCGGTGACTGTACTTCCACAGATCTTACGGATACCGGTTTCCTTTGCCCTGTCAATAGATTGTGCAGTGGATAGCGTAATGAAATTAATAACAGCAAGGACAAGAATAAACAAAGCTATGGCCATTAAGCCATACAGGGTTGGCAAATGCACTTTCTTGCTATATGCATCGCTGTACCTTGCATCAAAATGAATCGTTGACAAAGGCTGTAACAGCCAGGTTCTTTTGTTGTCTTTTGTTTCTTTATAATGCCTGTTTACAAGGTTTGCCAGCTTGGCATTGATTTGAGCTGGTGGAACGTTGTTGGCCAGCTTAACAAATACCTGCTCGTTCGTATGAACATCATTCCAGGATTCAAAAGCAACGTCTTTTTTGAGTGTAGTAAAGGAAATAAAATCCCTGAAAAAGAAATCAGTGTTTTTGCCGGGATCTTTTACAATGCCGGCTATTCTAACATTTATTGAATCGTTATAAATAATTGTTTTATTCAGGATTTCACCTGGCGTATGTTCCCCAAAATACTGCCGGGCTTTACTTTCGGTAAGCACCACTGTATAAGGTTCTTTTAAAGCAGCCGGATTGCCGGCGAGCCAGTCATAGTGAAAAATGTCGAAGTATTGTGGTTCGGTAACTACAATATCCGAATTTTGCTCTTCTCCATGTTGGGGCTTTGCGAACTTTTTTACAGGCAGCCCATTATCGGGTATGGTTACCGTTGCAACGTAATCATGAAATACAGCTACCGTTTCAAGGCCGGCGATCTCACTCCGTATGGCAAATGGAGCAGGGGTAGGGATGCTGCTGCCATGATCTTCTCCAAACTTTGACGAATACATGTCACTAACGATCCTGAAGATTCTTTCTTTTCCGGGATGATAGTTGTCGAAACTTAATTCAAACCTGGTGATGAGGAAAATAACCAGGCAGGCGCTAATACCCAGGGAAAGCCCAAAAACATTGATAGCAGCAAACATCTTATACCTGGTAATATTGCGCCAGGCGGTAGTAATGTAGTTTTTAAACATGCCGGAGGATTAGCTTTCAAAATAGGGCTTATATTTTTTGTAAGATAAATTTGACCGCCAGGATCTGGATTTTATGGATTATTTAACTGAATCAAAGAGGATGGGTTTGATCATATTTCGAATTACAAGAGCCTTCAAATCCAACAACTTGAAGACTCTTTAGTCAACCCTTTATGGTGCAGCCGGTTTGGCAACTGCCTGCAAAAAAACGCCGGTATTTCAATAGGTGAATGATGCAATTTGTGGATATTGCGCTGATGACGAACACCGTTATTTCCTTTGTGCAATCAGCTTCCTATCCTATTCGTCCTGGGAATTTGGTACGGCCGTTAATTGACGGGGAACCGGCGTTCCGGCGCATCTGTGAGGCAATCGAGGCTGCCCGGCAGAGCGTCTGGGTGACGGTGACTTTCATGTGGGCAGATTTTGAGTGGCCGGGGGGCCGGGGGGACACATTCGATGTTCTTGATCGTGCTGCTGCCCGCGGCATCGATGTGCGGGTCATTTTTTGGCGGCCGGACGCGAATACCGAGCGGTTCAGGCGCAACGCGTTCTGGGGGTCTGCGGTCCATATTGATTTACTCAACAGGCGCCGGTCTGGCGTGAAAATCCGCTGGGACCGCGCTCATCCGGGCTTCTGCCAACATCAGAAAAGCTGGCTGATTGATGCCGGCGCCGATAATGAAACAGCCTTCATTGGGGGGATCAATCTCAATCCCCATTCCATGGTTATGCCTGGTCATAGCGGTGAAGGGCATAATCACGACGTTTACGTCGAGCTGGCAGGTCCCTCGGTGGTCGACGTTCACCACAACTTCGTGCAGCGCTGGAACGAAGCGAGTGAGCGATTGACAGAGCATGGCCGTTGGGGAATTGGGAGCGAAGCCAACCTGCAGTTTCCAGCCCAGGTTCCCGCTGAGCGAGGTAATGCAGTCGTACAGATACAACGAACCATGCATCGGGGATGCTATCTCGACGGGCAAGCAACGCCTGGAGGAATATTATACGATATAGCTTCAGGTGAGCAATCAAACTTCGATCAGTATTGTGCGGCCATCAATGCTGCGCGCCGCTCAATCTATATAGAAAACCAGTATGTTGATGTGCCTGAAATCGTAGATTGTCTGCATCGGGCGCTCAAGCGCGGCGTAGATGTGGTTTTGCTGATGCCTTCTGAGCCGGACCTCAGTTTGCAGATCCCGCCGGAGCGGCAAGCGCTTCTCAAAGCCCGGGCAGAGCTTGGGACTTTCGAGAGCTTCATGTTGGCGGGTATTGCAGGCATCGGTAGTGATGGACGTCGCAAATCAATCTATGTACACGCCAAACTCATGTTGATTGATGATGAATGGGCTACCGTCGGCTCGTGCAACCTGCACCGGTTTTCACTCTTTGGAAATGCCGAGATGAATGTCGCCTTCTCAGAACCCAACACCGTTCGCGCCTTCCGTTGCGAACTTTTGCGCGAACACCTCGATCAGGATACGTTCGACATTGATGATCGCGCCGCTCTCCATCTATTCCGAAAGATCGCCAGAGAGAACCGTAGAAAGTTCGAAGCCGGTAATCATATTTGGCAAGGGCTCGCATTCGAGCTCGATCTTGCCAAATATATAGGGTGACGTGTTTGCCGGTTTGTAACAATACTAATTGAACTTCACAGGATTCGAATCCTTAAAACAAGAAACCCGCTACCAGAGCGGGTTTCAAAAGTTGGTCGGGAAGACTGGACCAATTTCGAACCAATAATTTGGATGATTTAATGGAGATTCAGCGGCTTAAGTATGTGATAAATGCTAATAACAGGTCGTAATGCTAAACCTTAAGGAACTACAGGGGACAGTTTTCGGACAGATCCGCTATTGATTTAGATAAGATTAAAATGTTCCTGGACACAAATACAATCTATAAACTGGAGAGCTATAATACCTAATGCAATAGAAACTCATGATCACTGGTCATCAGGAAGTTCGGGTATTCCGTGCATACGCCTTTTGCTTTTCCAGTATTCGGTATTAGTCATAAAAGCTGGAACCGTATTGTCGAAACCATATCCGAATGGAAAGTCGGCAAGGATATGTCGTAAATTGGCTTTGATGTAATTACCGTAATACTTTAGGATGGTTTTGCTGACTTCGATGATGGTAAAGATTTTCGGAGACAGAAGCATGGAGTACCGCTCTTGCGAACTGGATTGCTTGGTATGAATGATCTTGTCGCGGATATCTTCCAGTAAGATAAAGTCCTGCCACCACTTTTCGGCAGATGGGTCTGGCGTCGTTAAGATTGCCCGGATGATGACTTTGAATTTGTCTCGGAGTTTAAAAAAACGTTCAATTCCCTCCTTGTCATAGATTGTAGTAACTCCCTTCTCTTTCTTAGTGTGCTCGTAGTTTTCCTCAATACAGATGTTAGCGAGTGTTTCAATTGCGGTGTATGAATAAGTAACGGCGGATATAATATTTTCGAAGTAATCATAAAATAGGCTGGTGCTTTCTTCATCCAACATCATGTTATAGAAAGGGTTCTTGTTACGTCTCTTTATTGCATCTTCCAGAAAAGGCCTGGCTTTTGCGAGGTTTCTGTCCATGAGGTTAAGGTACAGGGCAACATCGTTTGGTCTTGCCATGATTACCTGAAATTTATCAAGCGTTAAAACCCATTGCTGGTCAAAAACGAAGTGTTCGTTGAATTTATCCTCATTTATTAAAATGTCCGGCTTTGCAACACGGCCATCCTTTTTGGCCTTTTGGTACCCTGTACTGATATTGAGGGTGATATCGGAAAGGAGGTCCTGAATCATCCATCCGCTAGTTCCTGTGTCGTATAAGAAAAACCGTATTTGATCTTTATCTGACGGGGTCCCCTGAATTTCTGTATGTACTTTTTCGTCTTTGTTTTCATAGCTGTGAATATATGCGATCATCCGGTCGTAGGCTTCTTTTTCTAATGTTTCACTCCAATTGCTTTTAAATGAGAAATGCAAGGGTAGCTTGTCAGAGCATTCATATATAAACTCGTATTTATTATCCCTTAAATTGATCCAATCGGCCTTTCTGTCCGCGTCCATTCTGGCTACGAAGTCGGTGATCGGTTGTAGCCCCTTTAATATTAGGTCGTATAGGGTTTCTGCATCTCCATTGATAATGAAATCTGTGTAATACTGTGATGTTAGGCCGATGGATAGTTGTGCGCTCGTCTTGAGTCGGACAAAGTAAGGTAGGTGCTTATCCTCCACAAAAAAGTAGCGGAGGGCGGTTCCTTCCAGTACCTTTTCAAGAAGTCCTTTGAAGAAAGCAAGAGGAAAGAAGCCTTTTGTCCAGAATTCGACGTGAAAGTTTTTGTACTGCTCCATCTTCATAATTTAGGTGTATTCAAAGATAGAAAAGAACGGACGATATGGGGCGATAGCCATATGATAAGTCCCTTCCTATTGGAAAATACCCTTATGCAACGGACTCAAAACTCTATCCCCACCTTAACCATTATGTTTTACATCTACTCGAAAATCGGTCAATTACCCTTGCTTACAGCCAATGTCCTTATAAAAATTGCCAAAGCTCTCAATGTAGATAATTACATGCTTAATCCTAAAAGTATTTAATTAAGCTCTTGGTCTACTTTAAGTGACTACTTGCCGGCGGTCAAGGTGGGCAAAGTTATGATCTCGATGGCTTTTTCATCAATAACCGAAAAATCACAAATTTCCTCAATGTCTATTAAGACACCATTCATCAGCTTAATGATAGCCTCCTGTTTGGATAAATTTGACTCTAAATTCTTAGATTTATTCAATAACTCTTCCGCTTTATGTTCATCAATAGCAGACACTGACACATGAAGTCGTTTATCAATCCACTCGTCTTTTTGCCTTTGCTCCAATGATATTGCCTTTTCCAAATCCAATATGATTAGTTTATCAGGGAACTCTGGGGCCCTGAGTCGAACGATAGGAATGGAATCTTCAAAAAGTCCGAGAAACAAAAATGGCCATTGATTAGGAGTGCTGGTAGATGTGCGTGCATACTTTCCCGATTTAAGCAACTCAATTTCGTACAAATAGAATGATTTGCTGGTGGAAATTATCACAGAAGGATTGTAGCGTTTCCCTCTAAGTTTGGTTAATGCATGTGAGAGTCCGTCAACAGTACTGGTTACATCTTGACTAAAAATTCCTCTTGCCTCCAATAGGCGTTTTCCGAGCAATTGTTCTTTGTTGCGTAAAACCATTTTGCCATAATCTAAATTTGCATGATGGATTTGGTGGTCCTGGAGAAAATATGGTTTGAAATTTTGAGCGTTTGCAAATACGCCTACCCTTACCAATTCTTTAGTAGGATTGACCTTTATAGATGTATAGTGACTAAAGAGCTTTTGCAGGTTGTCCTCTTTTCGCCACTGAGCTCCCATACTTTGCCTGAAGGATTCGACTTTTTCTTCTAATAGCGGCTTGCTTGCTTGTGCTCTTTCAGTAGCTCGCTCTCTTGTTTTAGAAAAGTCGGTTATTTGTTCCAGTGTATCTGCGATTGTTTTATTAAAGGTTGCAACATCTGTAATTTTGAGTTGTGTGCCCCAACATTCATACGTCTCACCAATGCGGGTTATTATTTCCTTTGTTCGATCAAGAAGATGCCTAAAGATGGGATTATGTAAAATCTTATCAGTGGGTTGCTGCACCTGTTGATGTTTGATGAGAAGAAGGTAAGCAAATAATGCTGCAAACATATCGCTTTGGGTTGGAACTGTATAGGCAACACCATCTTTTCGCTCTTCTAAGTTCAAAAGCCAGTATCTATAATCAAAGTCCAATAATTCAGTTCCAAAGTATGTCAATAATGTTTCATACAACTCGTCGTTGCCAAAGAATTCAGTGGTTTCCAATAATTGCGTTGAAGTTGTATCTTCAATTATATCCTTTGTATTGAGGTAGTATTTTCTGAAAATGATGTACGCGAGTAAACCAATTGGAATTAAGTTCAGTTTACTGTAAAAACGCTGTTTCATTGAGATGAGCGAATCTCTCGAAATTGTGCTCTCTTGCTGCAATTCTTTTTCGTCAATTTCTGATTCAAATTGTGGGTATTGTTGAAAGAGGTTAAAAGTGTGTAACTGTTTGAGTTGATTTAGCCCGTAATCAAGGTTAATGGAATCTTTGTGATCCATGATTTCTTTTAGCAGCGCATTGAACTCTATAAACAGAAAATCTATGGAGGAAAATGCGGATTCAAGTTCGGCGCTATTGTTCGGGTTATTTACAGCAGATTTCGTAACGATCATTTCCTTTAACCTTATTGCGAAAGCTTGGGCGACATTGAATCGAATTTCTTCTTGCCTAAATTCTCGATAAATATAGGCTGTTTGATTTGAAAAGTACATTCGCCCGGGGTTCTGTTTACTGTCTGCAAGGAAGCTCATTATTCTTCTCCAGAAAACGAAAAGCTGAAGTAGCACCCTTCCATCTGGCATCTTGCTGCTTTCCTTAAACCATCGACGTAGCTCAAGTGTAATGTCTGAAACGATATTGGATGTGGAATTGAGTTCGATTACGGTGTTTAGGCATGACAAAAACTCTTGGCTTAAAATTGAATCTTCTCTTTCAATGGCTATTCTAATTTCCTGATAGATTTCCTTTCCTTTGTTGCTTAGTTTTTGCACCTGTTTTTTGCTCATTTTTTCCTGCATTTCCGCTTGTGCTAAAAACAGTACATCCTCTATATATTCTCGGGTTATGACGGAAAAATTAAGGTACATGAATACTTTATAAAATACAATACCGATCAATAAGCAAAAAAGGATGAGTAAATATGATTCGATTACTATTAGTCTTGTAAGCAAAAATGGAGAGTTATTAATGTGCCCTTGAGGTATGAAAAGATTTAGAATAGTAAGGATGCTGATGTTTATTAGACCAAAATAGAAAGCAGGAGCAAAATATGAATTTCTAAAGGCTAATTCTGTAATGTCAATTTTTCTATTGGCTATTTGTAAGATGGATAAAATAATGGCAGAAATGGCAAAGAATATCCCGCCAACGCCTGTAAACGTACCCAACGTATCGCTAAGTAAATCGTGAAGATTGTCGGTTTCTATGGTAAGAATATCAAACGAGTCTGGCGCCCAAAAGCCTATTAGAATGAAAATGAGTATGGCCAGGAAGCAGACAATAATTGAGTTTTTACCTTTTATCCAGTTGTTTAAGGCAGTTTTATAAGTATATCCTTCCATAGCTCCAATTTGATACATCTAATAGTAGCGACATTGCTAACAAAATTACAATGTTGGCGGGAGAATATTTTGCGCGTTGGGTTAGTGAGTACTTTGATTTCGTGAGGGTACCATGCACCGCCAAATGGCGACAGTAACAAACGCTTCATTCTTCTGGCATCATAGCCAATACCTTCAAGGCGCCTGCCTTTTGGCGTTTGGGAAGCGATCAGTATAGCTGTTCTGGTTGGTTTTCTCATGGCAGTGGACGATTTATTTAATGCGAAAAGTTAGAAGAATAACCGATATTTATCATTCATACTTCCTGTAATGCAGTCTGGTAAATGGTTTCATGACATAATTGCATTCTCTCGCCAACGGCGTAATCTTATGAAACGGATGAGACCAGCGCTTCAACCATAAACAGTGCAAGCTTTTTTATTAATAGGTATAGTTGTCAGTTGTTCCATCTGGGGCTGACAGGGCTGGCTATGTGCGGCTGAAAATTTGACCTGGTACCACCGGCTGGCATTGTAATTAACCTCCTTACCAGTCTTTTACGACCATAGGCCTGCGGTTAAAGGATACCGGTTATGCTGTCTTTGAAAAAAAGCGAAGTATAATGTGTAACAAATAGCCATCAGCACAGACTAATGATAAGTTTAAATGTTAAAGCTACAACTGCCTATTGTAGTTACAATTTATGTTTTCTATTTTGGTGTTATCCTTAGTATGATCCCGTCCAGACCTTCTTACCATCCTATGCAATACGTTTTCAAATTCCTATAGTCCACGATTACTAAACAATTGTATATGCAATCACTGGTCTTTAAGCTGGTGGTCGTTGCATGGCTATGCGCATCCCTAAATAAAGATGTGTACGTCTGCAAAGACCCAGGCTACAAGCACTATTATAAGGAAAAGTCGTGCCGCGGACTGGATAACTGTAGTACACGGATATACCAGGTTACGGTAAAATATGCGACCGACTGGCGTGCGGGTGGTGCTATTGATTTCGATGCCAGTCATAATTAGCTAAAATTATCATTTTTATGATTAAGACTAATAAGCTCACAGTGTACCTCGTTAAAGAGGGTTACGAGGACCCCGTCAGGATTGTGAAGCATCCTGCAGACCCAGTTGTAATTGGAGAAGTCGGTCGTTTTTATTCGGTAGATTCCAGAGTTCGCCCGCCTGCATGGATGACCAAATTTTTTGGTGACCGATTAACTGGGTTAGCACTTTTTATGGCTAACGCAAAAGGTGTTTTTGTTACCAGTATTGAATATGAGGGACGGCGGGTACATTTTGCGCTGACGTTTGGAACAGGTCGTCACATGCTCAATACAGAAGCTATTGAGGAAAATTTTGGATTGAAAGTAACATTGAATTCTGTTGATGAAAAAAGTATTAAGAGCATCGAAAAGAGTACTATTGGCGGAAACGGTAAAGTCAGTAAAGAACAGCTAAGCAAAAGTAGCGAAGCTAAAGACTTCGGCATTGATATCGAACAAGATTTAGTTAGAGCAATAACCGGTAAATCTAAAATACTTGGTTTTGGTAAGACAATTACTGGTGACGATCCATTCTCTTTATCTGCGAGGATTAATGTTGACAACCTATCCGACGCATTAACTTTGTGTTACCGACAATATTTGAGTGAAGATTATAAGGAGCATTTTGACTGGATCGATCAAATTCAACATATCAAAAATCCGGTCTTAATAGGTGAGCTGGAGGACGTTTTGATTCAACAGTTTAATGAATCGGAATTTACTAAACTATGGATGGCTGCTCCTGACCTTGTAAACTGGAATGATCTTGAGGGATTTTATTATTTACCTGGTCAGGAAGAACCGTTGGATGATTTGTACATTGAAATGTTCAGAGACCAAGTAGGAGAGGTGGCTGGAATTTCGGATATAAAGGGGTTCACAGTTTTAGCTCAGTCCGCGTCCGGGGAAAATCAGGTTGGATCATGGAACGCATATAAGTGTCTTTACGGAGAAGTAACTCATAACGAAAGAGAGTATGTTCTTAACAATGGAAACTGGTATGAAATAAACAATGATTTTGTGGAAAAGGTTAACAGGTATTACGACAATATACCGGTGTCGGAAATTGGCTTGCCAGATTACGATCATGATGATGAAGGAGCATACAATACTGCTGTTGCGGAAGCGGATGATAGCCTGTTGCTTATGGATCAAGATCCCGTTATGCATGGTGGGGGAAGTAACAAGATTGAGTTTTGCGATTTGTACTCTAAAGGTAGGAAGATAGTACACGTAAAACATGCTGCAGCTTCTTCTGTCCTCAGCCATTTGTTTATGCAGGCCATGAACTCTGGTGAATACTTTTCAATGGACAAGGATTTCAGAAGAAAATTAAACGATAAGCTTCAAGATGAATGGAAGCTAGCCAGGACAGCCACAATAAATGAGCGGAGTTATGAAATTGTAATCGCAATAATAAGCAAAAGGGGAGACGATAGACCTCATATTCCCTTTTTTAGCAAGGTCGGGTTAAAAAATACAGTAAAAAGATTAAACGGCTTTCACTATAGAGTAAGTATAAAGCGAATTCACTCGTTAAGAGATTGATCTATTATTTTTTGATAAAAATTAAGAAGCTCAAAAGTAATTGAGGCAGCTTCTTTGTTTATTATGGGGGCTTATCCAAAAGCCTGTATAAGAAGACGTGGAGAGAGGCGGTGTTTAGTACTGTTTTTGTGGTTAATGTGAGTATGGTCAGAGGTAAAACACTAACAGTAGTCTTCAAGAAAAATCACCAAAATCAGGGAATACTGCTGCCTCCTGATCTTAACGATTTAATTGGCCCCAACCATCCTGTATGGGTTGTGGATGCCGTGTTAGAGCGGTTGGATATCAGGCAGTTAGTTCAATAGTATAAGGCAGGCGGTACCGTCGGGATGCGCTACCGGCAAATTGTAAAAAGTAAAATGTGATGCAGAAAGATGGCTTATCTTCTTGTCCCGGCTCTGACCCCAAGATAATGTTAGCACTACAAAAAGTTCCTTGTTTCTGCTTCGCGGTTGGATTGCCGATCATTCCGGCTTCTATCAACCACATGAGCAGACGACCAGAACTGAAGCAACTGACCATTGCTCTCCAAAGTCTGTTTGAGCCTTTCCATGGGAGATTTGGAAAGCCAAAGCTTCAATTGAAGTTCTTTAATATGCTGTGGAGTATCTGTCATTTGTTTATCAGATCGAAGGTACGTAATTTCAATTGTTTAATCCAACTTGAGATATACTCCCAGTTCAGGCTATCGACGACAAGCAGGCTTTTAATATCTTCTATTTGTACAGCAGATTGAAAGTCTTGTATCCAGATCAGCTTCGATATTAAAAGGTCTTCCGGCGATACGACATAAATAGCTTTTCCGAAATAATCGACTTTTAACCGACGTTTAAATTCCTCTTGCCTGAATGGATCATTTTTCAAGACGACGAAATCTGCTTTATACCCCTAAAGCGATACTACCCGAGAGCATATACGGTATCTGATATTGATCAAGAATATCTGTGATCTTCTGAAAGAAAGCATAGGGCAATCAAGTTACTTTAAAGTTCGCAACCAGGAAGAGAAGATAAAAATCATCTGACCCAAACAGCAATGTTTGGCCAGAAAATAAAAAAGCGACCTCTTACGAGATCGCTTTTTTCAGTCGGGAAGACAGGATTCGAACCTGCGACCCCCTGGTCCCAAACCAGGTGCGCTACCGGCCTGCGCTACTTCCCGTTCCTGTTTCTTTGTCAGCTTGGACCAACTTAGAAACTACATTTACCGGATACTGCCGTGCTGAAAACGGCGTGTTCTTCAGCGGAGAGGGAGGGATTCGAACCCTCGATACAAGTTTAAGCTCGTATAACGGTTTAGCAAACCGGCCCTTTCGGCCACTCAGGCACCTCTCCTTTTTTTCGGGACGGCAAAAATAAGAGGAAAATCTCAAATGGCAAATTCAAATACTATTCCTCCCGGAAATAATAATCCATTGCAACGGAATGCATTATGAAAATGACAGTATTCCAACATTCACTCCAGCAAAACCATCTCCCGAAAGAACGGCATTATGTCATAATAACTCCCCACATTTTGTGTTTTCTTCCCTCCCTCGTTGCCTTGCTGCCTCTCACTGGCGCAAGTATGCAGTTCGGCCTCGTGCGGCTGGGTACTTGTGCCCATAGCTTCGCCTTCCACCCTCACCGCCTCCAGGATCCGCAAGGCGCTGCCCTTTACCAAAACCTCTTTCCCCTCCACCACCTTATAAAACTCCATGCCCAATACCTGCACCATCACCTTTCCGGCGCCCGGTTCCAGCCGGTGCTCGAAACAAATCCCTTCTGGTGCTTTCTTACGCAGTGGCAACAGCTCACTCCGCTGCACATCCTGCCTGTAATGTCCATGAATAAAATCAATCATTGCCACCCCTGATACGATACGGAAATGCGTAGCCTCAACGGGAAACCCTTTTCGCTTCCGCGCAATAAAACAAGGCACTTCCGTCCGGCAGACGCCCGTCTCCTCATCCAGTTGGTGCATCAATGGCACAGGCAACGCCTGCTCCAGCAACAATTGCTTATTAAAATCAAAACCACGCAGCAAACCGGTATCTCCCTTCGAAGCCCGGCGACTTCCCAGGTCACTCACACCATCCTGCCGGGCGGCCCTGCAAAACAAACCATTCATACGCCCGTTCAGGGAAGAACCCGTTCTTCCATTCAGCGCCGTGCCCAGTGCATGCCGCAACAAGGTTGCCTCTTGAATGGCCAGTTGAAACTCGGCCGCATTGCGCCGGGTGCGTTTGAAATTTTCATGCGTCAGCACCTTCTCCCTGCTAGGACCAGGTTTCATACCTGCAATAATACCATCCTCCGTTTTGCGGAACGTCAGGTCAGCAATCGTTCCGCGGAGCTCAATTAAACTGGTCACTTTTGCCATAAGATTGGGTTTTATCCAAACTTACAACGCCGCATACCCCCTTTCCAAATGGGCATGTCCCGTTTCGGTCCAAACCTGCACAAATGGCCGATTTGTCCGTTTTTTGCACTTTTTGTCTCAAAGCACCGGTATTTTTTGCACACCGAAAAAAGGCGTAATTCATCGGAAACCATTAGCCGGGGTTCCGCCTTAGGTCCAGGCAAGATGCACAACAGATCAGCCTACCTGGTCGCAAGCCAGAACCAAGCCAGTAGTAAGACAATAGCAAGACAGTAGCAAGAAAACAACCCTCAAATGCAGGCGGGACGCGGAA
Source organism: Paraflavitalea devenefica (assembly GCF_011759375.1). NCBI lineage: Bacteria > Pseudomonadati > Bacteroidota > Chitinophagia > Chitinophagales > Chitinophagaceae > Paraflavitalea > Paraflavitalea devenefica. The sequence goes on along the minus strand of NZ_JAARML010000009.1, from coordinate 138,887 downwards.
ATTGCTCCAGAGGCAGTTGAACACCACCAGGTAGGAGAGAAGCAGAAAGATAATATAAGCCGCTGTTATTCATATAAATGGAAGTTACAAAAAACACCATAAAAAACCAAAAAGCAGCCTATTAATTTGCCGGGAACTTACCACCTTCCAGCCTTCCCGGCTATTCTCCAAAATGAACCAGCACTGTTAAAAACCAATTTTTAACTACCTTCAGCCCCGTAGCACGCAATCTCCAAATGGCTCTGAATAGCACATATAGCGACGAACAGTTGTTAGCAATGTTGCGTAATGATCAGGATGAGGCTTTTGTCGAAATCTATAATCGTTATTGGGACAAGCTATTAGCTATTGGTTATAACCACGCCCGCAACAAAGAAGTAGCTGAAGAGATCGTACAGGATGTATTCATGAGCCTGTGGAAACGCCGGCACGAAACAGACATTGACCGGCTGGAAGCCTACCTCGCCACCGCTGTAAAATTTACCGTCTTCAAAACCCTGGCCCGGGAAAACAGGCGCAAAGCCCTGCTCGCAGGTCAGCCCCTGGAAATACCCGCCTCCCCCGATGAAGCGGTCATTGAAGCCAAATTCCTGAAAGAATACCTCGATGGGGTAGTAGCCGGATTACCCGAAAAATGCCGCCTCGTATTCACCTACAGCCGGGAACATCAGCTCTCTACAAAAGAAATAGCCGATACCCTGCAGCTATCCCATAAAACAGTGGAATCCCACCTCACCAAAGCCCTCAAAACCATCCGGTATTACCTGGGCAACTACCGCTTTTTCAATTTCTTCCTTCAATGTACGGCGGCCTGCTATATTTTCTTAAAAAAAATATAACATACACTCAGGGTATAACGCCACTCATGGGTACATAGTTGTACGGCCTGTGCAATGGCCCCTGTAACCAATAACTGACGTATGACTTCCGAACGGCTCGCTACCTTAATTGATAAATACCTAAGCAATACTGCTTCCCCGGAGGAAGAGCAGGAACTCACGGCCTGGTACCAGGCTGCCAATGAACAGGAAGTGCAATGGCCGGTAGCCGATGAACAGGAAGCTACAGCGCTGAAGGCGAAGCTGTTGAACCGCTTGCAGCAGGCGATGCACCCTGCACAGGCTACCATACCTTCAATCCCCTTTTACCGCAAAATGAAATGGCAGGCTGCCGCAGCCATCGGGCTACTTATCAGTGCAGGCGCCTGGCTATGGTTCAGTCGTTCTCCGCAAACCGGTCCTGTTGCAATCAATAAAACAAATACCACAGTTCCCATTGTGCCCGGTGGTAATAAAGCCATACTCACCCTGGCCGATGGCAGTACCATTATATTAGACAGTGCAGCCAATGGCATGCTCAGCCAGCAAGGATCAACAAAAATTCTAAAAACAAATAGCGGCCGGTTGGCTTATTCTCCCTCTACCGGAGAAAGTCAGGGCGAGATCGCTTATAACACCGTCTCTACACCCAGGGGCGGACAATATGAGATCATCCTGCCCGATGGCAGTCATGTATGGCTCAATGCAGCTTCTTCGCTGCGTTTCCCCGCCGCCTTCAGCGGTAAAGAACGAACAGTAGAACTTACTGGCGAAGCCTATTTCGAAGTAGCCAAAAATCCCAGCCAACCTTTTAAGGTATTTCTTCCCCCCCTTCAGGGCCCCCCAGGGGGGGCCGTTGAAGTACTCGGCACCCATTTCAACATCAACGCCTATCACGATGAAGCCAATATAAAAACAACCTTATTGGAAGGAAGCGTGAAGATCGAAGCTGGAGGTCAGACCTCAGACTTCAGACCTCAGACTTCAACTATCCTGAAACCCGGTCAACAGGCACAAATAAGTGATAATTCGTCCTCCATTCGTGTAATTCCTGATATAGATACCGAAGAAGCCATTGCCTGGAAAAACGGCAAATTCCAATTCAACCAGGCCGATATCAGGACCGTCATGCGGCAGATCGCCCGCTGGTATGATGTGGAAGTAGTGTACGAAGGAACAGTGTCTGCCGAAAAATTTGAAGGAGAGATACCACGCAACAGCACCCTGGCGGAAGTATTCAAAATACTCGAGATCAGCGCTGTTCATTTTAAGACGGAAGGACGGAAGATCATTGTGATGCCATAAATACAAACCCATTAAGTTGTCTCAATAATTGCTGCCACGCCTATAAACCAAAACGAACCTGTATCCTCGGTAAAAAAGTAGAACCATTGATGCAATAGCCCCTGAATAATCAAAAACAGGTTGTCCATATAAAAAGGCCGCCAACGGTGCAACGTTGACGGCCGGCATGGGCAAACTGTGTAACAAACTTGAGGACTGTTATTGTTTAACCCAATTACTTAAAAGTATGATTTTTACCATTCTTTGCAAAGCCGTGTGCAAACGACGGCCGGCAAAGTCCAAATCCATCCGGGTAATGAGATTAACTGCTATCCTGCTTCTCCTCGGCTGTTTGCATGTAACAGCCGCAGGCAATGCTCAGAAAGTGAGCATCAACCAGGAAAACGTGCCCATCAAAAAAGTATTTGCACAGATCAAAAAGCAAACCGGGTACGTATTCTTCTACAACGCACGTCTGCTCGCCAATGCGGGGCCGGTAACCATTACGGCCCGGGATGCAGACATGAAAGCGGTGCTGGACCAATGTCTCAAAGACCTGCCGCTTACTTACAGGATCATTAATAAAACAATTGTCATCAGTGAAAAACCACGGGAAGAACCGGTCCATATCTTACCCGATTCGCTCCTGAAAATAACCGGCAACATCATAGATGATTCCACCAACCAGCCGGTCATGGGAGCCAATATCTCCGTGAAGGGCTCTAAGGTGGGGGTGATCAGCGATAAGCAGGGTGGGTTTGCTGTACAGGTAAAGCGTGGGCAAACACTCGAGGTCAGTTATGTAGGATATGAAACCCAAAGCATACGGATCAATAATGATGCACACCTGAAAATACGCTTGCGGTTAAGCGCTCATAAAGATCCCCTGGCCAATGTGGTCATCACAGGTTACCAGATGATCAACAAGGAAAGCTACACCGGTAATGCAGTAGTGGTATCGGGTGAAGAGCTTAGAAAAGTAAACCCGGTCAACATCCTGCAAAGTATCCAGGCATTTGATCCCTCTTTCCGCATAGCCGATAACAACCTCGTAGGTTCCAATCCCAACCGTTTGCCCAACATCAACCTGCGGGGATCAACCGCCCTGCCCAGCGGCTCCGGCGAAATACTAAGCAGGGCCAGTCTGCAGGGCAATGTAAACCTGCCCACCTTCATTCTCGATGGTTACGAAGTAAGTTTGGAGAAAGTATATGACCTCGATAACTCCCGCATCCAAAGCATTACCCTCCTGAAAGATGCTGCCGCTACGGCTGTATATGGTTCCCGCGCTGCCAATGGAGTAGTGGTCATTACCACCAAGGCGCCCAAAGCCGGTAAGTTGCAGGTGTATTATAATGCCGACTTCACCGTGTCTGGTCCCGATCTCACAGATTATGATCTCCTGAATGGAGAAGAAAAACTGGAATATGAACGCCTGGCCGGATTATATGAAACCGTGGGTACCCGTTCTGCCGATCAGCAGGAAGCCATATACTATCAGAAAAAGAAAAATGTAGTAGGCGGTGTCAATACCTATTGGCTTTCGCAACCGCTAAGAACAGCCATTGGTCAGAAACATTCCATCTACCTCGAAGGTGGCAATTCCTCCATACGGTATGGTATAGACCTGCGCTACCAGGCGCAGCCCGGCGTAATGAAAGGCTCCACCAGGGACCGCTATAGTATTGGTATGGACCTTTCCTACAATCCCAGCACCAAATTCCTGTTCAAAAATACTTTAACCGTAACCCAGGTAGAGGCCAAAGAATCACCTTATGGAGACTTTGGAAGTTATGTAAGAATGAATCCTTACTATCCCAAAACGGATAGCCTGGGGCGCATCCTGCAGGCGGTAGATGACTGGGTCATTGATACACGCCAGTCAGGGGCAGGCCAGTTCCAGACCAATACAGTGCTCAGCCCCTTATACAACGCTACCCTGAAGTCTTTTCACAAAGCCAACTATCTTGAGATCATAGACGCTTTTTCCGGTGAATGGAACATTGCCTATGGACTGCGGTTGCGTGGCCTCATCAGCCTCACCAAGCGTAAGCATACCGGGAATACTTTTATTTCCCCCCTGGCCAACCGGTTTTATTTTTATCCGGCCGATAAGCTCGATGAACGCGGCAGCTATACCTATGATGGTCAGGATGAACTGGCTGTTGACGGAAACCTTACACTGGGGTTCAACAGGCAACTGGGCAATCATTTCTTTAATACCACACTGGGCGCCAACATCAGGACCTATTCCAACGAATTTGCCAGTTTCACCGCCATTGGTTTCCCCAATGACCGGTTTACCGATGTAAGCTTTGCACAGGGATATGCAGAGGGTGCTTCCCCTACCAGCTTCTCCAATAAAGAAAGGTTAATCGGTCTTTTCTTAAGTGGCAACTATTCTTATAAAAATAAATACCTGCTCGATCTTTCTATCCGTGCCGACGGCTCCTCCAAATTCGGTACCGATAATAAGATCGCCCCCTTCTGGTCTGCAGGCATTGGCTGGAATGTGCACAAAGAAGAAAACTTCCGCTATCGCGCTATCAGCACGCTCAAGCTCAGGGCCAGTACGGGTATAACAGGTTCGGTGAACTTTGAACCCTTCCTGTCTGAAACATCCTTTAACTATTACCGGGACTGGTATTCAACCGGCATCGGAGCTGTTGTTAGTACCTATGGCAACTCGTCCCTGCAATGGCAGCGTACGAAGAGTTACGATGCAGGTATAGACCTGGGTCTGTTTAAAGACAGGATCCTCATCTCTCCCCGGTATTACTATAAGCTCACTACCGGTTTGCTGGCAGATATTACATTGCCGCCCTCTACCGGGTTTCCATTCTACAAAGAGAACCTGGGCGATATGAAAAATGAAGGCTTTGAGCTCAATATAAAGGCCAATGTGATCAAAGCGGGGGACTGGTTTGTAAACCTGAGCATGAACATGGCCCGGAATAAAAATACCATTGTAAAAATTTCCAATGCCCTCAAGGCCTACAATGATAAGGCTGATGAGCAGCAGCAGTCCGATACTTATAAAGGGGCTCCACTCGTTCGCTACCAGGAAGGCCAATCACTCAACACCATCTATGCGGTACCCTCATTGGGCATTGATCCGGAAAATGGCCGGGAAATATTTGTGAAAAAAGATGGTACACATACCTATGACTGGAATGTAAAAGACATCGTGGCGGTGGCCGATAATACACCCATTGCCGATGGGTTCTTTGGCGGCAGTGTTGGCTACAAAGGTTTCCTGATGCAGGTGCAGTTCTATACCCGCTTTGGTGGAAAGGAATACAACCAGACACTGGTAGACAGGGTAGAAAATGCCGACCCAAGATACAATGTAGATAAACGGGTACTGGAACAACGGTGGAAAAAGCCCGGCGACCAGGCGCTCTATAAGAACATTGCCGACCTGGGCACTTCCTGGTTATCTGATCGCTTTGTACAAAAAGAGAACATACTTGAGCTCAGCTCCGTGTACCTCTCGTATGATTTCACCAAAGCCTTTTGTAACAGGCTATCCATGAAAAACCTGCGCCTATCATTAACGGCCAATGATGTGTATCGCTGGTCGAGCATGAAAATAGAAAGAGGGTTGGATTATCCTTTCGCCCGCGCACTCACCTTCTCCCTTCAAACAAGCTTTTAAAAATGCAGCACATGCAAAAACAATACTTACTGATAATACTCACCACGCTGGTACTGGCTTCCTGCAACAAATGGCTGGATGTACAGCCGGAGTCGATAGTGGCTGATGACGAACTGTTCAAAACAGAAGCAGGTTTCCAGGAAAGTCTTAATGGTATATATACCCGCTGTACCGGGCAAGACCTGTATGGTTATGAACTCACTTCCGGCCTGCCGGAAGTATTGGCGCAGAACTACTACATCTTCCAGGACGACAAATGGGGATACAAACAAACAAGCCTGTACAACTACAAGGACCCCGTATTCGTTTCACGGAAGGACCTGGCCTGGATGGGATTGTACAATACAATAGCCAACTGTAACCTGCTGTTGCAGAAACTGGACCAAAACAGGTCGGTGCTTTCTCCACTGAACTATGCGCTTATCAAGGGAGAAGCATTAGGGCTCAGGGCCTGGCTGCATTTGGATGCCTTGCGTTTATTTGGCCCTTCTTTTGGAACAGAGCCCACTGCCAAAGCCATTCCCTATGTTGCCAGCTATAGCAACAAAACCACTCCCTTGTCTACGGTTACAGAAGCGCTCACCAAAATGACAGAAGACCTCACCAGTGCCAGGGACCTGTTGAAACCCGTTGATCCCATCGTGACGGCTGGTTACATCGTGGGTTATCCCGGCGACACTACCACAAGGGAATTAAGGAACCCCTCGCTCTTCCTGCAAAACAGGCGTCATAGAATGAACTACTACGCCGTATGTGGTATGCTGGCAAGGGTAGCGCTCTATGCCGGCAAAAAAGAGCAGGCATTGGCCAGCGCCCTTGAAGTCATCAATGCAAAAAAGTTCCCCTGGACAAAAACGGCCGATTTCATTACGGCTGATACCAAGAAAAAGGACAGGATACTATATCCTGAGCTGGTGTTTTGTCTCTTCAATAACCGAAGCACGCAGATCTATGCCGACCGGTATAGTTCAAGCCTTAGCTCCTTGTACATCGAAGCCAATGCAGGTAACAACTTATATGAATCCGGCAGCGTAGGCGCCGAAGACCACCGCTTCAAACAATGGTTCAAACTGGTCATGGATGTTTCCGGCAGCCGCCTGGAGCTACAGAAATACCTGCGCGATGGAGAAGAAAACCTTCACCCGCTCGTAGCGCCCGCTTTGCGTTTAAGCGAGCTATATTATATAGCTGCTGAATGCACCTGGGATGCAGACCAGGCAAAGGCGCTTGAGTACTTCAATACAGTTCGCTTCAACAGGGGCATTGGCACATCGCTGAATGCAACCTCCAAAGAGCAGTTCCTGAATGAGCTCATCAAAGAAGCACGTAAAGAGTTCTATGGCGAAGGGCAGGTCTTTTACATGTACAAGCGGCTCAACAAAAACATTGTCGGTGCGTCCGGATCATCCATACCGGCCAGCCAGGCAATCTTTGTGTTCCCCCTTCCCAATGATGAAATTGAATACGGTCAACGTTAAACCAGGCAGTCACTTATGAAACAAACAATCATAGCCACCCTCTTTATAATAACCGGCCTCTCCTGTAAAAAAACACAGGAAATAAGGTATCACTCCCACGACAATGTGTATTTTGATTTTAACCCCGCGTCCGACAGGGATAGTATCATTTACACCTTTGCCTATACGCCCAGCTTAATGAAAGATACCGTCTTCCTGCCCGTGCGCATCTCCGGTATCCGGGTTGATCACGACAGGAAATTCGGTATCATGGTAATAAATGAAGGTACCACGGCAACTGCCAATACACACTTCGAGCCGCTGAAGGGTGAATACACCATGTCGGCAGACGCTGGCACCTTCCGGCTGCCTGTTGTATTGTACAATACCGATGCGGCCCTTGCCACAAGATCGGTGGTGCTCAACCTGAAGCTGACACCCTCCGCTGACCTGGACACTACGCTCAACAAGATCATCAAAGCGAAAATTGTACTCAGCAACAAGCTGGAGAAACCAGCCTGGTGGTCTTTCTGGCCGCTTGGCAGCTATTCCCAAACAAAACACCAGCTATGGCTCATTGCCACGGGGGTAAGAGACCTTACCATGGTGGGCACCGATGCTCCGCAAAGCCTGTACTTTATCGGTAAGCTCAATGGCTTGCTCATGGATCCTTTTGGCTGGGTAACCAATAACCCTGCTAAAGGGTATGTGCTTACGGCACGCGGTGATGGCAATTATGACTTTTACAGCACCGAAAACCCGGCAAAGAAGATCCTCCTGCGTAAAAACACTTCCACTGGAAGGTTTTACTTCATTGACGAAAATGGTATCGAGATCGTTTAATACCAACCAAAAACTACTTCGATGAATAAGTTATTCGCAACTATATGGGTAGCCTGCTTACTATGCCTGGCAGGCTGTTACAAAGACAAAGGCAACTATGACTACCAATACCCGGAAGAACCGAAGGTGACCAACCTCGATACCCTATATGCGGTGTTTGTAGGTGATAGCCTCATCATTAAGCCGGTGGTAAATATGAGTAACAAGACCAACCTGCATTATGAATGGAGGATCGCAGTGCCGGAACAGCTTACACAACTCTCCTTCAAAGGCCCTGAATTACGTACCATCTTTGGCCTTAATGCTTCCCGCTATAATGGACGTTTTACCATCATAGACAGCTCCAATGGCATGAAATACTTTTATTCCTTTGTCGTGCAGGGTAAAACAGACTTCTACAAGGGTACCACTGTACTAAGCAGGGAAGGAGATAAAACACAGCTTTCATTCATCAAGCCGGATGGCACCATACAGCCCCGTATCTACCAGGCCCTGCACAATGGGGAAGAGCTGGCAGCGGATGGGCAGCAGGTGATAGCCATCGTGCACCAGTTCATTGCGCCGTCTGATGTTACATCCTATTGGATACTGGGCAAAAATGGAGAGAACACCGGTGTACAGATAGATGCCAATACCTTTAAAAGGACAAAATACCTTAAAGGTAACTTCTTCGATCAGCCGGCAGTGGCCCAGCCGGGCCAGTTTGAATGTTCCGCCAATGGTGTATTGCAGGGTGTGGTCAATGGTAAACTATACGTGGGCGCTACCCAAACATGGTCTGGCAGTCCCGTCTATGGCATGTTTGGCCTGCCTGCTGAAGGGGATTACAGTCTTTTCAAACAAGCTGCGTTCAATGGCGTAGCGCCCTACTTCCTGGGGTATGACGTGAACAGGAAACAATTCGTTGGCTTTACCAACTTCGGAAGTCCGGCCTACATTGGTACTACTTACCAGGTTGCCAGCACCACCGCTTTTGACCCGGTAAACGTAGGACTGGATATGGTTTACTTTACGCAGGTCAACAACAACAATTGCTTTGCTTTCGCCAAAGACGGTAGTGGTGTATTGCAAGAACTCAAATTCGGAGCGGCATTCATGGGCTTCGTCAAACTATCACCTGAATACAAGCGGCCATTCAGCCAGCCTGCACTCATCACAACCGATACCAAATGGGCCGTCACGCCGGCAGAGATCTTCTTCTTCTCATCAGGTTCCACCATCTACCGGTACAATCCGCTTAACCAGGAAATAAAACCCCTGGTGACTGATTTCGGTGGTAAGACCGTGTGTATGGTGAAGGTCATTGACAATGGCAATACCTTACTGGCAGGTACAGAAGGTTCCTTGTACTACCTCGACATCAGCACCGGTAAATTCGGCGATATCATCAAAAAAACAGATGGCATCCCCGGCGCCCCGATAGATGCCGCATTCAGGAAATAATGACGCTCTTAGATTGTCATTGTCTTCCCCGCAGAGTCTCCCGAAGGGGACTCTGCGGAATTAAACACTCACACAAACAACTTATAAATTAATATTATGATCAAATTCCCAAAGTCAGGCATCCTCCTCCTGGCCACAATAGCCATCATTTCCCTGAGCTGGCAGCAGCTTCGCAAAGCAGAAGAATTCACTGTTACAGGCCATGTAAAAGGTTTTACCGATGACGTCGTATTCCTCACCCATGGCACCTTCAACAATACCAAAATAGACAGTGCAGTCGTGAAAAATGGCCAGTTCGTATTCAAAGGAAAAGTAGGGGAGCCGCTGCTGGGCATGCTCTTCTCCCGCAATTACAGGTTGCGCCTCGACCTCTTTATTGACAAAGGCCCCATTACCATTACCGGCAATATGGACGACCTGGATAACCTCAAAGTAGCCGGATCATCATCAGTAGTCAATGAATATGAAGTATTCAACAAGCAGATCATGGCCAACAGGAAACGGGTCAACAACCTCTTTCAGGAAGCTTACAAGGTCAAACAAGCCGGTGATACTATTGCCGCTAAAAAGCTCGAAGCAGATGGCAACAAATGGTATGCGTATGAATACGAAATGCGCAAAAACTACATCATAGAACATCCTGCCAGCCCTGTCAGCGCCCGTGAGCTCGTCATGTATACCAACACTAAAACATTGGCGGAGTGCACCAAATACTATGCAGCACTGGACCCTAAAATAAAAGCATCCGAACAAGGAAAAGAGGTTGCTGAACGCATTGCCATCCTGAACAAAGTGGAAGTGGGCAGGCAGGCATTGGCCTTTACGCAGAATGATGTGAATGACAAGCCCATTAGCCTCGACTCCTATAAAGGAAAATACGTGTTGCTGGAGTTCTGGGCGAGCTGGTGTGGTCCCTGCCGGGCAGAGAACCCCAACCTGCTCAAACAAAAACAACTCTTTGGCGACAAGGGATTCAACATCCTGGGTGTATCGCTCGACAAAAACAAGGACCTCTGGGTAAAAGCTATTGAGAAAGACGGGCTCACCTGGACACAGGTATCAGACCTCAAAGGATGGAACAATGACATTGCTGTCCTGTATGGCATCAAAGCCGTGCCTGCCAACTTCCTCATTGATCCTTCCGGTAAGATCATTGCGCAGGACCTGCGTGGCGAGGCGCTCAATAAAAAACTACAAGAAATATTTCACCCCTAGCCGTAACATTTATCCGTACCCCCGTTTCCCTAAGCAACACCGGCAGTTTCCCGTTACTGCCGGAAAACCAAAAGCAGTCTCAACATTGGGACTGCTTTTTTTTATAACACAGATTGGCAACCGGTAATATTATATCCCGATATTCAGTACGCTGTCAGCATCCACCTGCACACTTACTGTTTTTGATCGTTCACCATACTTTATCAGCAAAGTATAAGTGCCTGGTATCTTAATGGCCGGCAGGTAAAATACGCCTTCCTCATCCGACTGGGAAGCGATGTCGGGGTGTTCATCATGGCCACCGGTGATCATCACAATGGCGCCCGCCACTGGTTTGCCCGATGTATGGTCATGCAGTACGCCTTTCACACTTTTGGTAACAATCATGTGATAATGGTTTGTTTTATTGATCCAGTACACAATAAGGAAGCAGGAAAGGAGTAGTGTTAGCCACACTAATCCCTTCCTGCTATTGTATTTTACATGCCCAGTGTTTTCCATGACTGGATATTATTAAACACCGGTGTTACAATGCGGGTGGCGGAATTGCCGGAAATCAGCCCGTTCGTATGGATGCCTACTGCATAACGTGCAGTGCCCACCTTTATCCATACCGGCGATCCGCTTTGGCCGCCCATCGTGTCTATTTCATAATAGATCACCCGGGGAGCGGTGGATTTTGCCCTGCGTGCCATAAACCATTGCTGATCGCCTCCCTTATCACCCGGGTATCCAGACAGGTTCAGGTAGGAGTTCAGCAGGTAGGCATCGTCTTTAACAGCAAATCCAAATACACCAGTCTTGTCGCCCGGCCGGCAATTGGCAGGTAAAATAATAGCGCCGTAATCGTATTCTCTCTTTTTGTCGTTAACCCAGCCGGCCACACTTCTGAAGGCGGTGCCGGTACAGGAACCATAGGGCCTGGTGGCGTCATTCATGCCGGGTATCACTTCAATGCTTTTGGGCCAGCCGCCGTGTTCATGCATGTATACGCAATGCCCGGCAGTGATCACCGTACGTGGTGACACCAGCCATCCGGTGCCGATCCATCTTGTATTGTCCTTGGCGGTGATCCGCAAGGCACAGATCGCTCTCCAGGGGAAAGTAGTCGTAGCAGTGATCCGTACCCGGTCGTCTGTGCCGATAATAACTTCCGCCATGCTTTGTTCGAACAATTCGGGGTAGCTGGCAAAAAAGGCATCCCGGCTGAATACGCCTTCTTCCGGTACTTCTGAGCCGGCTTCTTCCAGCAGTTCACCGATGCCTGTTTCGGTTTCGGTGGTATTCAACATTTCCTTATCAGCTTCACCGGGTCTCGTTAATACAAGACCTTCCACTTCTTCCACTTCTGTTTCTGTGCCAGCGTCTGCTCCTGTCAGGTTGGGCGGTAATGATTCAATAACGGTAGGACGCGCAGTCGTAATTACATTTTTTTCACCATTGCCATTTTTGGGATGCAGTGTTGCTGTGAAGGTTTTTGGCTTCATAAAATTGTTTTTTGTGTGATTGAATACAGAAGATAAAAGAGTCAAGTACGGCGCATACTTTTCTGTTTCCTGCTGCGAAAACATTCACCTTTTTGTATTGGCTACGGGCAATACAAAACCATAGAACTTATTAAAGCCATTGACAGATTAAACCATAACCCGGAACAGGCCGAAGATCTCAGGCAGGCAGCCCTGGTATATTTTTTCATTACGTGGAATGAAGTGCAGCGTGGGATGTGCAGGAGAGTAAGCGATTATTCCACATAATGCCGGAAGGTATAGGATGCCAGTTTTGAAATTTCCTTATCACTAAGGCGAACACAAAATCAGTACGATGGTTATGATTTTTGATATTCCCGATCTGTTGTAGATACTAAACCCATTCGTCTTCCGGGCCAAAGGTATATGAATTAATTATAATCTCATTATTTCTACTAAAAACCACCGGGGTAAGCAGGCTCTTAAAATTAATGGTTACACATTAAGGGGCATAAAATCAGCTAACCGCTAAAACCTAACGGCTACAGCTAACAACTCAGCGCCTCCACCAGTTCCTCTTCCTTCACCTTCAGGAGTTCTTTTTTGGGAAGAGCGGCCTTCGTCTTTTTCTTCTTCTTGCCCCACCAAACCATAAATCCGGTTATGGGGAGCGAAGCGCAGATCAGGCTGGCAAAAAAGGCGAGGATCTTGCCCGGCCATCCAAGGATAGCGCCCACATGCACATCATAATTCATGCGGTGTATTTTATCGGCCGTAGGAGCCTTGTCGTAGGGAATATTATACAGACCACCACCGTCTTTCAGTTCGGCCAGTGTATAGCGGTCAAAATAGCGGAATCCGCGGCGGTAATGCGTGCCATCGTCAGGATTATACATCAGCCCTATAGGGTCCGATTGCTTGAGGGGAAATTGTATTTGCAGTGCGCCTGCTTGTGCAGCAGTGGCATGATCCCGCTGTGCCTGTTGCCAGATGCGGTCTTCGGGCTGTGTGTACAGGGCTGTCAGGGTAGTCGTATCAGAAAAGGGCCGTTTGAACTCCGGTAAACTTTTCCCGCCCGAAGTGATCCAGTAGGATGATTTGGCCCACCACTCGAATCCCCATACCAGCCCGGTCAATGCGATCACCAGGGCTACTGCCAGCACATAAAAACCAAGCACATTGTGCAGGTCGTAATTCACCCGTTTAAAACTTGCCTTCCACTTAATCTTAAAGCTCTTGTTGGCATTGGCTTTCTTCAGGTTCTTCGGCCACCACATGATCAGCCCGGAGATCAGCAGCAATACAAAGATCAGCACGGCCGTAGAGATCACCGGCTTGCCAATCTCCTTGTCCAGCCATAAATACATATGGCCCTTTAATACAAACCGGAAAAAATCACTGTTATTATACTTCTTGTGCAGCAGCTTCCCGTCGTAGGGGTTCACATAAAAGAGGGCAGGCCCCTTTTTCGGGTCGGCATACGATACGGTCGCTGCTTTGTCCTTACTGCCATAATAAGTCACATTAGCCAGGCGCTTGCCCAATGAATCCGCCTTATTGCCAAACACCTGCGCAGCGGTCATCTGCCGCAATTGGGAGGGAGGGAGGAAGGGTTTTTCCTGGGCTTCTACAAACTGGTAGCGTTGGGTATAATGGCGTATATCCTTTTCAAACACATAAATACAACCGGTAATACTTACGATAAACACAATCAGGCCCGATGTCAGTCCCATCCATAGGTGTAGCCAGCTATTGATACGGCCAAACAGGGATTTACCTTTCTTACTCGTCTTATTTTGTTGTTGGCGGGAAAACATGGGTGCAAATATTTGAAAATTATAACCCTTCGGGTTATACCACCCGGAAAATTGGCTTACGCAATGCGGAAAATCTTCCGAAAACCAGCCTTCCCCGCAGTGCCTCTTCCTTTTCCCGCAGTGTCTCTCCCGTGCCGGGCCTTGTGTGCAGGTGGAGGACGCTGCGGCTGCGTTGAGTCCCCGTAGCGTACGGACGCTGCGGATTAATCAAATGTTAACCAGGTACACATATTAGCTTTATGTCAGACCTTTGATAATCAGGTATTAAAATTGCATTAGGCAAATATTTATTTGTTGTCCCAACGCACAATCATTGTAATATTGTTCCTTCATACCTAAAAACATCTTTACTATGGCAAACAACACCAATAATCGCCGGGAATTCCTCAAAACCACCGGCAAGGCAGGATTGGCGGCTGCGCTTTCCCTGCCTGTGCTGGATACCCTGGCCTTCGGTTGTAACCAGGCGCCCGCCGTAAAAGCGGGGGCAGGTACGCCTTACGAGCAACAACCGCTGCCGTATGCCTACAATGCCCTGGAGCCGGCTATTGACGCCCAGACCATGGAGATCCACTATACGAAGCATGCTGCTACCTATGCCAAAAACCTGGCGGATGCGGTAACCGCCGAGAAGGTGGATAAAAATGCCACCTCACTGGAAACCCTGCTGGCAGGTATATCCAAATACTCTCCCAAAATGCGCAACAATGCGGGCGGGCATTATAACCATGAACTATTCTGGAAAACCCTCAAAGCACCGGTGGATGGCGCCAGGCCAACCGGTAAGTTGCTGGCTGCGATAGAAAAAGACTTCAACTCCTTTGATGCGTTCAAAACACAGTTTACCGATGCTGCCAAAAACCGCTTTGGCAGTGGCTGGGCCTGGTTAATTGCCGGTAATGATAAAAAACTGGCCATTGTGTCTACCCCCAACCAGGACAATCCCCTCATGGATATAGCCGAAGCAAAAGGGTTTCCTGTATTGGGATTGGATGTTTGGGAACATGCCTATTACCTCAAATACCAGAACCGTCGCCCGGACTACATCACTGCCTGGTGGAATGCCATCAATTGGGACTTTGTGCAAAAACGCGCCGCCGACATCATCGGATAACATCACTACCAGGTATAATCAAATTACGCGCTGCGGGACTTAGCTCTGCGGGACTTGCAGTCCCGCAGTTCTATTTCCGGGCCTTTGGCCCGTCCCGTCTCAACAGCGAAGCAAAAGATCCGCTATCGAAGCAAACGCCCACTTGCCATTCCCCACTTACCACTCGCCCCTTTCCTTAACCCTAATCAAATTATCAACATTTTTAATAAGCATTTCTTGCTTTTGCCTGAAAAAGGTACTAACCTTGCTCTCGTTTTTTACACCTGTACGCAATTCACACCTGAATATTACTTACCAACCCAGACAAGCTCCGTACATAGCTGAAAACTCACCTGTAAACAGCTTCTGATTAAACTCATTGTTTCCGTGTCAGCCACGGAAAACGACTTATTATTATTCGTTAAACCTTGATCTATGTCCAGGCACTTTTCCTATGTCGTTATCCTTAACCTTATTGGTTTAGCCCCGTTGGCAACGGATTCGTCTGTATGGTCATCCCCGCCTGCTACCAAAGGCATCAATGCCACCTGCGCCGGTGAGTGGGCATGGCATAAAGAGCTTATCATGGATAAGCGTGATAGTTTATACAATGCCATAACAGGGAGAGAAAAAAGTCAGCGCTGTAATGACAGGTGCGGACGGGAAATAACCTTGCTCAAAGACCGGTTAGCTGGTCTGGATAAAATAATACGCATCATCCACATGCTGGAAAAGAGTGATGATGAATACATACTCCGGCCTGCACACAAGGCGGAAGGCTCTCTTTCCTATGATACTCATAAAAAATGTATAGTGCTCACCGTGGGCTCCACGGCCAACTTCATACATGAAATTACCCATGCGGCGCAATACGAAGCAGGGGAGATCATCTTTGATGCTACCCTGGATAAATCTTACCTCCAGGACCTCTATGATGAAGTAGAAGCCTACCAGGCGCAGTTTGCTTATGACCCGTCATCTGTTGCGGCGCTTATAGCCGGTTCGGTAGCCCGTTCACCGGAACAAATAACCACTCAATGGGTGGCGGGCCTTCAGTCTTCAGATGGAGAAAAAACATACCAGGAGCATAGCAGGATCAGGGTCAACATTCATTCCAAAAAAGCGACCCTGCTCCAGGCTTATCCGCAATTCGAAAACCAGTTTAAATCCTGGGCCGATGACTGGACCATGAAAGAGGCGCCGGGTATCATCTATAAAAAACAAACGCTAACATTTACAGATTATTTAGGGTATTCCCAAGTGCTCCGGTAAGCCCTTTGCAGTTATTCATTGACTTCCCAACTATGATGCGATCGGTAGACAATAGCGCTGCTGAATTAGCATAAGTCAAAATAATAATACTTTTAATCCCTTCTCTTTGCATTTCCCCTGAAATCTTACTAACGTTGTTGTCTATTCTGTTTATCCCTGCATTCGTGCCTGCCCATTGACTTTCCGGCAATCATCGTACAATCTTGAAGACTTACCTGTAATTCGTTACTGATCATTTATTGCACCGTGTACTACACGGCACCAAACCTTATTGCCATACCATTAAACCTTAACCTATGCGCCGGCAACACTCCTTTGCCCTGGCCATTGCCATGCTTGTAATTGCTGCATCAGGGTTTCGTAACAATGAAAAGAACCTGCAAATAACAGAACACCTTCTATTAATGGAAGATACCGTATATAAAGACAGAAATGGTAATGTAATAAGACAAACAGGAAATGGTATTGTTGAAAAAGTATTTGTTATCAGAACTACAATGACAACATTGGAGATATATGGACCGGTTAATCAGGATAGACAAGACTCAGATAGAGGGATGTCCGACTCCATTTCACCGCGACAGGCCAGGCTTGTAAAGAGGGCAATTAAAAAACGAAAATATAGTCAGGCGCATGCAACAGGTAATTTGGTTGAGTTATATCCTTTATCCGAAAGAAAGGCTGATTATGAATATGTAAAAAATGATAATGGTTTGGGAGATACTATAAAAGAAAATAACAGGGAGTATTGCATTGAAATTGATACCTTGGGAATACGAAATGAATTTGCAGGTCCGGTGAAAGATCCATCAAAAGGTGGAGCATACGTAGATACAAAGAATATGAGAAACCTAATAAGGCACTCTCATTCACATCCAAGCGGTACTAAAACAATCTCCGGAAAAGAATGTTCATTTGGACAGCCGCCCAGTTTATCTGATATTAAGGCAATATCTTCCGTGAAGATTGGGGTAGTCTTTGGCAGAGGTAATGATACTGTTTACATTTATGGAGTTAAAGGAGTACTTGCAGTATTGCCTGCTAATAAATATATAGAGTAAACCGGTTAAGCAGGTGCAAAAAAAATACACCGGCTCCCACCGGTGTACTCAAACACATAAACGAAAACTACAGCTGAAATTACTTAACCTTGTTCACTACTGTTTCTTCTACATAGCTACGATTCCTGTTAATCTTATACACGTCTGCTTTGTCGTTCTTCTTAGCTTTCACTTCCACGCTCAGTACATTATCACCAATCTCTTCTGTATTCAGCATAAACTTCTTTGAGATATTGCTACCCTTTACCTTTCCGGAGTACAGCACATTACCGAAATCATCACGGAAAGTAATAGAGAACTCATCTTCTTCAGTATTGTTCAGGTCCAGTTGGAAAACCGGTTGGTTCTCGTAATGACCAATAAATTTCAGTTCAATAGAAGAGCTTTTGGGAGTCTTCTCGCCATTAGCTAAAGTGGTGGTTGAAAAGGCAAAGGTTAAAGCTACTACTGCCATCAGCATCATTCCGAAATTCCTCATCTTGTTTTTCATAATTCGTATAATTTATAATTTTTTAACAGTGGTGTATCGTATGGAGCGGCAATCGGGTGGAACTACTGTCAGAGATCGTTTCCTCTGTGTTGCTGAGCCTATCGGGTTTCTTTTGGCTCATCTCGTTCGTTCATGATGCAAACTTACAGCGGGAATACCCCCTCCGCAAACCAACAAAAGCCTCATTTCAGGATGCTAAACCAGTCATAAAAATGTTAAAACCCTTGACTGGCTTGCATTACAGGGAAAATTGAACATGATGCCCAAGCCTTTTTTTGCCTCAAATAATCTTTTTCGGCGATAAAATCACCGCAAAAGCCCATTCCTTGATAATCACCCCATGTCCCGGTGGTGCTTCGTTGCCTTTCTACAGCGGAATCTCACCAAACACCCCTACACATTAAATAAGTTTAAAATCTGACAGGTAATTTCTTCATATATTAATGCTTGTGAGTAACATTTTTTTTATATTTTGTCTTGCCCTTTTAAATACCATAAACCGTTAAAATATGCCTGTCCATATCCTGTTGATCGATGTTGTGCGAAACATTACAGTCCTGCCATCGCTTGCTAAAACATCTTCCTGAGGCTTATTGGTCATATTTTATCCCGGGGTAATGGTCTTTATATAAATACCATTTTTCCTGAACGAACCGTAACATTTTCCCTGACAACTAAACTAATATCTTACCAATGGCGATCAACTTACAGAAAGGCCAGAAAATAGATATAGGCCTTTCAAACATCAGTGTAGGATTGGGCTGGAATCCCAATGAAGGAACCGGCTCATCGTTCGACCTCGATGCTTCTGCATTCATGATCAATGAATCCAGGCTAATCCCTTCCGAAGGGTTCTTTGTATTCTATGGTAATACAGATTCCCCTGATACTGCAGTGCACCATACCGGTGATGATCCTACCGGTGGCAACTCTGCCGGCGGAGATGATGAAAGCCTGGTGGTAGACCTCACAAAAATAGATCCCGCTATTGCGGAAATATTGTTTGTGGTTACTATCCATGATGCATTGCCCCGTAAACAAAACTTCGGACAGATCAGAGATTCCTACATACGGCTCGTAGACAATTCCAACGGCAGTGAGATTGCCAAATACGAACTGGGAGAAGACTTCTCCATCGAAACAGGCGTTGAATTTGGCCGCCTCTACAAGCGCGATGGCAAATGGAAATTCGAAGCTTCCGGTATTGGCTATAAAGAAGACCTTGGCTTCTTCCTGGGTAAATACTATAAAGGACAGATCATAAAATAATGGCAGGTACCGTCACCTTGATCTTGTCGAAGCAAAGGCTAATCTTATTCGTGATTAAACCCTTATAAATAAACAACAAAAAGTAACCTTATTTATGGCAATTAACTTAGTAAAAGGACAGACAATTGACCTTAGAAAAAACGATGCCGGCGGTGGCGCCGAATTTGACCTCGCAACAGTAACCATTGGATTGGGATGGGACATCCGCCAGCAAAAGAGCGGCTTCCTCGGAAAGCTGCTGGGTAGCAAACAGGAAGACTTTGACCTCGACGCTGTAGCCTTCCTCCTGGATGCCAATGGAAAAGTAGCCAACCTCGGCGACAAGCTCATTGGTGGCGATGTTATCTTCTACAACAGCCCGAAGCACCCTTCCGGCAATGCATGGTCTACCGGCGATAACAGAACAGGTGCAGGCGATGGCGATGATGAACAACTCATCTTTAAACTCAATTCACTCGATGCCCGCTTTGACAAAATTGTATTCGTAGTATCCATCTACCAGGGCAAACAGAAAAACCAGCACTTTGGCCTGATAGAAAATGCCTTCATCCGCGCCATTGATACCCGCGGTAAGGAAATTGCCCGCTTCAACCTCTCCGGTGACGCCAGTTTCAATGGCATGTGCTCCATGGTATTTGCTGAAGTATACCGCAAAGATGGAAGCTGGAAATTCCGCGCCCTCGGAACACCACATCCGGCCGACTCTTTTGTAGAGATCTTAAAACAATATGTTAACGTATAACAACACATTTTTTATATGAGAAGATTACCCGTGTATCTGGTGCTTGACACTTCCGGTTCTATGACGGGAGAGCCGATCGAATCCCTG
Organism: Paraflavitalea devenefica; assembly: GCF_011759375.1. Taxonomy (NCBI): domain Bacteria; kingdom Pseudomonadati; phylum Bacteroidota; class Chitinophagia; order Chitinophagales; family Chitinophagaceae; genus Paraflavitalea; species Paraflavitalea devenefica. The sequence continues at coordinate 118,872 of NZ_JAARML010000009.1, read as the reverse complement.
AAAAATGGTGTTCAGGTGCTCATTTCCACCCTGCGCCAGGACCCTTATGCGCTGGAAACAGCGTACCTGAGTGTGATCACATTCAGTTCGGCGGCTCAACAGTTAGTGCCACTCACAGAATTGTCAACGTTCCAGATGCCGGATCTTCAGGCCGCAGGCACCACCTCGCTGGGAGAGGCCCTTAACCTCCTGGCGCAAAAAATAGACGTGGAAGTAGCCCGTAGCACACCTGATCAGAAAGGCGACTGGAAGCCACTTGTATTCATCATGACAGATGGCGAACCGACAGACGATTGGCAGAAGGGCCTCGACGAATACCGCAAACGCAAATTCGGTATCGTAGTGGCCTGCGCCGCCGGCCAGGGCGCCAATACCAACGTGCTCAAGCAGGTTACAGACACTGTGGTGCAGCTGGATACGGCCGACTCGTCTACCATCAAGGCTTTTTTCAAATGGGTATCGGCCTCCATCAGCACGGGCAGCCAGAAAATCGAGAGCAGTGGCCAGGAAGTAACAGGTCTTAATGAACTGCCGCCTCCTCCACCGGAAGTAAACGTAGTTGTGTAATATGATACAGGAAACAAAGCATATCTCTTTCGATCTCTGGCTCACACTCATCCGGTCGGGTAAGGATTTTAAAACAGAAAAAGCAAAACTTTTCTGTTCCTTCTTTGACCTGCCCGTGGAGGCGGACCAGGTAGTAAAAGTATTCAGGGAAACAGACCTGCTGGTAAATCGTATCAACGAAACAGTAGGGAAGAACGTGGATGCCTTTGAAATGTACATGCTTTGCCTGCACAGGCTGGGCGTGGACATGCAGGGCCTCCGGTTGGAAAGCCTCGAAGAATTCTATCAGCTCACAGAGCAACTGTTCTTCCGGCATCCACCCGAACTGCTGAATCCGGAAATACTTCCACTGCTGGCTGCTTTGAAGGCCAGGGGATATACCACCAACATCACCAGCAACACCGGTTACATCAAAGGCAGGTTGCTGCGCAAGCTCATGGAGGCAAATGGTGTGGCGCAGTACATGGACTTCCAGATCTATTCAGATGAAGTGGGGGCTTCAAAACCATCGCCCCGCATCTTTGAACACATGTACCGGCAGGCAAAGGAATTACAGGCGGGTAACTTGTCCAAACAACAGATCATTCATATTGGCGATAACAGGCTCACAGATGTGGAAGGGGCAAAAGCTTTTGGTATTCATGCTTTGTTGATCAATGAGCAAAGCATCACCTTAAAAAACATAGAAGATGAGCTCAGTATATTCGTTGCATAAAATAACAGGGGTTGATGCATTCACCTTCAATCCTGCCGACTATAGCCGCTTCAAATTTGGAGATGGCCATATCGCAGAATCTTTTGGTCATGCACTGGCCAATGGGTTCCTGGAACAGCACAGCAATGAATTAAGGGGCGGTAAACAGCTCGTCATACTGCCCAGTCCTTACTTTGCCATCCCTACCGCTTCCTATGCTATGGCGGCGGCTTTTAAGAAAACCATCAACCGTTACCTTGCCATCAACCGGCTGCCGGTAGCCGAAGAAGCAAAGGTTCACCGTTATAAAACCTATAGCCTGGACTATGGTGAACTGGATGCCGATAGCAGGCTCAACCTCATCCTGAATGATAAATACTACCTGGACAGCCATTTCCTGAAGGGGAAACTGCTCATTTTTATAGACGATATAAAAATTACCGGAAGTCATGAACTGGTGATCCGTAACCTGCTCAAACAATTTTCACTGGAAGAGGAAACCGCTTACTTTCTTTACTTTGCCCAACTGGACCATGAGCACATACATCCCAGGATTGAAAATGAACTGAACTACTACTTTGTTAAATCCATCCATGACCTCAGTGTCATCATTGCATCAGGCAACTTTAAAGTAAATACACGCATTGTAAAATACATCCTCAATGCAGAGTTTACAGCATTTGAACGCTTTATCACCAGGCAAACGGCCGCGTTCCGTGAACAACTGGCCGACCTTGCCATCAGTAATGGTTACCATGAAATGGAAGAATACAAAAACAACTTCCTGCATCTCTTAACAATCACCCATCAAAATACTCAAATATGGCTATCAACTTACAAAAAGGACAACGCGCAAACCTTGACCTCCCCAAATTTACCATAGGCCTTGGCTGGGATACCAATGAAGGACAAACAGGCGCCGGCTTCGACCTCGATGCTTCTGTTTTCATCCTCGGGGAGAACAGGAAACTGCTGGCCGATGAATACTTTGTCTTCTACAACAACCTCAAATCCCCCGATGGTTCTGTTACGCATTCCGGCGACAATACTACCGGCGCTGGTGACGGTGATGATGAGACCATAGCTATAGATTTGTCCGGCATCAACCCCGGCGCCCGGGAAATCTGTGTGGTCGTAACCATTCACGATGCCCAGGCCCGCAAACAGAACTTTGGCCAGGTAAGGAACTCCTTCATCCGGGTCTTCAATGCAGGCACCAATGAAGAGATCATGAAATATGAGCTGGGAGAAGACTTCTCCATCGAAACAGCCGTCGAGTTTGGACGTATCTACAAAAAAGATGACAACTGGAAATTTGAAGCCGTAGGCATCGGTCACAGCGGCGGCCTCGAACAATTCTTAGGCAAATACAATTAATTGTATTGCAGGTTGTATTGCCCCGGCCTTCAGGCCGGGGAAAAAAATTAAATCATGAGAAGACTGCCTGTATATTTATTACTGGATACCTCCGGCTCCATGAAAGGGGAGCCTATTGAAGCTGTAAAGAATGGACTTGAATCACTCATTGGTTTCTTACGGCAGGACCCCTTTGCATTGGAATCCGTACACCTTTCCATCATCACCTTCGACCGGGAGGTTAACAACATCCTTCCCCTCAAAGACCTGGAAAGCCTTATTCTGCCAGAGATCACCACGCCCGATTCCGGGCCTACCCACCTGGGACAGGCGCTGGAACTGCTTTGTGAACTGGTAGATAAGGAAGTGTTGAAAAGCACGTCCGACCAGAAAGGCGACTGGATGCCGCTGTTGTTCATCATGACAGATGGCAAGCCCAGCGACCTGCAGAAATACCGGGAAATGATACCCGAAGTAAAAAGCAGGCACTTTGGGGAAATAGTGGCTTGTGCCGCAGGGTCCAAAACAGATGATCAGTTGCTCAAAGAGCTTACGCACACCGTAGTACACCTGGATACGGCCGACAGCTCTACCATCAAATCATTTTTCAAATGGGTGTCAGCTTCTGTAAGCACAGGCAACAGAAGTATGGGCGCCGGCGGCGATATCATGTTACCGCCTCCGCCACCGCAGGTGAACATGGTTATTTAAAATAAAAAAATGTTGTATTTCATAATATGGATATTGCTCAATATACTCATCGTAGGTCTCTTCCTGTACTCAAAACTATTACCCTATAAAGACAGGTTGGACCAGCGATACAAGAGCACCTTTGATTTCTTTAGTAAAATATTTAATCCTGTGCTGAACTTTCTGCGGGGAGTATTCAAGCCAACAAAGGTTGGCAGTGGACTCTCTGTAGACATGTCACAGATCGTTTTGCTCATTGTGTTATTGCTTTTAATGGGCATTGGCCGGTTCTAAACTTTAACCTGAGAACTCAACTAAACATCTTCTTATGCGCAGACTGCCGGTATACTTTTTAATAGACGTATCAGAATCCATGGTGGGCGATCAGATGCCCTATGTGGAAGAAGGCATTGCCTCCATCATCAAAGACCTCCGGTCCGATCCCTATGCGCTGGAAACAGCCTGGATATCCATCATCGTCTTTGCCGGGAAAACCAAACGCATTGTGCCGCTGACAGAGCTCACTTCTTTCTATCCGCCGCGCATGCCTGTTGGCGGCGGCACCTCCCTCGGGGAAGCGCTGGAGTTTCTCATGCACGATATCGATACCAATGTGGTCAGGAGCACCGCCGACACCAAGGGCGACTGGAAGCCGATCATCTTCCTCTTTACGGATGGTGCACCTACCGACAATCCCGAAGCGGCCATTACCAAATGGATCAATCAGTACAAAAAGAAAGCTTCCATCGTAGCCATTGCGCTCGGCGATAATACGGATACCAATCTATTGGGCAGGCTCACCAATGATGTGCTGCTCGTAAAGAACCTCGCGCCGGAGTCCTACAAATCATTCTTTAAATGGGTCACGGCCTCCATCAAGACCACCAGTATGAGCATCGCGGAAAATAACCTCGATGGCCCCCAACTGGCTAAGCTGGATGAGGCAGTCCTTACCAAAGTAGAACCCGCTGCCTCTTCAGTACCCCAGGTCATTGACAACAACTTTGCTGTCTTCCTGTCCAAATGCCAGGCTACCAAAAAACCTTACTTAATAAAATACAAACGCAATATCAAGCCCTCCAACATTGAAGGCCTTGCATTGGATACACAATTCTTCAAGCTGCAGGGCAGCTTCCCGGTAGACGAGACCTATTTCCAGTTGACCGACAATCAACCTACCAACCAAAAGATCAGTTCAGCAGAGCTGGTGGGCTTTCCGCACTGTCCCTGCTGCGGCAATCAATACGGCTTCAGCACTTGCGCCTGCGGTGGCATCATGTGTACCGGCGATGAAGAAGTAAGTACCTGTCCCTGGTGCAATACACAAGCTAAATTCGGCTTTGCATCAGGACACCAGGACATCAACCGTTCAAGAGGATAACATCAATACAACCAACCCAATAATTCTGTGGATAAAATCGTATTTCCCAATGCCAAAGAAAAAGAAGCCTACAGCTATGCTGTTGAATGGGAAAAATTTGCATTGTCTGGCATTGGCGAGCATCATTTCGAAGGGCTGGAAGCCATTGGCCTTAGCTACAACCCGGAAGAGCGCATCGTACAGGGCATTCCTTCAAAACCCGGCGACGCGGATATAACCCTGCACTATAAATACAGTGACAGTAATGGAGAACAATTACTCAGTAAACCGGTACACCTCTTTGTAAACTTTGATCCCAGGAGCTTGTGGACGGAGGAGGAACCACCTCCTGAGGCGCCTTATCAAAAGCCTCATACAGAAACGAAAAGACTGGCCGATGGTGGCAGGACCATCATTGCAGCGAGTAAGCGCGGACGCTCCCATGCCCGGGAAGCCAAATTCAGGGAGGATGATGTTGACGCCATCTACCGGGCCGATACAGGCTGGTATGTAGTAACCGTGGCTGATGGGGCGGGCTCTGCCAAATTCTCGCGCGAAGGGTCGCGTATAGCTACTGATACGGTAACAGAGCATTTGTCTTTGTCGGCCACCAGTAGCAAGCTGGATGAACTGGAAGCCCTGATTGCACAATGGGAGATCAACCCGGATGATGCTAACCGCAAAGCCATTGGTGATACACTCTATAATACATTGGGCAATGCCGTTTTCCTGGCCTACAAGAACATTGCCAAAGAGGCAGAGAGCAAACAGAATGCGGTAAAAGACTATGCCACTACCTTATTGGCCACCGTTTGCCGGCAATATGGCAACAAATGGTTCATCGGCGCTTTTTGGGTAGGGGATGGGGGAGTAGGCATCTACAAAAAAGGGGAAGCACCGAAAATACTGGGCGAAACCGATAGCGGTGAATACTCCGGGCAAACGAGGTTCCTCACCATGCAGGAGATCTTTGAAGCATCGGCCTTCTATAAACGCATACGCTTTGAACTGGTAGACGATTTCGATGCAATGGTATTAATGACCGATGGCATTACCGATGCCTGGTTCCATACCGATGCCAATCTCTTCAAAGCGGAGAAATGGGATCAGCTATTTGCTGAAATACAAAAAGAAGTAACCTTAACCAGGGACAATGAAAATGCCCATAACCAGTTATTACAATGGCTGGATTTCTGGGTAAAAGGAGAATATGACGACCGTACAATAGCAATACTCTTTTAACTATGGCAAACACCATCAAAATAAAAGCAGCCGACGGCACCGACGTGGAATTTGTCAATGACATGATCGGCCAGGGAGGCATGAAGGACGTCTACTTCAGTCCTGATAAAACCTATGTGGTAGCCTTCTTCCGGGATAAACAGGATGCGGTGGCCAGGGATCGCCTGCTCACCATTACCGGCACCTTTTATGACCGCATCTTTAAGCAGGCCGGCGGCGATTACTGGAAAGACCTCTATTGCTGGCCCACCAAAGTGGTGGAATGGAATGGCAGGCTGGGAATTGTGGCGCCTACCTACCAGAAACATTTCTTCTTCCAGACAGGTTCCCGCAACAATGACTTCCTGCAGATCAAAGGAAAGGAAAAAGAGGGGAAATGGTTCGCCAGCGCTTTTCACCAGAACAAAAACCTCGATCCTTCTGAAAAAGGGGATTGGTACAAATACTTTCTCATCTGCATCACCATCAGCCGCGGCGTAAAGCGTATGCATGCCGCCGGCCTGGCCCATTCCGATCTGTCCTATAAAAACGTTTTAATAGATCCGGTTAGCGGCCGGGCAGCCATCATTGACATTGATGGGCTGGTAGTGCCCGGTAAATTTCCACCGGATGTATTGGGCACGCCCGACTTCATTGCGCCCGAAGTACTGGCCACCAGGCACCTGCCCAAAGAAGATAAAAGCAGGAAATTCCCGGGCATTCCTACCGACAGGCATGCACTGGCCGTCATGATCTACATGTACCTGCTGCGGCGCCATCCGTTGCGTGGCGGAAAAGTACATGATGCCGATGCACAGAAAGATGAAGAACTGTCCATGGGCTCAAAAGCGCTGTTTATTGAGCATCCCACCGATACTTCCAACAGGCCCAAACTAAGCCAGGTAAAACCAAGCTACCTGCCCTGGGCCGATACGGACAAACTACCCTATACCATCACCGGACCTTACCTGAAACAACTATTTGACAGGGCCTTCATAGATGGCCTGCACAACCCCGCTATGCGGCCTACCGCCGATGAATGGGAGAATGCACTGGTGAAAACGGTTGACCTCATGCAGCCCTGCCAGAACAAGTCATGCGAAATGAAGTGGTACGTATTTGACAATACCACGGCCCCCAAATGCCCCTTTTGTGGTACGCCGTACCGTGGACAGCTACCCGTACTCAATCTATATTCCAAAAACCCCAAAGGGATGTTTAGTTTTGAGAATCACCGGCTCATGGTTTATAGCAATCAGTATATTTACCAGTGGCATATCAACAAGAACATATCGCCCAATGAGCGGCTGACAGCCGATCAGAAAAAAACGGTGGGTTACTTTGTATTTCACCAGAGCAAATGGGTGCTGGTAAACCAGGACATTCCCGGTTTAAAAGACGTGGATGCCGACCAGGAAATTCCCATTGGGCAGATGATGGAAATAAAAGATGCGCAAAAGATCCTCCTTTCCAAAGAAGAGGGCGGGAGGCTTATCATAGTTCAAATGGTCAATAATTAAAATCAGAATATATCATGAATGAAATGATCCAGGACATTCTCAACAACCCCCTTGCTGCGTTGGCGGTGGTTGGGAATCTTATTGTAATTGAGAGCTTGCTGTCGGTGGATAATGCTGCAGTACTGGCCACCATGGTCATGGACCTGCCCAAAGAGCAGAGAAGCAGGGCCCTGCGGTATGGTATCATTGGCGCCTATGTGTTCCGGGGTATCTGTTTGCTCCTGGCTGCTTACATCATCAAAATATGGTGGCTCAAACCACTGGGGGGGCTCTACCTGCTTTATCTCGTATGGGATTGGTGGAAAGGAAAGCAAACGCCGGAAAAGGAAGATGATACGCTCGATAAAAAGAGCAACTGGTTATACCGCAGTACCGTGGGCGCCCTGGGCAACTTCTGGGCTACCGTAGCGCTCGTGGAGATCATGGACCTCGCTTTCTCTATTGATAACGTATTTGCGGCGGTGGCCTTCTCCGATAACATCATCCTCATCTGGCTGGGTGTATTCATCGGTATCCTGGCCATGCGGTTCGTGGCGCAGGGCTTTGTAAAGCTCATGGAAAAATACGCTTTCCTCGAAACGGCTGCCTTTGTGGTCATTGCTATCCTGGGTATCAAGCTCATGCTTTCTTTATATGAGCACTTTCAGCCACAAACGGCAGTCAGCAAATTCCTCGGAAGCCATGCTGCCGATTGGGGCGTATCCATCCTCACCATCAGCATATTTATACTGCCCATTCTTTACACCCTGCTCTTCGGCAGCAAAAAACAGGAAGCAGACATCTAATAAAGTAATAAAAAAAGTGGAGCATCTACGGCAGATGCTCCACTTTCTTAACACATAAACTTATTGACTGATTACTTGATCTTGCTTACTACAGTTTCTTCCACATAGCTGCGGTTCCTGTTGATCTTGTACACTTCAGCCTGGCTGTTCTTCTTAGCCTTTACTTCCACGCTCAGTACATTGTCACCGATCTCTTCAATGTTCAGCATAAACTTCTTGGAAATGTTGCTGCCTTTTACCTTACCGGAATACAGTACATTACCATAATCATCACGGAAAGTAATGGTAAACTCATCGGCTTCCTTGTTGTTCAGGTTCAGTTGGAAAACCGGCTGGTTTTCGTAGTGACCGATGAATTTCAGTTCTATAGCAGAAGCAACTTTTTCTTTTTCGTTGTTGGCCAGTGTTGTGGTAGAGAAGGCCAGGGTGAATGCTACCAGGGCGATTGCCATAATTCCATAATTCCTCATAATCGTTTTCATAACGTATAATTTAAAGTTTTTAAACAGTGTTGAAAGCTTCGTATGGATGGGCAACCGGGCAGGCAATGTTGAAGAAAGAAGGAAGGAGTCGTATCTCCTGCATCGTAACACCAGGATGGTGTTTTCTTTATTTCATGATGCAAACATACAGCGGGATAATCCAGGGCAGAAATCAAATAAAAGCTCATTTCAGGATGCTAAACAGGTGTTTTGAAAAGTGAAACGCCCTGCCGGTGCGGGTTCCGGAGAAAAAGGGCCATGATGCCCAACTTGTTTTTTGGGCGAAAAAATAAAGGAAAAACGATGTTTTTTTCTATTTCCTTAACAATTCCGTCACATAAGTAAGGCTTTTTGAGGGCTGATAAGGGCTATTAACAAGTATGATTATTTTTTTTACTGCCTGGTTTTCCACCTTCAAAACAAGCCGCCCTGTCGAAAAGCAACAGAAGAGGGAAGAGGAATGTCTTAATATTGTGTAGGTGGAATTATTGTATTTACTAAGGGAAATTGTTGATCATTGTCAACAACTTGCAGACTATAAACAGGTTATCATGCGTAATTCCACGTAATATCAAATTAAATTTACCAAAAAATACAATTTTCTCTATGCTATGCTAGTTTTATGTTTATATATAGGGGAAATATGTATGTAATTGGGGGTATTTCCTTTATCCAAAAAGCCGATTAATTTTGCAAAGCGCATTTTACATATAAAAACCAATATCAATCCAAAAACCGTAATAGTTTATTTTAAAACCAATACTATGATACTAACCCCTACACTATCCAGGCAACTGCAGCCTCCTTTTTACCGGGTGTTATTAGACTGTCCTCCGATAAGCTCCTGTCAACACAGGGACTGCGCCTTGCTATATGGCGCCGGCTTATCCTTTACAGGGCAGTAACTGCAAGGCACCTTACTCTGTAATCAATAACCTAATCATTACTTGCCGGTAACACGGTAACGGTATCGTGGTTATCCCGCTTGCGGGATAGCCTGGTAATGGATTTCGATTATTGACTAAACTCTAAATCGTATGTCTGCTTCTTCAGTATCAGGTCTTAGCCCTTCATCTTTATCAAGGGGACCAAAACGTAAGAGACTTTTGTCTGTGTTGCTATGGATGCTGTTATGCATACCCGGCTTTAACACGGGCGCATTGGCATTTGCACCAGGCGCCGGTCGTCCGCCAGGCGTACCGGATATGAACCATCCTGATACGAAGCTCATTGTCACAAAAACCAACTCTATTGCCAATAGTGGTGAAGAGAACATTGTAACGGCGCACGTCGTGGATGAATTTGGTGTTCCTGTGCCGGGTGTCATTGTCTCTTTTGCCAATTCGATCTTTGGTCAAAATAAAGTAACAGATGCCAGCGGCAATGCCTCCTTCTCCTTTGCAGGTTTTGCAATTGGTCAGGCCAACGTTACGGCATCCGTAAATGGAGTGCCTTTTAAATTTGGCAATCCTGCAGTCACTTACTTTGTAGCAGGTCCTCCTGCCACCAACGTTCCCACTACTAATCTTTCTGTCATTGATGACAATGCCGTTGCCAATGGCACGGAGAAAAATATTGTTAGGGCGCGTATAACCGACGCCTACGGTAACCCCGTGGTGAATCAGCCCGTCTTATTTACCATTGCCGCCGGTACCGCCAACTTTGCCGATCCTAACCCTGTTCAAACAGATGCCAATGGTTATGCAGACATATCATTGGTGAGTTTAACGGCAGGTCAGGTAAGCATTACTGCTTCTGTTAATGGTGTCAATATTATCAATGGCAGCCCTGCTGTGGCGACCTTTGTGGCCGATGTGCCGCAAACGTCCAACCCGGCTACTGCATTAATTGTGGTAGTGCCCAGTGCAACGGCCAATGGTACAGCCACCACCAGTGTAAAAGCCCATGTGGTAGATGCCAATGGCAACCCGGTTCCCGGCGCCAGTGTGGTATTTACCATTGCCAGTGGTACAGCTTCCTTTGCCAGCTCCGCTACTGTCACTACCGATGCCAACGGCGATGCCATTGTTACGCTGAAAAGCACCGTGGCTGGTCAGGTAAGCATCACAGCTACGGTAAATGGTAATCCCATTGTGAATGGCAGCCCGGCCAAAGTGACCTTTACTGCCGGTTCCCCTTCTGTAGGCATATCGAGTACCGGATTACTCGTAGTAAATGATAATGCACTTGCTAATAATACCGCCACCAACCGTGTAAGGGCCCGCATCAGGGATGCCTACAACAACCCGGTACCGGGTGCTACTATCGTCTTCACCATCGTAAGTGGTACAGGTACCTTCATAGGCACCGGCACCGCTACGACCAATTCAAATGGCAATGCCTACATTGATATCGTAAGTACCGTAGCCGGCCAGGTAAGCATCACTGCTACGGTAAATGGTGTAGCCATCATAAATGGCAGTCCGGCCGTGGTCACCTTCGTGGCCGATGCACCCAACACAGGCAACCCTGCTACTGCATTGAGCGTGGTAACTGATAATGCAGTAGCTAACAATACGGCGCTTAACAGCGTCAAAGCACATGTGGTGGATGCCAACGGAAATCCTGTTCCCAACGCTACCATCGTATTCACCATCACCAGCGGTACGGCTACCTTCCAAAGTGCAGCTACCATCACAACAGATGCCAATGGCGATGCCATTGTTACCTTGAAAAGTACCGTGGCTGGACAGGTCAGCATCACCGCTACAGTGAATGGTACGCCCATTGTAAACGGCAGTCCGGCTGTGGTGACCTTCGTAGCCGATGCGCCCAATACAGGCAATCCTGCCACGGCGTTGATCATCGTCAGCGACTTTGCTACGGCCAATGGTACAGCTACCAATAGCGTAAAGGCCCATGTGGTAGACGCTAATGGCAATCCTGTTGAAAATGCCGTCATCATATTCACGGTAAACGGCACTGCCGACTTTGCCAGCGTTCCTGCCGGTATGACCGATGCCAATGGCGATTTCATCGTATTGCTCACCAGCACAGTGGCTGGTACTGTTGAAGTAACCGCCACCGTAAATGGTATATCTATCGTGAACGGCAGCCCGGCTGTTGTGACCTTTGTAGCCGACGCACCGCAAACAGGTAATCCTGCTACCACATTGAGTGTGGTAACTGATAACGCAGTAGCTAATAATACGGCGCTTAACAGCGTCAAAGCACATATTGTGGATGCCAACGGAAATCCCGTTCCCAATGCCACCATTGTATTCACCATCACCAGCGGTACAGCTACCTTTGCCAGCTCCGCTACCATAACCACCAATGCGAATGGCGATGCCATTGTTACACTGAAAAGCACGGTGGTTGGTCAGGTAAGCATTACAGCTACAGTAAATGGCATACCCATTGTTAACGGTAGCCCTGCTATCGTAACCTTTGTGGTAGATGTGCCTTCTACAGGAAATCCGGCCACAGCGCTCAGTGTGGTGGATGACAATGCCACAGCCGATGATGTTGATCTTAACAGCGTCAAAGCACACATTGTGGATGCCAACGGAAATCCTGTTCCCAATGCTACCGTTGTATTTACCATTGCCAGTGGAACAGCTACATTCGCTACTGCTGCTACCGTAACCACCGATGCCAACGGCGATGCCATTATTACACTGCACAGCCCCGTGGCTGGTCAGGTAAGTATAACTGCTACAGTAAATGGTAACCCCATTGTAAACGGTAGCCCGGCTGTGGTGACCTTCGTGGCCGGTGCGCCCAATACAGGTAATCCTGCTACGGCACTCATAGTAGTCATCCCCAGCGCTCCTGCCAATGGAACGGCTGTTACCAGTGTGAAAGCCCATATCGTGGATGCCAATGGAAACCCTGTTCCCAATGCAAACATCATATTTACCATAGCCAGCGGTACGGCCAATTTCGCCAGCTCCGCTACTGTTACTACCAATGCCAATGGCGATGCCATTGTTACACTGAATAGTACAGTAATAGGCAGTGTAGATATTACCGCTACAGTAAACGGTGTGGCCATTGTAAACGGAAGCCCTGCCACTGTACAATTCGTGGTAGATGTGCCGTCTGTAACCAATCCTGCCACTGCCCTCAGTGTAGTGACCGATAATGCCGTTGCCGATGGAGCAGCTACCAACAGCGTGAAAGCGCATATTGTAGATGCTTCCGGGCACCCGGTTCCCAATGCTACTATTGTATTTACCATTTCAAAAGGCACTGCCGGCTTTGTAGGCAGCGCCACAATAACCACCGATGCGAACGGTGATGCCATCATCACGCTGAACAGCACCGTAGCCGGTAAAGTAGAAATTACAGCCACCGTAAATGGAACGGCTATCATAAACGGCAGCCCGGCCATCGTAACCTTTGTGGCAGGTGTGTCGAATCCTGGTAATCCTGCTACCGCATTATCAGTAGTTGTCGACAATGCGTCGGCCAATGGTACAGCCACCAACAGTGTAAAAGCACACGTGGTAGATGCCAATGGTAATCCTGTTCCCAATGCTACCATTGAATTTACCATCGCCAGCGGTACCGCCACCTTTGTGGGTAGTACCACGGTAACCACCGATGCGAATGGTGATGCCATCATCACGCTCACCAGCACAGTGGGAGGTACAGTAGGCATTACCGCTACTGTAAATGGGGCGCCGATCGTTAATGGAAGTCCCACTACCGTTACATTCACTACCGACCCGGATGTGTCTGTACCCGATACAAGGCTCATTGTAATAACCAATGATGCCCTGGCCGATGGGGTGGAAACCAATAGCGTCAAAGCACATGTGGTGGACGCCAGTGGTACACCGCTCGCCATGAAAGAAGTGTTCTTCAGAATAGAGTCTGGTAGTGCTACTGTATTAACAGTACAGCCGGTATTGACCGATGCCAATGGCGATGCTACCATCCTCCTGGCCAGTAAAGCAGCAGGGACTGTAACAGTGACCGCCAAAGTGAGTGATAAGCCAATTGTGAATGGCAGTCCGGCCAAACTGCGCTTTGTGCCTATTGACATTTATGTGCCAAGGGTCTTTACGCCCAACAATGATGGTACCAATGACGTGGTTAAACCCATCGTAGTAGGTATCACCACCTTCCATTACTTCAACATCTACAACCGTTGGGGCAACCTGGTATTTACTACCAAAGACCCGAATGTTGGATGGGACGGACGCTTCAAGGGTATATTGCAACCGGTAGAAACATACCTGTGGATAGCGGAAGGACTTGATAAAGACAAAAAGAAGATCACCCGCAGGGGTATGGTTTCACTGGTGAGATAAAACAAAAATGGATCGAATGTTCAATAAGGTATCATCCGATATACAATTTAAAACCACGACCAAATGAAATCAATTTGGTTCTTACTAAGCGGTGTTTTATTGGCGGGCATAGCCCGGGCACAGGAAATTAACTTTTCCCGTGTACAGGACATGGCAGTCTGGTACAACCAGTCGCTCAAAACCGATAAACTCAATAGTGTAAAACTAAACTACCGCAACGTACAATACGGAGGCGTCATTGCCTACAACAGCATCAGCGCCATGGCCGATATGCCGTTGATTGCAAAATCTAAAAAAGAAGCAGCGAACACCGGCTACTTCAGCGCCAGCGCAGGAGCAGCTTCAGATAAATCAAATCAGGGTATCCTCAACAATACCCTGGGACTGTTGGGTATATCCTATGCCCTGCCCATCGGGAAAAATGAAACCTACCTGGCGGCCGGCTTCCAGGGCGTTTACTACCAGAGCAACCTCAACGTCAACGGCGGAGCGCTCTTTGGCGATCAATATGACAAATACGGACCGGTGGAGGGGATGGCCAGCAACGACCGCTATGCTTCCGGCTGGTCGTACGGCTATTTTAATCTCAATGCCGGTATCTCTGTTTTCAACAATTCAGCGTTTAATAAATGGTACCTGGGTGCATCGGTCATGCACGTGAACAAACCCTATACCGATAAGAACAAAACAAAGGAATACCGGCTTTCACAGGCCTGGGGTGTACAAGGGGGATACAGGTTTGTAACCGGACTTGATGATGATGAATGCGCCTTCTATGCGTCCATGAACTGGCAGGGGAAAGCCTACAAGCATTTCTTCAATGGCACCTGGTCCACACCCGTCAAACAATTGCCGGGTACGGCCGTAGGCCTGGGATTGGGTTACCGCTATGAAGACGCGTTGGTACCCAGCATTGAATTAAGGTATGTGAAGCTGATAGTGGGAATATCCTATGATATGAATATTTCCGATATCAGCGCATCAGGAATAAAACGTAATGGATTGGAATTAGCCCTAAGACTCGATTTTTAAAATCTTACCACCCTATGTCATAACCTCAGAAAAATCAATAACCAATGAAAAAGGTACTAATCTGTTTGGCGGGTTGCCTCCTGCTGGCCGCACAAGCTATCCTGGCACAGGAAGTTGAACGGGAATGGGACAACAGATGGTTTATATCGCCCCTCTGTAAATTCCAGGTGCAGGAATTTGGCATGCTGGAAAAAAACAGGCACGGATTTCTGAGCGATGCCAATCAACTGCCGATCATGGACAAGATCAATGCGTCCTTTGCAGCATCTGCTTATAAAAACATTGTCGGCCGTTTGTCCTTCAGCGTAGATATCGGTCTTAGTTATGGGCATGTTACCAGTAAAGACAGGTTGATCAGCACTACAGAGGCCCAAACCTACAACCTGCTCAATGCCACCCTTTACTACCATTTATTAAGTCACCGTTACCGCCTCCAGCCTTTCATCTCGGCAGGCATCACTAACCTGATCAACGACTCTTCCTATACCAGCGCGCCCATGGGCGTTGGATTAAAGTTCAATTCCAAAAAGATCATGATCATGGCGCAGGCGGCATATGGCTATTCAATCAGCAAAACTACCGCCAACTCCCTGAACTACTCTTTGGGCCTGTACCTGGGTATCAATAACAAAAAGAAGAAGAAAGCGGATAAGGACAAAGCTGCTGCCGCCGACTCTGCGAAGAAAGCGCAGGAAGACCTGGCTAAAAAGAGCGATACCACCAATAAGAACAATGGCCAGGTAGTGAACAACATTGTCATCAATGTAAACGTGGATTCCCTCCTTACTGCGAGGGCCGGTAACAATAATGGCGCCAATGGCAACCAGAATGGATGGCCCAATAACGGCAATCCCAATGGTAATCCCAATGAATGGCAGGGCCGTGAAAATGGTAAGGCAGATTATGGGGATTCCCTGGCAGGCGGACGTACAGCGCAGGCATTTGACCTCATAGACTACCAGGTAGATACCATCAATGGCAAGCCGGCGCTTAAATTCACCGTCTACTTCTACTACAAAGACTATTCACTCACCTCCAGGGCGTTTGCTACCGTGGATAAAGTGATTGCACAATTAAAACGTAACCCCGGTAAAATAGTGGAAATAAAAGGTTATACCGACAACGTAGGATCTACAGAGTACAACAACTACCTGTCTATGCGAAGAGCCCAGATGGCCTTTGATTACATGAACAGCAGGGGCGTACCGGCAGAGCGGATGATCGTAAGCTATTACGGAAAAGAATACCCGGTAGCTGAAAATACACCTGCCAATGCCTGGCTCAACCGCCGCGTAGAGCTCGTCGTACGCGATAAAGATTAAAGTTTTTAGTCGTGGATTTTCATAATAAAAGTCAAAGAGGGATCGTAACTGATCTCTCTTTTGCTTTAATTCCCACTTGCCACTCGCTATTTACCACTCGCCAAAGAACGCCACAAATAAAACACCAGGTAGCTTTCCCAGCCTTTAAACCTGAGGAACAGCTTCTCTATGCCGGCGCTGTCCTTTTTATCCTTGATCAGTCCGTGATTCAGTAATGCGTTCAGGAGGCCAACGTCTCCATAAGGAATGGCCTGTAATTGCTTCAGCGTTTTCATCAGTGCGTAATTGGCCGTCCACACGCCAATGCCCCTGATGGCGGTGAGCAGGGCTACCTGCTCTTCATATGAAGCGCATTGCTGCACCTGTTGCTTGCTGAGGGCGCCTGTTGCAAACAGTTGGGATACCAGCAGCAGGTATTCTGCCTTGCGCTCAGAGAATTGGAGAGGCCGCAGATCGGCTACCCTGGCATGTTGCAGTACGCCGGGTTGTGGAAATACATACAAGGCTTGTCCGTTCACCATCAGGCGTTCGCCGTATTGCTCTACCAGCCTGCGTTTCAGGGTATAAGCAAAATTCAGGTTGATCTGCTGCCCGATAATGCTCCAGCAGAGGGCTTCATAAAGATCATGGATGCCAATCAGGCGGAAGCCATCGAAGTCTTTTGCCATATAACCCAGTGTACGGTTTTTACGCAGCAGTGTGTAAAAAGGCGCAATATCCCGTTCCAGGTCAAACCACTCAATAATATATTGTATCAGTTCCTGCTGCAAGGCGGGGTCATGGCCTCCGTGTGTAAGGTGTAGTAACAGGTGTGCTGAATCGGCCTGCAGGGTAAAGGCAATATTCTCTCCTTTGATATTGATAGCTTTAGACAAACTGCCCGGCGCTATATGATGCAAACAGTCGTCATAATTCCGGTTCAGGAACCACAAACACTCATCAAAACTGAACAGGGCCGGCTTCGGGATCAGCAACGTCTTCATGGCTCAAATGTAAGCAACCACCAAAAACCAGCCCACCCGTTTCTTGCTTCGGCCACCGAAGCCCCGGCGAAGGTGGCGCTTAATCGGAAGCCCTGGCGCAGGCGGTCTGCTTAACTAACGATCATTCATATAAACTACATTTAACAAATAGTCTACACCACCTATAGGATTTATCCAATAATTCCCTTTATATTTGTAACTGTAAAATCGTTCTCACCAAAATGACATTTCATAACCCATACAAAAATTGTTGTTGCTGTTGTTGTCAACATGCCAGGGTTATTGGGGTGGGTGATAGCCATTGGTAACAACTGAATAGTTAATATTCAACATATTACAAGCTCCACCAACGTGTGGGGCTTTTTTATTTCCATACCGTTCGATCCAGGTTGAACAACTAACAATAATACAGAACCGATGCCATTCCTAACGTCAGAACATATTGATGAAAGATTGCTGGACAGTGTCCGACAGCTCAGCAGCAAAATAGGACACACCCCTTTATACCGGATCACCAAACTATTTGCAAAGCCCCATGTTACTATTTATGCCAAGCAGGAATGGAAACAACTTTCCGGCAGTGTAAAAGCCCGCGCCGGTTACAACATCTTTAAGGCCGCTATTGAAAAAGGACAGCTTACCCGCGCAAAGACCTTGCTGGATGCCACCAGTGGTAACACAGGTATTGCTTATGCGGCCGTAGGCAATAACCTCAACGTGCCTGTAACACTCTGCCTTCCTGAGAATGCTTCCAAAGAACGCAAGGAAATATTGCAATCACTGGGCGCCCGGATCATCTATACCTCCAAATTTGAAGGTACAGATGGTGCGCAGGCTGTCGCCAAAGAGCTGGCCCTGGCCCATCCGGATAAATACTTCTATGCCGATCAGTATAAGAATGACAACAACTGGAAAGCCCATTACTATACCACCGCACTGGAGATCATCAATGACCTGCCTGGCATTACCCACTTTGTGGCCGGACTGGGTACCAGCGGCACCTTTGTAGGTACCGGCAGGCGTTTGAGGGAACTCAATCCAGCTATTCACCTTACTTCTCTGCAACCGGATAATCCCATGCACGGTATGGAAGGCTGGAAGCACATGGAAACAGCCGTGGTGCCCACCATCTATGATACCACTGTAGCCGATGAAAACAATGAAGTAAGTACCGAAGAAGCCTATGAGATCATCAAGGCTGCCTGGAAACATGAGAACCTGCTGCTGAGCCCTTCTGCCGCAGCCAACCTCGCAGGCGCTATCAGGGTAGCAGAAAAGCTGGAAGCCGGTAACATAGTGACCGTATTTCCTGATAATGCCGATAAATACAGTGAAGTAATTAAAAAACTTGGTATTCAATGATAACTATACAACCAGTAGCAAAGGAATTAATGTTCAAAGACGCGGTACAGGCTTTTCCCGATGAATGTTGCGGGTTCCTGTTTGGAGAAGAAGACCGGGAAGGTAACCGGATTATCAGTGAAATACAGGTAGTGAACAATGCTAAGGAAGGCGATAAGCGCCGGCGGTTCCTGATAGCGCCGCTCGACTACATCAGGGCCGAGCAATATGCGGAAGACAACAAGCTGCTTCTGCTGGGAGTATATCACTCACATCCCAATCATCCGGCCATTCCTTCCGAGCATGACCGGGTAGCGGCGCAGCCTTATTTCTCTTACATCATCATCTCTGTGCTGGAAGGAAAAATTGGTCCTGTGCGTTCCTGGCGCTTAAATGATGAAGTACAGTTTGAAGAAGAGACCGTAGCAACTTTTGAAGTATCACCATTATAATATAAACAACAAATAACATCAACGATCATGGCAACAGTAATCATTCCTACACCATTACGAAAATTCACCAACAATACGGCCAGGCTGGATATCCAGGCCGATACCATTGAAAAGACCGTTAGCGAATTAACACTTAACTTTCCGGAACTGAAAAAGCACTTGCTGGATGATAAAGGACAGATCCGCACCTTTGTCAACATCTTTGTAGGCAATGATGATATCCGCGACCTGCAACAGGAGAAAACCGCTGTGAAAGCTGATACCGTTATCAGCATCGTACCTGCCATCGCCGGCGGAATAGAATAAGTAACTTTACCCTGTGACTGCCATCATGAATTATTAATCATTCAATCATGAAACAATGAGCAATCATACAAACATAACCTTCTCCAAAGAAGAACTGGCCCGTTACAACAGGCATATCATCATTCCTGAATTTGGTTTGGAAGCCCAGCAAAAACTTAAAGCCGCCAAAGTGTTGATCGTGGGTTCGGGCGGTTTGGGCAGCCCGGCATTACTATACCTCGCTGCTGCCGGTGTAGGCACTATTGGCATTGTAGACTTTGACATAGTGGATGACAGCAACCTGCAACGCCAGGTATTATTTGGCGTGGAATCGGTTGGCAAACCCAAAGTAGAAGCTGCCAAAGCCCGGTTGCAGGCGCTTAATCCGCACATCAACCTCGTGTTGTACAATACGCAGCTTACCTCGCAGAATGCACTGGATATTCTTAAAGACTACGACCTGGTAGCTGATGGAACAGATAACTTCCCCACGCGCTACCTCGTCAATGATGCGGCTGTATTATTGGGTAAGCCCAACATCTATGCCTCTATCTTCCAGTTTGAAGGACAGGTATCTGTTTTCAACTACCGTAACAAAGAAGGGGTATTAGGTCCCAATTACCGCGACCTGTATCCCACACCGCCGCCGCCGGGCCTGGTGCCCAGTTGCGCCGAAGGTGGTGTATTGGGTGTGCTGCCCGGCATCATCGGAAGCCTGCAGGCGCTGGAAGTGATCAAAGTCATCACCGGTGTAGGAGATCCGCTGGCCGGCCGTTTTTACATCTTCGATGCGCTCAACTTTGAAAGCCGCACCTTCAACATCTCCCGCCGGGACGATAACCCGCTCAATGGTAAAAATCCTACCATTACTGCCCTGATAGATTATGAGCAATTCTGCGGCATGAAAGCAGTGGAGAAACCGATCAAGGAGATCACCGCTACAGAACTGTACGACTGGCAGGTAAAGGGCGAACCATTCCAGCTCATTGATGTTCGTGAAAAGCATGAGTATGACCTGGTAAACATTGGCGCCGAACTAATACCGCTGGCTACGGTGGCGGATAACGCTGATAAATTCCGCCGCGACACAAAAGTAGTCGTGCATTGTAAAATGGGTGGCCGCAGCGCCAAAGCCATCCGGGAACTGGAAGAGAAGTTCGGGTTTACGAACCTGTACAACCTCAAGGGAGGTATACTTGGGTACATTGACGAAGTACAACCGGAGCTTACAAAGTATTAATAATCAATAGAAAATAAGGCAATAAGAGCATTTGCCGATACTTTTAAAGGCTGATTGTAATAAGACTAATGGTTGGTAAGTCTATTATAATCAGCCTTTTGTATTGGTATTGGGGGAAAGAAAATAGGTGTAAACAGGCACTGGCTAATTAGGAGTGCCTGGAGAATCCAGGGCTATCCTATTGATAATGCACACATTATTGCGGCCATATAGCATTCGCATTTTAACAGACTTGCACTGGCCAGAGCACTCCAGTGCAAGTTTACTACCATTCCAGTGCAAGTATATATGCGGAAAGCCACGTCCAGACCACCATTCGGAGGCCTTTCTACTGCAATTTTGGAAGCTTTAGCATTCAGACGCCTTATGCTTCACGGCATTGAGGAATTTCTGCCGGATCACGTTTTGCACCGGCGTATTGTTGATCTTGCTTTCCAGCCAGGAAATAATATCGAGGTACATAAAGGCCCGCGTTTCGAAGCGGTTGCGTTCATGTTGTTTCAGCTTATTCAGCAGTTTTTCAAACTCTCCCTTTAATTGCTTGGGGGAAACATGGAAGGAGCGCCTTAAAAAGCGGAAGATCTCTTCTTCCACCACGCTCAGGTTTTCCATCTTGGCCATAAAGCGGTACACGGATTTGAACAGGTATTCCAGCAGGTCGAAATTACCCAGCTCATAATGTGCTATCAGGTGCAACAGCCGTGAATAACACTGCAGGTCGGTACGCAGGTCTACCTTCCAGTTAATGATCTTATTCAGGTAATCAATGGCCTGTTCATAATGACCGCTGCCAAAATACAGGGAGGCGATCTTGTAATAGAATACCAGCACCCGGTGCCTGTCGAGGAACAGATAATATTCCTTCAGCTTCTCTTCTGTTTGTGGCACCAGGGAAAGCCCTTCACTGAATGTGCCTTCCATAAAGTGCTTATTGATCCGCGAGATCTGCAGGTACACGAACGTCTGGATGCGGTTATTGTCGTTCGAATTGGCAATATCCGACTGGGCGAATGCTTCAAACTTTGCCAATGCCTCATTGAACTTCTGGTAATTCTGCAGGTCAAAATGCGCGCTCAGCAGGTTGTGCATACCCTTAATATAGTGGGCTGTTTCCACCTCCATCATAAAAGGTTCCTTGTCAAACAGCTCTACCCATTTCTGCGTATAACGATAATACTGCAACAGGTCCTGCCGTATAAAAGCATACCAGCAGTAACTTTGGTACAGGTACAGCTTCTCATAAAAACCTTTCGGTTCTTCTGCGCCGGCAGGAAAATGTTGTTCAAAGAAATTGCGCAGGTCGGTTTCATCCTTTTCATTCCGGGCATGGCCATGCTTAATATACCAACTGTACAGCAGGAGGGAGAGGTTGGAAAGCTTACCGGTATTCACCAGTTTGGTATTCACTTCATCTACCTCATTCGTTAGCTTTTCTGCACGGTCCTGCATACTGCGGGTAATATGCAGCGCCTCTATCTTCTTCTCAAAAAACAAAGCCTGCAGTAAATAAGTGACCTGGTTATGCGTCCGCGCTGTTTCCTTCATCTTGTCCAGCACCTTCAGGCTTTGCAGGTACAAGCCTTTATTGTATAAGATCCGCGCATAGTCCATCTGCTCATGCAACTGGATATCTATATTACTTTCATCCTTGATCAGGCGAAGGCTGGATAAGATCTGTCTGTACAAATGGGCTTTAATATTGGAGAGCTGCTGCTTCTTAATACCTTCATTCTTCCTCAGCAGCAGGGCCTCGTCATATTCATCCATCTTATCCAATGCATCAAAAAGCTGTACCACCTTCAACTCTTCGCTGGAAGAATTGCGTTGTACATACAGCTTGAAATTCCTTTTTTCCGACTTTTCCAGGGAATGGATAAGCTGAAAAAGTGCATCAGTTGAGCGATTGGGCATCGTATTTAATAATCGTTAAACCTGTTGATATTCAAATAATTACGTATTGATCTTTAGGGGTTAAGCAGTGTAAATTACTTACAATTTTGATTTCACTTACTCAATTAACAGAGATAATTTCGGTACAGCAGGTTGTTTAACCGGTTTCTCAGCAAGCAACACAAAATAAACAGCCTGCTCCTTTATCTTATTACCCTTCTTAAAATTTATTATGCCAGGACAAAAGGTCTATATTTTTGATACTACTTTGCGCGATGGGGAACAAGTTCCCGGATGTAAGTTAAATACAGCGGAAAAAATTGAAATAGCTCTGGCCCTCGAAGCATTGGGTGTTGACATCATTGAGGCTGGTTTTCCCATCTCTTCACCTGGCGATTTTCAAAGTGTACATGAGATCGGTAAAGTCATCAAAAATGCAGTCATCTGCGGTCTTAGCCGTGCTGTTCAAAAGGACATTGAAGTAGCTGCAGAAGCCCTCCAAAGCGCCAAAAGAAGGCGTATCCACACGGGTATTGGTACTTCTGACTATCATATTAAGTCTAAATTTAATTCTACCCGGGAAGACATCCTGCAAAGAGCAGCCCAATGTGTGAAATGGGCGCGCAACTTCACCGATGATGTGGAATTCTATGCAGAAGATGCCGGCCGTACAGAAAATGAATACCTGGCCAGGGTAGTGGAGGCGGTCATCGCTGCCGGCGCTACTACTGTAAATATCCCGGATACTACCGGTTATTGCCTGCCACACCAGTATGGCGAAAAGATCGCCTATCTGGTCAACAATGTACCAAATATTGATAAGGCAGTTATTTCCTGCCATTGCCACAATGACCTGGGCCTGGCTACCGCCAACTCCATTGCCGGCGTGATCAGCGGAGCCCGCCAGATCGAATGTACCATCAATGGGCTGGGCGAAAGGGCCGGCAACACTTCCCTCGAAGAAGTAGTGATGGTCATCAAACAACACAGTACACTGGGTTACTACACCAATATCAACGCCAAACAACTGAACCCGCTGAGCCGCCTGGTTTCCGATACCATGCGTATGCCGGTTCAACCCAATAAAGCGATTGTAGGCGCCAATGCTTTCTCCCACTCCTCCGGTATTCACCAGGATGGGTTCCTGAAAGATGCGCAGACCTACGAGATCATCAATCCGGAAGAAGTAGGCGCAGATGGCAGTAAGATCGTGCTGACAGCCCGCAGCGGCCGCAGCGCCCTGGCCCATCGTTTCCAGAAACTGGGATTCATGTATACCCGGAATGATATAGATGTATTGTATGATCAGTTCCTCAAAGTAGCCGATAGGAAAAAAGAGGTGGAAGATGAGGACTTAAAAGGTCTTGCCAGTCAATACCAGGCAAAGGCCGCCGTAGCATAGTGAGCAGTATTTTCTCATAATCATGTAGTTTTTGTTTACGGCGTGGCGCTTCTGCGCCACGCTTTCATTCACGAGGAAAAGAGCACAAAAAGAAAATGGGAAAGACATTATTTGATAAGATCTGGGAAAAGCACGTCGTCAGGCAAATTGAAGGCGGCCCTGCTGTGTTGTACATTGATAAACATTTTATTCATGAGGTAACCAGTCCCCAGGCTTTTAAGGGATTGGAGAAAAGAGGCCTGAAAGTATTCCGTCCCCAGCAAGTAGTAGCTACTGCCGATCACAATGTACCTACCCTCAATCAGCACCTGCCTATCAAAGATGATCTCTCCCGCAACCAGGTGCAGCAACTCATCGAGAACTGTAAAAGACACGATATCGAATTATATGGCCTTGGACACCCGTTCCAGGGCATTGTGCATGTAATAGGGCCTGAACTGGGAGTTACCCAACCGGGTATGACCATTGTGTGTGGCGATAGCCATACCTCCACGCACGGCGCTTTCGGGACCATTGCTTTTGGTATTGGTACCAGCGAAGTGGAAATGGTCATGGCTACCCAGTGTTTAATGCAGAGCAAGCCAAAGCTCATGCGCATCAATGTAGAAGGGGAATTAAACAAAGGAGTGGTGTCGAAAGACATCATTTTGTTTATAATAGCACAGATATCGGCCAGCGGCGCCACCGGTTACTTTGTGGAATTTGCAGGTTCTGCTATCCGCAGCCTTAGCATGGAAGCCCGCATGACCATCTGCAACATGAGCATTGAAATGGGCGCCCGTGGTGGTATGATCGCTCCGGATGACATCACTTTCGATTACATCAAAGGCCGCTTATTCGCCCCAGGTAGTAGCCAGTGGGAAAGAAAGCTCAATGCCTGGAAAGAATTGTATTCCGATGCAGAGGCAGTATTCGATAAAGAGATCCACATCAACGCGGCTGATATTGAACCCATGATCACCTATGGCACCAATCCTGGTATGGGCATGGGTGTTACAGGACATATACCTGCCGAAAATGAGATTGATGAGAAAGAGAAGCTCTCTTTCCTGAAATCACTCAACTACATGGGCCTTCAGCCGGGCAGCGGCATCAAAGGTAAAAAAGTAGACTATGTTTTCATTGGTAGCTGCACCAACAGCCGCATTGAAGACCTTCGACTGGTAGCTTCTTTTGTGAAGGGCAGGAAAAAAGCCGATGATGTACAGGTATGGATTGTACCAGGATCCCGCCAGGTGGAAAAGCAGGCGATTGCCGAAGGCATTGATAAAGTATTTGAAGAGGCCGGCTTCCAGTTGCGCCAGCCCGGTTGTTCTGCCTGCCTGGCCATGAATGAAGACAAGATACCGGCCGGTAAATATTGTATCTCTACTTCCAACAGGAACTTTGAAGGAAGGCAGGGACCCAATGCCCGGACCTTTTTAGCCAGCCCTTTGACCGCTGCGGTAGCAGCCATCACAGGAGAAGTAGCAGACGTAAGAGAGTATTTATAATTAATGATTCAATGAGCAAGGCAATCAATATAATAAAGAGTACGGTTGTTCCGGTCAATATCGAAAACATCGATACCGATCAGATCATTCCTGCCCGTTTCCTCAAGGCTACCAGCCGGGATGGATTTGGTAAGAACCTGTTTCGTGACTGGCGTTTTAATAATGATGATGAAAATCAGCCCAAAGCTGATTTTGTAATGAATAACCCTGTTTACAAAGGGAAGATCCTGGTGGCTGCCCGCAACTTCGGATGCGGTTCTTCCAGGGAGCATGCTGCCTGGGCCATTAAGGATGCCGGATTTGATGTAGTGGTAAGCAGTTTCTTTGCCGATATCTTCCGCAATAACTCGTTAAATAACTTCTTACTACCGGTACAGGTAAGCGAAGCGTTCCTGCAGGAAATATTCAAGGCGGTAGAGAATGACCCTGCTACTGAAATAGAAGTGAGCCTGGAACAACAGACTATCACCATCAAGGCTACCGGTGCACAATCAACATTTGAAATCAACAGTTACAAAAAGACTTGTCTGCTCAACGGGTATGATGATATTGATTACCTGCTGAGCATGCGCAACGAAATAGAGGCCTTTGAAACGGCCCGTCCGTAAACGTTTATCCCAACCCGAAAACAAAAAACTACATGGAAAAAAATATTGTTGTAATTGAAGGCGATGGCATCGGCCCGGAAGTAACCCGGCAGTCGGTCAAGGTGCTGAATGCCATTGCTGACCAGTTCGGTCATACCTTTCATTACCGGCATTGTCTGATGGGTGCCGATGCCATTGATAAAACCGGCAACCCATTACCCGATGAAACCATTGAAGCCTGCCTCAACAGCGATGCGATCCTGTTTGGCGCTATTGGTCATCCTAAATACGACAATGATCCTTCTGCCAAAGTACGCCCCGAGCAAGGGTTACTCAAGCTGCGCAAGTCATTACAATTGTTTGCCAACATACGACCCGTAACCACGTATCCGTCTTTGCATCATCTTTCCCCCTTGAAAACAAAGAACATTGAAGGGGTCGATTTTGTGATCTTCCGTGAACTCACGGGGGGTATTTACTTCGGTAAAAAAGAGATTAATGAGGAGAGCACCCGGGCCTCTGACGATTGTGTGTACACCCGCGAAGAAATTGAGCGGGTGTCACACCTTGCCTTCCGTTATGCGCAACAGCGCAGGAAGAAGCTCACGTTGGTAGACAAGGCCAATGTGCTCGAAACCTCCCGGTTATGGCGTAAAGTAGTGCAGGAGATCGCTGGTCAGTATAAGGATGTAACTGTCGACTTTTTGTTTGTAGACAATGCGGCCATGCAGATCATCCAGAACCCCAAACAGTTTGATGTAGTGTTGACAGAGAACATGTTTGGTGATATCATCAGTGATGAGGCCAGTGTTATCAGCGGATCGCTGGGCTTATTGCCTTCTGCTTCCATGGGTAAAGGTGCCGCCCTGTTTGAACCCATCCATGGTTCTTATCCGCAGGCGGCCGGTAAAGACATTGCCAACCCATTGGGCTCTATCCTTTCTGCTGCTATGTTGCTGGACCACATTGGTTTGCCGAAAGAAGCAGCCCTGGTACGGGAAGCCGTGGAGTGGACTTTGCAGAATGGTTTTGTTACAAAAGATATTGACTCGATCAATTTCTATTTCACTTCCACCATTGGTGAACTGATCTGTGATTATGTAGCCAATCGCATACCGGATGGAGTGAACAAGGCTAATATAGAGTTGAGGAAGTCAACGATTATATAGAAGTCTGAGGTCGGAAGTCTGAAATACAGGTTCTTCTGACCTCAGACTTCCGACTTCGGTCTTCCAAAATAAAGTTGCTTGCTGTAGTTCTTTTTTTGAAACAGGGGGTGTATATTCGCAGTGCATCATTCCTTCTATGTTGAAAAGCGGAACAAATAATGTCCTTTCTGTGATTACTGCAATAATTATTGTGGTGGTGGTCATTATTATTCCTGCATCAAACGGAGGTGGTGTTTAACGTATAATTAAAACAGTTAAAAATACAAAGCGACCCGCCTCCAAAGAGGCGGGTTTCTTTTTTGTTTCACCCGCTGTAAAGCTTTAAAAACTTGCGAATTATGGCATCGTATTACAACGAGAACACCATTGTTTACCACAATGGAAAATATGTGAAAGCCACGGAGGCTAAGGTAGACCTGTATGGTCAGACAATGCATTATGGTCTGGGCGTATTTGAAGGCATTCGTTCCTATAAAACAGTGGATGGCCATACCAGGATCTTTAAAGCGGTGGAGCATTATGATCGCTTAAAGAATTCTGCCGAAGCAATGAATATGCCTTACGACTGGCATGCGGTAGACCTGATTGATGCTACCTATGAAGTGTTACGTCAAAATAACCTGCAGGATGCGTATATCCGTCCGCTGGTATATGGACCTGCCAATATGAGCTTCAACCTCAATACCGAATCCAACATTGTGATTGAGGTGTGGGAGATGGGGAAATTCTTAGGCGATAAGCTGTTGCGGGTATTGAGCTCTCCGTTTCAGCGTCCCAATCCTGCCGGTTTTAAAATAGAAGCCAAGGCCTGCGGTCATTATGTGAACTCTATCCTGGCCAGCCAGGATGCCAAGGCCAAAGGATATGATGAAGCCTTGCTGACCGATATGAATGGCTTTATCGCAGAAGGTCCGGGCGCCAACATGTTCTTCGAAAAAGATGGTGTGCTCTATACGCCCTCCTTGGGCAATATATTACCGGGCATCACCAGGGCTACGGTCATTGAATTGTGTGCTGAATTGAATATAAATGTGGCAGAAGGGCAATTCACCATTGAGCAGTTGAAGCAGGCTGATGCTGCTTTCTTCTGTGGCACGGCTGCTGAGGTGATTGGCTGGGAATCATTGGATGAAACAAAATTCCCGCTCGATTGGAATAAGAGCCTGGGTAGGGTACTGCAACAGGCTTATAAAGACCGGGTAACTGAACAACCGCTGGCGCCGGAAAGACTCAATGGAGCCAATAAAGGGTTGAAGAGTAAAGAAGCCATAGCAGAAAGATCATAAGCATAAACAATAACTATAGTTCATCAAGGATCAGTATGAAAGAATTAAACAAATATTCAAAGACGATTACGCAGGATGTAACGCAGCCTGCTGCCCAGGCCATGCTGTATGGTATTGGTTTAACAGAGGATGACCTGAAAAAAGCACAGGTAGGTGTCGTGAGCATGGGGTATGATGGCAACACCTGCAACATGCACCTGAATGACCTGGCCAAAGTAGTAAAGCAGGGTGTATGGGACAATGAGCTGGTAGGACTGATCTTTAATACCATTGGTGTAAGTGATGGTATCAGCAACGGGACCGAAGGTATGCGTTACTCCCTGGTGAGCCGCGATATCATCGCCGATTCTATTGAAGCCGTATGCGGCGCACAATATTACGATGGCGTCATTGCATTGCCTGGTTGTGATAAGAACATGCCCGGCTCTGTTATTGCCATGGGACGTTTAAACCGCCCGGCCATCATGGTATACGGTGGTACTATTGCTCCCGGTCACTACAAAGGCCAGGACCTGAATATTGTTTCTTCTTTTGAAGCGCTGGGCCAAAAAATTGCCGGCACTTTGTCTGAGGAAGACTTCAAAGGCATTGTACGTAATTCCTGTCCCGGTGCAGGCGCCTGCGGCGGTATGTACACGGCCAATACCATGGCTTCTGCTATTGAAGCATTGGGTATGAGCCTGCCGTACTCTTCTTCCAATCCTGCTCTGAGCGAGGACAAACAAAAAGAATGTCTGGAAGCAGGCAAGGCCATCCGCCTGCTGCTGGAAAAAGATATCAAGCCCCGCGACATCATGACGCGCAAGGCTTTTGAGAATGCCATCACAGTGATCATGATCCTGGGTGGAAGCACCAATGCTGTACTGCACCTCATCGCCATGGCCAAGAGCGTGGATGTTCCTCTTACGCAAGATGATTTCCAGGCCATCAGCAATAAGATACCGGTACTGGCCGATTTCAAACCCAGCGGTAAATACCTCATGCAGGACCTGCACCAATATGGCGGCGTGCCTGCTGTGATGAAATACTTATTGAAGAAAGGATTGCTGCATGGTGATTGTCTTACCGTAACCGGTAAAACACTGGCTGAGAACTTAGCCGATGCACCCGATCTGGATTTCAATCAACAGAAGATCATCCTTCCCCTCGAAACGCCTATCAAAGCAACAGGGCATTTACAAATACTCTATGGTAACCTGGCCGAGAAAGGTAGTGTAGCCAAGATCAGCGGTAAGGAAGGAGAAAGATTTGAAGGCCCGGCCCGTGTATTTGATGGTGAGTTTGAGCTCATCAATGGTATCAATACCGGTAAGATCAAGGCCGGTGATGTCGTAGTTATCCGTAACGTAGGGCCGAAAGGTGCTCCCGGTATGCCTGAGATGCTGAAACCTACCTCTGCCATCATAGGCGCTGGTTTGGGTAAAAGCATTGCACTCATCACCGATGGCCGTTTCAGCGGTGGTACCCACGGCTTCGTGGTAGGTCATATTACCCCTGAGGCGTATGAAGGTGGATTGATCGCCCTGGTACAGGACAATGATATCATTGAGCTGGATGCCACCAAAAATACCATTGTGCTGAAAGTAGCTGATCAGGTGATTGCCGAACGCAGGGCTAAGTGGAAACAACCTGCCCTGAAAGCCACCAAGGGCCTCCTGTACAAATACGCCCGGAGCGTAAAGGATGCCTCTGAGGGTTGTGTAACTGACGAGAATTAATTAATGAATATTGAGCATTGAACATTCATAAGAACCGAACCTTAAAAGAAATTATATGAGCAGTACAATCGAAATGGCGCCCAAAAAGAACCAGCCACAAAGCAAGACTACCAATATCAGTGGGTCTGTTGCTGTGTTGGAAGCCTTTATTGCGGAAGGTGTGGACACCATCTTTGGTTATCCCGGCGGCGCTATCATGCCTATCTATGATGCCTTGTATGATTACCAGCAAAAACTGAAACATATACTGGTCCGTCATGAGCAGGGTGGTATCCATGCTGCACAGGGATATGCCCGTACCTCCGGCCGTACAGGGGTAGTCTTTGCTACCAGCGGCCCTGGTGCTACTAACCTGGTGACAGGACTGGCAGACGCCATGATTGATAGTACGCCACTGGTTTGTATCACCGGTCAGGTATTTGCACACCTGCTGGGTACCGATGCCTTCCAGGAAACCGATGTGATCAACATTACCACACCGGTTACCAAATGGAATTACCAGGTAACAGATGCTACTGAAATTCCCGCCGTACTGGCCAAAGCCTTTTACATTGCCAACAGCGGCAGGCCCGGCCCGGTATTGATTGATATTACCAAGAATGCACAGTTGCAAAAGTTTGACTATGCAGGCTATGAAAAGTGCAACCATATCCGCAGCTATCGTCCCAAGCCCATCGTACGTAAAGAGTATGTAGAGCAGGCTGCCAAACTCATCAATGAAGCCGAGAAGCCATTCGTGATCTTTGGACAGGGCGTAATCCTGGGTAAAGCAGAAACGGAATTCAAAAAGTTCCTGGAGAAATCCGGTATTCCTGCTGCCTGGACCATCATGGGTGAGAGCGCTATCCCTACTGACCATCCGCTGGCGGTAGGTATGCTGGGCATGCATGGTAATTATGGTCCCAACGTATTGACCAACGAATGCGATGTACTTATTGCCATCGGTATGCGTTTCGATGACCGTGTTACCGGCAGGCTGGATAAATATGCCAAGCAGGCCAAAGTCATTCACCTGGATATTGACCCCTCGGAGATTGATAAAAACGTTAAATCTACTGTACCGGTATGGGGCGATTGTAAAGAAACATTGCCCTTGCTCACGGAACTGATAGCGCCCAAAGTATATCCCCAGTGGCTGCAGAAATTCCGTGAATTCCAGCAACAGGAAGAAGAAACCTGTATCAATCCTGAACTGAACCCTACGTCGGAACAACTGACCATGGGAGAGGTGATCAAAATACTGAATGAATTAACTGGTGGAGATGCGGTGATCGTTACAGACGTAGGTCAGCACCAGATGGTGGCCTGCCGTTATGCTAAGTTCAACCAGTCCAAGAGCAATGTTACTTCTGGTGGTCTGGGTACCATGGGCTTTGCTTTACCCGCTGCTATCGGCGCCAAGTTTGGAGCACCCGACAGAACGGTAGTTGCGATCATCGGTGATGGCGGATTCCAGATGACCCTGCAGGAGTTGGGCACCATCATGCAAAGTGAAGTAAATGTAAAAATACTCATCCTCAACAACCAGTTCCTGGGTATGGTGCGCCAGTGGCAGCAACTCTTCCACGACAAGCGTTACTCCTTTGTGGATATTGCCAGCCCCGATTTTGTACAGGTAGCTAAAGGTTATCGTATTGAAGGCAACAGTATTTCCCAAAGGGATAAACTGAAAGCCGGCTTACAGCAAATGCTGGAGCACAAAGGAGCCTACCTGCTGGAAGTAATGGTAGGAAAGGAAAACAACGTATTCCCCATGGTGCCGCAGGGATGCAGTGTAGCAGAGATCAGGTTGAAATAACAATAACATTATCCGTATAAAAATAGCGATATGTCAAAGCAGGAGTTTACAGTAACGGTATACACAGAGAACCAGATCGGTTTACTGAACCGTATTGCCATCATGTTCTCACGCCGTAAGATCAACATTGAAAGCCTCAATACCTCACCCAGTGAAGTGGAAGGTATTCACCGCTTTACCATTGTGATCAATGAAACAGAGGATGTGGTGAGAAAGCTGGCCCGCCAGATCGAAAAGCAGGTAGAGGTACTGAAAGCCTACTACAATACCAATGAAGAGATCGTTTGGCAAGAGTTGGCCATGTACAAAGTGCCTACCGATGAGATCGCCGAAAAGGTAAAAGTGGAAAGGTTATTGCGTGAGTATGGCGCCCGGGCGGTAGTGATCCGTAAAGACTATACCGTCTTTGAAACCACTGGTCAGCGTGAAGAAACCGATAAACTGATTGCCGTACTGGAGCCTTACGGACTGATAGAGTTCGTACGTAGCGCCCGTGTGGCCATCATTAAAGCCAGCAGCGGTTTCCATGAAAAGCTGAAGGAGTTTGAACAAACAGAGCCAAGCGAAGAGGTGATAGAAAATGAATTCCTGGATAAGCAGGATGAAGTGTTCACCATGTAATTCGGAAACAATCATCATTATAAAGTCGTTTGTTGGGTCGCCCAACCAGAAACAAAAAACTAAAAACCATAAACATTAAAAGATGGCAAAGTTAAATTTCGGCGGTGTGGAAGAAAACGTAGTAACCCGTGAAGAGTTCCCACTGGCCAAAGCGCAAGCTGTATTGAAAAATGAAGTAGTGGCAGTAATTGGCTACGGTGTACAAGGTCCCGGCCAGGCGCTGAACCAAAAAGATAATGGCATCAACGTAATCGTTGGGCAACGTAAGAATTCCAAGACATGGGATAAAGCGGTGCGTGATGGATTTGTGCCCGGCGAAACATTGTTTGAAATAGAAGAGGCTTTGCAACGTGGCACCATCATCTGCTACCTGCTGAGTGATGCTGCCCAGATCCAACTGTGGCCTACTGTACAAAAGCACCTTACACCCGGCAAAGCCCTGTACTTCTCTCATGGCTTTGGTATCACCTTCAATGAGCAGACAGGCATCGTTCCTCCCAAGGATGTAGACGTATTCCTGGTAGCTCCCAAAGGTTCCGGTACTTCTCTGCGTCGCATGTTCCTGCAGGGCCGTGGCCTCAACAGTAGCTATGCTATCTTCCAGGATGCTACCGGTAAAGCCAAAGAAAGGGTTGTTGCCCTGGGTATTGCTGTAGGTAGCGGTTACCTGTTTGAAACTGATTTCAAGAAAGAAGTATACTCCGACCTTACCGGTGAAAGGGGTACCCTCATGGGGGCAATCCAGGGTATCTTCGCTGCTCAATACGAAGTACTGCGTAAGAAAGGCCATACGCCTTCTGAAGCATTCAACGAAACAGTGGAAGAGTTGACACAATCCCTCATGCCGCTGGTAGCAGAAAATGGTATGGACTGGATGTATGCCAACTGTTCTACTACTGCACAGCGTGGTGCGCTGGATTGGTGGAAGAAGTTCCGCGACGCTACTTTGCCTGTATTCACTGAACTGTATGAAAGTGTGGCTGCCGGTAAAGAAAGCCAGCGTTCTATTGATTCCAACAGTCAGCCCGACTACCGTGAAAAGCTGGAAGTGGAACTGAAAGAACTGCGCGACAGTGAAATGTGGCAAGCTGGTAAAACAGTAAGAAGCCTGCGTCCTGAAAACCAGGCTGCACAACCTGCCAAGAAAGCTGCCGGAGTAGCTTAATTAATCATACTGCAAGACATCAAAGGCGCAAAGTTCATCTGTTTCTCTTTGCGCCTTTGTGTCTCTGCATACTACAAAACAATATGAGCTTACCTGCGTCCCATACTACAGAACTTGAATTTCATAAAGCGGCCCTACGGTTAAAGAAAGTGGTGACCAAAACACCCCTGATACTTAACCAGTCCCTTTCCCGTAAATACGGCTGTAATGTGTACCTGAAGCGGGAGGACCTGCAGGTAGTACGCTCCTATAAGCTGCGCGGCGCTTACAACATGATGAGCAGCCTGCCGGCAGAACAACTCCAGAAGGGAGTGGTATGCGCCAGTGCAGGCAATCATGCACAGGGCTTTGCTTTCTCCTGTAAAAAATTAGGGGTGAAGGGGGTGGTATTCATGCCCATCATTACACCCAACCAGAAGGTGAAGCAAACCCGGATGTTTGGCGAAGATTACATTGAAGTAGTATTGGTAGGCGATACTTTTGATGATTGTGCCATTGCTGCCAAAGCGTACACGGAAAAGCAGGGCATGACCTTTATTCCTCCTTTTGATGATCTCCGCATCATTGAAGGGCAGGGTACGGTAGCTGTAGAGATACTGGAAGAACTGTCTGACATTGATTATGTATTTGTTCCTGTAGGTGGCGGCGGACTCAGTGCCGGTGTCGGTTCCTATTTTAAAACCTATTCACCCCGCACCAAGATCATAGGACTGGAGCCGGAAGGCGCTCCTTCTATGAAAAGAGCATTGGAAGCAGGACAGCCGGTAACATTGGAAAACATAGAACGGTTTGTGGATGGCGCCGCCGTGAAGCGGGTAGGGGACCTCACATTCGCTATCTGTAAAGAAGTGCTGGACGATATGCACCTCGTGCCGGAAGGCAAGATCTGTTCCACCATCCTGAAACTATACAATGAAGACGCCATTGTGGTAGAGCCTGCCGGCGCCTTATCTATTGCCGCCCTGGATGATTATGCCGGTGCCATCAAAGGAAAGAACATCGTATGCATTGTAAGTGGCAGCAACAATGACATTGACCGTATGCAGGAGATCAAAGAGCGCAGTCTGCAATACGAAGGATTGAAACATTACTTCCTGGTGCGTTTTGCACAACGCCCCGGAGCGCTCAAAGAGTTTGTGAACCATGTACTGGGACCAAACGATGATATTACCCGCTTTGAATACATGCAAAAGCACAACAAAGAAACCGGTCCTGCGCTGGTAGGCGTAGAATTACAATCCCGGGAAGATTATGAAGTGCTGCTCCGCAATATGAATAAGTACCATATCAACTACACGGAGCTGAATAAGAATGATAACCTGTTTGGGTACCTGGTATAGTACAAAAGTTAGTGGTGAAAGGCTAGTAGCTAGTAGGAAATGCCAATAGCCAGCAAGCTACACCCAAGGCCCACTCGCCACTTCCCATTTACCACTCGCCTTTTATTGCTGTTGTTGCTGCTGCATCATCTCCATATGCTGGCGCCAGGAGTTCTTAGGTTCCCCATTGGTGGGCGCCACAGGTTGTGGTGTAAGTACAGTAGCCGCATCATTTTGTGTAACACCATCCTCATAAGCCACAGAGACGCCTACATCCAGGCGGTGATTGGCTGTTCCTTTATAAGTCCCTTTTACAGGTGAGCAATCCATAAAGCTTCTGCCTACTGCCAGTCGTACGTGCAGCTCATTGGCGATACAGTTATTGGTAGGATCAAAGCCCAGCCATCCATAAAAAGGAATATAGGCCTCCACCCAGGCATGGGTAGCACCTTCACCCCGCATGCCATTGCGGTTGGGACACACATAGCCACTTACATAACGCGCGGGGATATCAATCATGCGCAGCATAGCCAGCAGGATGTGTGCGAAGTCCTGGCAAACGCCCGCCTTCAATTGCCA
Source organism: Paraflavitalea devenefica (assembly GCF_011759375.1). Taxonomy (NCBI): domain Bacteria; kingdom Pseudomonadati; phylum Bacteroidota; class Chitinophagia; order Chitinophagales; family Chitinophagaceae; genus Paraflavitalea; species Paraflavitalea devenefica. The sequence continues at coordinate 83,254 of NZ_JAARML010000009.1, read as the reverse complement.
TATTTCATCGAGGGTGGTTTCTACCGTCGTCACACCTTTTATGTATTGGAAATTGGTATACACATAATCATTCAGCAAATTGGCTGCTTTCAATACCGTCACCTGCCTGCTTTCAGCAGCATTGGCAATAGCCTGCACTGCTGATAAGGCATTGAACTTTTCCTGCTTCAGGAAATCAATATAGGGAATATCATAAGCCAGGGAAAGCAGGTTATTCCATTGGTCTTCTTTGGCGGCCGTTTCTACAGGAAGTGTTCTTTTATGGGTCACCACTTCCATCCGCGCATCGATGACCAGCTCCTTATGGGAAGCTGTATACATAAAGGAGCCTACCTTATTGCCATAATAATCATGGTACAGGTCTAGGACCGGTTCACCGGTAATCATCAGATCGTGTTTCAGTACATCCTGGTACACATCTTCAAGCGGGAATAACATAATCTGGTTAGCACTATCCACAACAGGCACCTCATAGCTATACCTGGTAACGTGGTGAATTTTAAATCTTGGCATGAATTACAATCCGTTTTCTGGTTGTTCTAAGGTCAAAAGTAACTTTATTCTTCTTTTCTGTCATCAGGTATAAGCAAAGTAATGTTGGCTAAGTGCTTTACCTATAGCATATAGTTCATTCTTGACGCCGGTCAGGAATTCATGCAGTCCCTGCTGCATAATGCTTTCCGGCGTGGAATAACGTACCCGGCTTTTCACTTTACCGATCATAAAATCAATACTATTATAGGCGGTAGTGGTCTGTTCGCTTTTCAGGCGTTCAAAGTACCGGCTTACCTGGTCTATAGAATACATCACAGAACGGGGGAAATGGTCATTTAGTACAATCTGCTCCACTACCCGGCGCGCTTCAAAACCACCAGAATAATTCCGCAGGTACAGTTCATAGCCGGAAATGGACAACAACAAATACCGCCAGTAGGTAGTATCGGTAATATTGGAGAAATCAAACTTGCTGTCACTGAACTTTACATCCAGGATATCAGCGCTTTGTATAGCCCGTTCCAGGAAGCGGCCAATATTCATAAAGGAGTACCCTTCACCGCGGGCCATAGTAATATCGGAGGTGCCATAAAACAGCAATCCCTGCTTGATCAGGATATCCAATGCTGTAATAGGGTCTTCCTTGTACAGCCATTCCAGTAACTGTTCATCGCGCACGGTATGGTAAAAATCATTGAGGCATTGCCACAGTTCTTTGGTAATATGGTCCTGTACACTGCGGGCATTTTCCCTGGCCTGCGTAACAATATTCAATACTGAATTGGGATTCTCTTTATCGGAAACCATGTATTGCAACACCGTTCTGCCCTGGCAGGCAATAATGGCTGCTTCCTCTTCCGGTAAATAGGTAAAGATCTTCAGTACCGGTTGCCAGGAGAAATATTGCAGGTCGTCCTGCGATAAGGCATAGTTCGTTTTCAACATCCGCAAAATGCCGTCTGTGCGTTCCATATACCGGTTCATCCAGAATAAGCTATCGGCTACTCTACTAAGCATGTATAATAATTAGCTGTTAGGTTTTAGGTATTAGCAATACTCACTCTTACACTGTCAGCACCCAGGTGTCTTTACTGCCGCCGCCCTGTGAAGAGTTTACGACCAGCGAGCCCTCGCGCAAGGCCACCCTTGTTAATCCGCCGGGTACAATGCGGATGCCATTGGGGCCGCATAATGCATAGGGCCGCAGGTCTACCCGCCGGGGCTGTAGCTTTCCGTTCATATAACAGGGTGCGGAAGATAAACTGATCGTAGGTTGTGCAATGAACTGCCGGGGATCTTTCAGGATAGCTGCCTGGTAATCGCTGATCTCCTTATCCGATGCGGTGTGCCCCATCAGCATACCATAACCACCGCTCTCATTCGTTTTCTTGATCACCATCGTGTTCATATTCTTAAACACGTATTCGCGCTCTTCCACATTGCCCAACTGGTAGGTGGGCACATTTTTAAGAATGGGCTCTTCATTCAGGTAATAACGGATCATGGCGGGTACATAGGAGTAAATGGCTTTATCATCGGCCACACCATTGCCCACTGCATTTACAATGGCTACATTGCCTTTACGGTAAGCGCTCATAATACCGGATACGCCAAGCGCGCTGGAGGCATTAAACACCAGCGGATCAAGGAAGTCATCATCCACACGGCGATAGATCACATCTACCTGCTGCAGGCCTCCGGTGGTTTTCATATATACCCGGTGGTTGTCTACTACCAGGTCCCTGCCTTCTACCAGTTCTATGCCCATCATACGGGCCAGCGTGGTATGTTCAAAATAAGCAGAATTATAAATACCCGGCGAGAGCAATACGACAGTAGGATTATTATTTTGCCGCGGAGCCATTGATACCAGGTTCTTGTGCAGGATATTGGGATATTCCATCACGCTGCGTACATTCATCAGTGGCAACAGATCGGGGAAGATACGCTTGGTGATCTCCCTGTTCTCCAGCATATAGCTTACGCCGCTGGGCGTGCGCAGGTTATCTTCCAGTACATAGAAAGTACCATCATTATCCCGGATGAGGTCAATACCTGCAATATGTACATAGATATCATAAGGCACCGGGAAGCGCACCATTTCCCGGAGGAAGTGAGGGCAACTGTAAATGATGGATAAGGGCACCAGTCCGTCTTTGATGATGAACTGCTCATGGTATACATCTTTCAGGAAGAGGTTAAGGGCCTTGAGCCGTTGCTGAATACCTTTCTCAATATAGTTCCATTCTGTAGCTGTAATAATGCGGGGGATAATATCGAAAGGGAAGATCTTTTCAATGCCTTCCCCACTATTATATACCGTGAAGGTGATGCCCTGGGTCATGAACAGCCTTTTAGCCTGTTCTTCTTTTTTCCCTAACTCTTCTACGCTGAGGTGCTGCAGGAAGTCCACCACGCCGCTGTATTGATGGCGTACAGCGCCGGTATCATACATTTCGTCCCAGGTATTCTTGTCGGGGCAATAGCCATTCAACAGCTCGTTTGTTAGCATAGCAGGGGGCTTTGGTTAAGAATGGCAAGAAGATCGTAGTTATAACGTTGACTTAATTCAAATATAAGGAAAACCAGTTACACACCACATGATCATGTGATTTCAGGGTTTTGTGGCATTTTTTTAACAACGTTCCTCCTTACTTCGGTGTCATAAAGCCACAATAAAAAGTATAGCCATGAAAGTAACAGCAACAACCTTTATCCCGGCCGGGTACCGGTCAATCGTGTATAGGCGCTTATTGAAGCGTGCTTCCTTATTACCCCTGCTCATTATAGGCAGCGCTATCACTGTAATGATTTCCTGCAAAAAAGACAAACATGATCCGGCGCCTCCGCCGGCAGAAAAAGTATTGCAGGTAAATTTCGGTGCGTCATCCATTGCCTGGGACCTGGTAGATTCCGGATTCGTAGTGTTTAAAAGGGAAGGGGCAACGAGCCAGGTCTTCAAGCGGTTTGAAAAAAAGACCCATGCCTTGAGTTTTTCCATGGATGATCTTTCAGCAGGTAACTGGACTGCTGAAATGTACATCTTTACCCGGTATAATCAATCTGCCGGACGTCGTTACCGGCAGGATAAAGCTTTCATTGTGCCAACAGGTGGGGCCAAACAAGGGATAACCCTCCCTGCTCCTACAGGCGCTGTTACTGATAGCTGGAAGCCCTATGCGTTTTTCCGGCATGAGGGAACAGGTGTATCCATAGCGGTAGCATTGGACAATAAAGATCCGCATTTTGATATACAGGTACGGGATGCCCAATGGGACCTGTTCTACATAGAGCGGTATGCTAATCAACGTTTACAGGGCGGGGCCAATGCGAAGGTGGCCGAGCAGATATGGATGTGTGACAATGGAGATGATTGCTATACCTCCGATAGATTCATTAACGACAATACTTCTTTTCTCCCCTTTACGCAGGAAGTTGGCAACAAGGAATGGAATAACGGGCTTATCATCATCGTATTAAATGATGGTCAGGGTGGGGCTATACAGTTCTCCCACGTCTATAATAAATAACAATCCGGCTGCCCGGTATGCTCCCGATCCTGCAGGTGGGAGCATTTTTATTGACTAATTGTGGAAAAAGCAGGCAAAAAGGCTAAAAAAGGGCTTGTCTGGCGGTCCGGAGGAGAGATTTTATGGCTAAGTACATAAAATAGAAAAATAATTATATATTATGTGAAATGGCGATTTGGTCAACGTTGTTGATGAGAGTGGCAAAATAATTCACATTAGAATTGGCATCATTTAAATAGGGGCGGGCATTTTTGTCCCAAAACACAAATATTTAAGATTTGGATAACATTTTCTTAATAGGCTGACGCCTGTTAGTGTGGAAAATAATTGTATGTATCTACGGTTTTTACTCCTTTTTATTGTATTTTTAAAGCGTTGCTTGCTGCCATATTGAAAATTCCTATGGAAATCGTGGGTTTTATTGAAAATTTTCAAAACAAAGCTTCTTTTCATGGCAAGCAATCAGGGTAATCAGGGTCTTTATCATCCCTCTTTTGAACGCGATGCATGTGGGATAGGTTTCGTGGCAAACATCAAAGGGCACAAATCACATCAACACATCTCCGACGCGCTTACTGTATTGGAAAACATGGAACACCGTGGCGCCTGTGGTTGCGAAAGCAATACAGGTGACGGCGCTGGCATTATGATCCAGACGCCACACGAATTCTTCTTTGATGAGTGTATTAAGCTGGGTGTGCCGCTGCCTCCCTTCGGGCGTTATGGCGTAGGCGTTATCTTCTTCCCCCGTGAAATACGTTTACGTGAAGAATGCCGTGATATCTTCAACCGCACGGCTGAAAAGCTGGGCCTGGAGATCCTGGTATACCGTAAGGTGCCGGTAAATCCCGATGGTATCGGTGCTACTGCTTTAAGTGTGGAGCCTGAAATGGAACAGGTATTCATTGCCTGCCCCGACCATATTACCAATCCCGATGACTTTGAACGTAAATTATTTGTGCTGCGCAACTACGCCAGCCACACGATCAATAATACGGTGAAAAAGGACGCGATAGGTTTTTACATCGCTTCCATGTCGTATAAAACAGTCGTATATAAGGGACAGCTCACCAGTATGCAGGTGCGTCCTTATTTCCCCGATCTTAGCAACAAGCGCGTGGTGAGCGCTTTTGGCCTGGTGCATTCCCGCTTTGCCACCAACACTTTCCCTTCCTGGAAACTGGCGCAGCCTTTCCGCTTTATCGCGCATAATGGTGAGATCAATACCCTGCAGGGTAACCTGAACTGGCTCAAGACCAGTGAACCGGGTTTTGCTTCTCCTTATTTTACCAAGGAAGAGATGGAGATGTTGCTGCCCATTGTTACAGAAGGTCAGTCAGACTCCGCCTGCCTTGACAATGTAATAGAACTGCTGGCGCTTACCGGCCGGTCATTGCCGCATGTAATGATGATGCTCATACCCGAAGCCTGGGATGGCAATGAAGATATGGACCCTGTGAAGAAGGCCTTCTATGAATTCCACGCCTCCATGATGGAGCCCTGGGATGGTCCGGCCTCTATTTCCTTCACAGATGGAAAGATCATTGGCGCTACATTGGACAGGAATGGCTTACGTCCTTCCCGTTACTGTGTTACGACCGACGACCGGGTAATTATGGCTTCAGAAACCGGCGTATTACCGATACATCCCACTTTAATTAAAGAGAAAGGACGCCTGCAGCCGGGTAAGATGTTTGTAGTGGATATGGAACAGGGACGCATCATCAGCGATGGCGAACTGAAACGTACAATCTGCTCACAAAAGCCCTACGCAGAGTGGCTGAATAAATATAAGATCAGGCTGAATGAATTGCCTGAACCAAGGGTTATGTTTACCCACCTGGAACATGAGCAGGTGTTTAAATACCAAAAAGCATTCGGTTATTCCACCGAAGACCTCGATACCCTGATCGCGCCCATGGCCCTCGATGGCAAAGAGCCTATCGGTTCTATGGGTACCGATACGCCGCTGGCTGTGTTGAGCGATCAGCCGCAACACCTCAGCAGTTACTTCAAGCAACTGTTTGCACAGGTAACCAATCCGCCCATTGATCCCATCCGTGAGCGTATGGTGATGTCGCTGGCCACCTTCGTAGGTAACAATGGTAGCTTGCTGGAAGAAGATCCGCTGAGCTGTCATACCGTGGCGCTGAAGCACCCGGTATTGACCAATCATGAGCTGGAAAGCATCCGCAGTATTGATACCGGTATCTTCCAGGCCAAAACCCTGCAGTGTTATTTCAGGGCCGATGGTAAGCCAGGTTCCATGAAAGCTGCGCTGGACCGTATCTGCCGTTATGCGGTGGATGCAGCCAATGATGGTTTTGAAGTGTTGATCCTGCAGGACAGGGCGATTGATTCCGAACACGCTCCTATTCCTTCGCTGCTGGCTACTGCTGCTGTACACCACCACCTGATCCGTAAAGGATTGCGTGGCCAGGTAGGCATTGTGGTAGAAGCGGGCGACGTGTGGGAAGTGCATCATTTTGCCTGTCTGCTGGCCTTCGGTGCTACAGCCATCAACCCTTACCTCGCTTTATCATCCATCCGTGATATGAAGCTGACCGGTAAGCTGGAAACCTCACTGGATGTAGATTACCTGAAGAAGAACTATATCAAGGCGGTGAATGAAGGCCTGCTGAAAGTATTCTCCAAAATGGGTATCTCTACCCTGCAATCTTACCAGGGTGCGCAGATCCTGGAGATCATTGGTCTTAATAAAGATGTAGTAGATAAATATTTCACCGGCGCTACTTCCCGTATTGAGGGCATGGGCCTGGATGAAATTGCCAAAGAAACACTGGCCAAGCACCGGTTTGCCTTTGCGCGTAAAGATGTGCCGGTAAACCGCCTGCCTGTAGGCGGTGTTTATCAATGGAAACGGAAAGGAGAATTCCACCTGTTCAATCCGCAAACCATCCACCTGTTGCAATACTCAACACGGATGGGCGATTACAATACTTTTAAGAAGTACACCAAGCTGGTAAATGACCAGGGTGAAAAAGCCTGCACGCTCAGAAGCTTGTTCCGCTTCAAACGCAACAGGCCCGCTATCTCTATTGATGAAGTAGAATCTGCAGAAAATATCTATAAAAGATTTGCTACCGGCGCTATGTCCTTCGGATCTATCTCCTGGGAAGCGCATACTACACTGGCCATTGCGATGAACCGCCTCGGTGGTAAGAGCAATACCGGTGAAGGTGGGGAAGATGAAAGAAGGTATGAGTTGATGGAGAACGGCGATTCCATGCGCAGTGCTATCAAACAGGTAGCTTCTGCCCGCTTCGGGGTTACCAGCCATTACCTCACAGAGGCAGATGAGCTGCAGATCAAAATGGCGCAGGGCGCCAAGCCGGGTGAAGGCGGACAATTACCAGGGCATAAAGTAGATGACTGGATTGGTAAAACAAGGCACTCTACGCCTGGTGTAGGTTTGATCTCTCCGCCGCCACACCACGATATTTATTCTATTGAAGACCTTGCCCAGTTAATATTCGACCTGAAAAATGCTAACCGTGCTGCACGTATCAACGTAAAGCTGGTATCAAAAGCAGGGGTGGGTACTATCGCTGCCGGTGTGGCTAAAGCCAAAGCCGATGTGGTGTTGATTTCCGGATTTGATGGCGGTACAGGCGCCTCCCCGATCAGCTCTATTAAACATGCCGGTTTGCCCTGGGAGTTAGGATTGGCCGAAGCGCATCAGACACTGGTGAAGAATAAACTGCGCAGCCGTATCGTCCTGCAGGCCGATGGCCAGATGAAGACGGGAAAAGATATTGCCATTGCAACACTGCTGGGTGCAGAAGAGTGGGGCGTAGCTACAGCGGCGCTGGTAGTGGAAGGTTGTATCATGATGCGTAAGTGTCACCTCAATACCTGCCCGGTAGGGGTGGCTACACAGGATCCTGATCTGCGCAAACGCTTCTCCGGTAATGCAGACCATGTAGTGAATTTCTTCAAGTACATTACCCAGGAGCTGCGTGAGATCATGGCCGAGCTGGGCTTCCGTTCTGTGAACGAAATGATCGGTCAGGTAGATACGCTCGAAATGCGCGATGATATCACCCACTGGAAGTATAGCAAACTGGACCTTTCCCCCATATTGTATAAAGAGCCTTCTTCCCTGTACACCGGACTGTACAAACAGGAAGAACAAGATCATGGACTGGCTACTGTACTTGACTGGCAACTGCTGGAAGCGGCCAGGCCTGCACTGGAAAAACAGGAGCGTGTAGCTGCTTCATTTGCAGTGAAGAATACAGACCGGACGTTGGGAACCATCCTTTCCAACGAGATCACCAAGAAATACAAGGCAGCCGGTTTACCGGATGATACGATCCACTTTAACCTGACGGGGACTGCCGGACAAAGTTTTGGTGCTTTCAATACCCGCGGCGTAACGCTGGAACTGGAAGGTGATGCCAATGACTATTTTGGTAAAGGATTAAGCGGCGCCAAACTGGTAATATATCCGCCCAAACAGGCTTCTTATGTTCCTGAGGAAAATATCATTATCGGTAATACAGCGTTCTATGGCGCTACCTCCGGTGAGGCCTATATCCGTGGTAAGGCCGGCGAGCGTTTCTGCGTACGGAATTCCGGCGCTACAGTAGTAGTAGAAGGCACCGGTGATCACGGTTGTGAATACATGACAGGTGGTGTAGCTATAATACTCGGAGAAACAGGCCGCAACTTTGCAGCCGGCATGAGTGGCGGTATTGCCTATGTGTATGATGTGAAAGCACAGTTTGCCGACCGTTGCAATAAGGAGATGGTAGACCTTGATCCTGTAGATGCAGAAGATGCCAAACTGCTGCAGGATATGATCATGAAGCATTACGCTTATACCGGCAGCTCCGTAGCCAAGTTTGTACTGGATGATTTTGAGAACCAGTTGAAGAACTTTGTGAAAGTATTCCCGGCCGATTATAAGAAAGTGTTGCAGGCAAAGAAAGTACCTGTACAGGTGAGCAAATAATAACTAAGACTAACAACTATAAACGATAAAATACAATGGGTAAGCCATCGGGTTTTTTAGAGTTTACGAGAGAGTTGCCCGGTAAGTTGCCGGTGCAGGACAGGGTTAAAAACTACAATGAGTTTGTAGAGCGTTTCAGTGAAGAAAAGCTGAATCAGCAGAGCGCCCGCTGTATGAACTGTGGTGTTCCCTTTTGCCACAGCGGTTGTCCGTTAGGCAACGTCATTCCTGAGTTCAATGATGCGATATACCGCAAGAGCTGGGAGGAAGCCTATGACATCCTTACTTCTACCAATAACTTCCCGGAATTTACCGGACGTATTTGCCCCGCGCCTTGCGAAAGCGCCTGTGTGCTGGGTATCAATCAGCCCCCGGTAGCTATTGAGGAAATAGAAAAACATATTATAGAGATCGCTTTCGATAAGGGATTTGTAAAACCCCGCAAACCGAATATGCGTAGTGGCAAGAAGGTAGCGGTAGTAGGATCCGGTCCTGCCGGGCTGGCTGCGGCTGCCCAGCTTAACTATGCCGGTCACACCGTAACCGTGTTTGAAAGGGATGATGCGCCGGGCGGTTTGTTGCGTTATGGCATTCCTGATTTCAAGCTGGAGAAATGGGTGATTGACCGTCGCATTGCGCTGATGGAAGAAGAAGGCGTAACCTTTAAGTGCAATGCCAATGTAGGGGTGAATGTAAGTATCAATGACCTGTTGAGAGAGTTCCATGCCATCGTATTATCTGGTGGTTCTACGGTACCCCGGGACCTGCCGGTGCCGGGCAGGGAATTGAAGGGTGTTCATTTTGCCATGACCTTCCTGAAGCAGCAGAACAAGCGCAATGCAGGTAAAGACCCGCTGGCCAATGCTGCCATAGAAAGCAATATTTATTCCGAAGATATTTTCGCTACCGGTAAGAATGTAGTAGTAATCGGTGGTGGCGATACCGGTAGTGACTGTGTAGGTACTTCCAACCGTCATGGCGCTTTATCGGTAACACAATTTGAATTGCTGCCCAAGCCACCGGAAGGCAGAACAACTTTTATGCCCTGGCCTACCTATCCCATGACCCTGAAGGTGTCTTCTTCTCATGAAGAAGGGGCGCAACGTCACTGGGCTATTGCTACCAAAGCGTTTGTGGGCGATGAAAAGGGGAATCTGAAAGCACTGAAAGTAGTAGACCTGGAATGGAAGATCACGGAAGATGGCCGTCCGGCGCAGTTTGTGGAAGTAGCTGGCAGTGAGCGGGAACTTCCCTGCGAACTGGCTTTGCTGGCCATGGGATTTGTGCATCCGCAACATGCGGGCATGATCAATGAGCTGGGCGTGGAGCTGGATGAGCGTGGTAATGTACGGGCCACTGATAAGGCCTATCAGACTAATATTCAGAAGGTTTTCGCTGCGGGCGATGTACGCCGCGGACAGAGCCTGGTAGTATGGGCTATCAGCGAAGGTCGTGAATGCGCCCGGAAAGTGGATGAATTCCTGAGTGGCGGCGTTTCACTGCTGGAGAGCAGGGACCAGAATATCATTATGGCCGTTTAACAAAACATCATAGAGTGCTGAAAAAAAGCCATTCACCGGGAGGTGGGTGGCTTTTGTGTTATATATACACGTTAGAGTGCACAAACACGCATGCGGGGAATTTTTCATTGATAAAAGCATCATTTAGGCTATGATTATGCAGGAAAAATGATTTTAGCTACCATGTTGAAAAAATTATTTTTTAGAAGCTATCGAAAAAGGATAGCTTTTTCTATTTCGATATTTGAAATTCTCTATAATACAGGTAGGATAATTGTTTCAACGTATAGAAACTTATTAAAAACATAACATTATAATTATTATCATATGTGTTGTGTGATCAATAACAGGCAAAAAAATGCTAATTTACATTCAGAATAACACATTCAACTCATTCTTAATTTAACAACTAAAATCAACTGGTATGAAAAAAATCACCTTTAAGGAGGTGGCGCCATTCCTCGTATTGGCGGCCGTAGCAGTCATCGCGATCTTCATCCCTGCTCTTCCCGATTATGTAGACACTAAAGGAACTTACAACAGCGCCGACATCACCTGGGTGTTGGTAGCATCTGCCCTGGTGTTTTTAATGACCCCCGGACTTGCCTTCTTCTATGGTGGTATGGTACACCGCAAAAACGTTATCTCCACCATGATCAAGAGTGTGGCCGCAGCCGGCGTGGTGAGTGTACTGTGGATAGTGGTAGGCTTCAGCCTTGCTTTTGGAACATCTGAGGGAGGATGGATTGGAAATCCTTCTACACACCTGTTCTTCAAGGGAGTAGCCTCCGGCGAACCCTGGGGAACCATTCCACGATCTTTGTTTGCTGTATTTCAGTTAATGTTTGCCATCATTACCCCCGGTCTGGTAGTGGGCGCCGTTGCTGAACGCATCCGCTTTACTTCTTATATACTGTTCATTGCGCTGTTCAGCCTGCTGGTATATTGCCCGCTGGCACACTGGACCTGGCATGCTGATGGCTTCCTGTTCAAAATGGGAGTACTTGACTTTGCCGGCGGTACAGTGGTACACATTTCTGCCGGTTGCGCCGCCCTCGCTGGTGTACTGGTATTGAAACGCCGTAAAGTGCACATGGAGCATAAAGAAATTCCCCCTGCCAACATCCCTTATGTATTGATTGGTACTGGTTTGCTGTGGTTTGGCTGGTTTGGCTTCAACGCAGGTTCTGCCCTGGGTGCTAATAGCCTGGCCGTTTCTGCCTTCTTTACCACCAATACAGCCGCCGCTGCTGCTGGTCTGGCCTGGATGTTCTTCGATGTATTAAGGGGCAAAAAACCATCTGTACTGGGCTTCTGTATCGGTGCTGTGGTAGGTCTGGTGGCCATTACACCAGGCGCCGGTTTTGTAGCTATTCCTCAAAGTATCACCATTGGTGTGATCGCTGCCCTGGTATCCAACATCGTTGTGTACTACAAGCAGAAATCAAAGCTGGACGATACCCTCGACGTATTCCCCTGCCATGGTGTAGGTGGTATGGTAGGTATGCTGCTGACAGGCGTATTTGCTACCAAAGCGGTGAATGGTCTGGGTGCTGATGGCTTATGGTTGGGTAATGCAGGCTTCCTGTGGATTCAATTCAAAGGCATGATCATCTCTGTAGTATTCAGCTTTACCATGTCTTTCATCATCTTCAAATTCATCAACTTCATATTACCGCTGCGCGTAACTTCTGAAGAAGAAGAACTGGGTCTTGACGCTACACAACACAACGAAAAATACCTGCAAGGCACATTACTGGTGCATGATAATGGTAAAATGGAAGATAAACTTGTGGAGAGCGGACATTAAGAAAAAGGTACAGCCTCTAAATAAGCTTCTGACACAAGCTCATTCCGCCGTACCCTTTCCTTTTAACACTTAAAATCTTTAACAATGTTAAGAAAAATCTCTGTATTGGCCATAAGCGTGGCCTGCTCTACGTGTGCTTTCTCGCAAGACTCAACAAAAAAATCCAATTTCGTAATCTCCGGTTCCGCTGATGTATACTACAGGTATAATTTCGCCAATCCAACCATAAAGGACGAAACGGATCCCAGTTTTAATTATTTTAATAATCCGACCAGTTTCACCAAAACACACAACACGTTTGCCCTGGGTATGGCTTCCATTAAAGTGGAACATTCCATCGGAAAAGTAGGTATGGTAGCTGATCTCGGTTTTGGCAAAAGGGCAGAAGAGTTCTCTTACAATGATCAAAATACTCAACTGGCTGTAAAGCAATTGTATGTAACCTATGCGCCTACCGATAAGATCAAGTTTACCCTCGGTAGCTTTGGTACCCACGTGGGATATGAGCTGGTAGATGCCTACCTGAACAGGAACTATAGCATGAGCTATATGTTCTCTTACGGCCCCTTCTTCCACACCGGTTTAAAAGCCGATATCAACCTGGGCGGTTCCACTGCTTTGATGGTGGGCGTTACCAACCCTACTGACTTCAAAAGCGCCAGTGCTGAGCCGAAAATGTTCATCGGCCAGTTGTCTACTGCTTCCAAAGACGGATCTGTGAAAGGATTCCTGAACTTCCAGGGCGGTAAGTTTACCGATGTAGACCGCTTAACTCAGTTGGACGTAGTAGGTACATTTGGTATTTCCTCTCAATTCAATATTGGTGTGAATGGTACCTGGCAGTCCCGCAGCTCCAAAGGCCTGGACGACAAATGGGGTGATTCAGAAAGCTGGTACGGCGCAGCCCTGTACCTGAACTATGATCCTATTACCTGGCTCGGTTTGACACTACGTGGCGAATACCTGAATGATGATAAGGAAGTACTGGGTTTAAATACCACTATTTTCGCGCCCACTTTATCAGCCAATTTTAAGATTGATAACCTGACCATTATCCCTGAGTTCAGGTTTGATAATGCCAGCGATAATATGTTCCTGAAGCATGACCTGACGCCTACCAAATCAACCGGTAGCTTCATCCTGGCAGCAACGTATCATTTCTAAGGCCTCTTTTACAGTCACATAGGAGTTTAGTGTTGTTTTGTTAAGAATGAGAGGCACCGGGCGACCGGTGTCTCGTTTTTAAAAACACACTTACTTAATACAAAAAGGCGCAATGGATTTCCACTGCGCCTTTTGCTTATTAGACCTGACAGGTTTCGTTTGCGTCGCAGACGAAACCTGTCAGGTCTTTGTATGTGAATTATGCTGAATTGCGGCCTGCATTGATAATGCCGAATGAACAACGGATCACCAGCTTCTCGAAGATCTCCTTATGCGCTGCAGGCGCCTGTTGCTCTTCCAACTGGCGGATGCGCGTCATGGCATATTGCTGGATCGTGGTGAGCGGCAATACGATCCTTTCCCGCATTTGAATAGATAATTGCTCTACCGGGTAGTCGAACATCAACTCATTTTTCCCGGAAAGCTGGAAGATGTACTTCTTGGTGAGCTCGTACTCCTGGAAGATCATATTCCAGATCTCTCCATAGCGGGCATCATTTGACAGGTATTCCGTAAGCGGGAAAAAGCATTTCTTCATCGCCATCTCACAATTGTCAATGAGGGTTTTGAAGAACTGGGAGTTTTTATAAAGCTGTTTAACGGCGGAAAGCTTTCCTTTCTTGTCCAATGCCTGCAGGGCCGTACCCACGCCATAATAACCTGTTACATTCTGTTTTAACTGGCTCCAGGCCCCTACAAAGGGAATGGCGCGCAGGTCTTTCAGGGATAATTTGGATGAGCTGCCGCGTTTGGCAGGGCGGCTGCCGATATTGGTTTCGCTGTAAAACTTGAGTGGACTGATATGGGCCAGGTAATTCAGGAAATCCGGATGGTTTTTAAGCGTGGTATAAGCGGTCAGGCTTTCATCGGCCAGTTCTTTCAACAATTGTTCATCCTGCTCCTGCAAGGTCTTTTCCCGGGCCGAGAAAACATAGTTGGAAATACCCGCATTCAACAACTGTTCAATATTGAATTGGGCCGAATCCACCGTGCCAAAATTGGAACTGACGGTTTGCCCCTGTATGGTGAGTTGTATTTCCTTATTGGAAATGTTATTACCCATAGAGGCGTAGAACTTGTGTGTTTTACCACCGCCACGGGCAGGGGGACCGCCACGGCCATCAAAGAATACGACATCAATGCCATAATTCCTGGATATGCTGGTGAGCTCTTCTTTGGCTTTATAAATGCTCCAGTTGGCCATCATGTAGCCGCCATCCTTGGTGCCATCCGAAAAACCCAGCATAATAGTCTGGCGTTTATTGCGACGTTGCAGGTGCTGGCGGTAGGTTTCATTCTTATACAATGATTCCATAATGCCTGCTGCACCCTTCAGGTCGTCAATGGTCTCAAACAGGGGAACAATATCAATATCCAGGGCATCTTTTGTCCAGCCGTTCAATAAGAACAGGCCAAATACCTCCATAATATTCAGGGCGCTGTTGCACTGACTGATGATATAGCGGTTCGATCCTTCCGGACCATTGTATTCCTGAATGTTTTTGATGGTTGTAATGCTTTGCAGGGTGTCTTTAATAACACCTTCTTCATACAGATCAGCCCTGGCAGTGCCGCTGACGCTGGTCAGTACTTTGATTTTTTCCTGCTCAGACAGGGAACTATAATTTTCAGGCAGTAACTTTTCTTTGGCGGCCACTGCTTCCAGCACAGTATTGTGTACGGAGCTGTCCTGCCGTACATCCAGCGAGGCGAAGTGCAGACCAAATACCTGTATCTTATTGATCAGGTTCTCTACCAGGTGCTGGAACAGGCCATTGTGTTGGTAGGTGAGTATTTCCCGGATCTTGTACAGCTCGTCAAGGATACCTTGTTTGGTAAGGGCCGTACGCTGACCGGGAATGAAGATGTTATTGTAAAGCTGTTTCTCCAGTTCAGCCAATATCGTGTCTATTCCTTTGAATGTCAGGCGGCGTTTCAGGCGGCGTACATCCAGGTAATAGCATTTGATAATGCTACCGCGCAGCAGATCGGCCACTTTAAGGGTGGTATCGGACGTAACGAAGGGGTTGCCGTCCCTGTCGCCTCCGGGCCAGAAACCCATGGTGATGACGGGGTTGTTATCCGGTACTACCTGGGGAAACTGGTTTTTCAGGAAGCTGACAATACGGCCGGCCGCAGGGTAAAATACATTTTCCAGGTACCATACCAGGCTGATGGCCTCGTCATAAGGCGTTGGCTTCTGCTTCTTGAAAAAAGGCGTTTTGCCCAATTGCTGCAGGAAGGTATTGATCTGGCTGGCATTGTTATCGGCCAGGGCCCTGGCAAGGTCGTTAATGATGCCCAGCACAGAGCCGGGATAGAACTGGGTAGGGTGGGCGGTGAGCACCATCCGTATGGAGAAATCCTTTAACTTTTCGGCCAGTTTATCCTGTGCGCTCTCCTGGATGACTTCTGATTCAAGGTATTTTAAAGTACCAATGCCATTCATGTCCTGTACTTCCCGGAAGGAAGCATCTTCCAGTGCATCGAACAATACCACCTGCCTTTCCACATATTGTATAAACCGGAACAGGAGGTCGCACCTGTCCTGGTCTTTCTGGTAGGCGGTATGTTTTTCAAAAAACTCCTCAATGATCTGGCTGGGGCTTAGCTTGTGCTTATACCCCTCTTCACAATTATTTAATAATAATGATAACAGGATACCTGTTTTCTCAATGCGGTGAAAAGGGAGCGATGTAAAGAGACTATTATATAGCTGGAACTTGATACCAACGAAATTCTTGAATTGCTGCAGTCCTCTTGTAGACTGGTGATCCATAGACAAATGTATTTAAGCAATAATCAATGATGTATATATAACAAGCAGCAACACAAATTGGGGGATGAAAGTACGATGAAAAATTAAGAAGACAAAAACAGCCTCCTTACTCTATATGATCAATAGACAATTTTTTAGAAACTAACACTTGTTATCAATTCCCTGATGTATATTTGGTCATCTTTTAATAGTGGCACAGCAGCAACAACATATCATTTCTTACACTTCTACGGTAGCTACCACAGCTACAACAACGTCCACTATTATCACAACCCGCTAAGGGTTGTACATTTCCATATTACCATTTGGGCTTTTAGCTGATCATACCTGGAAAAGGTATATCTTTTTACATCAAATCTTCATCAACTAATCATACACGATATGCAGGTCTTAAAGTTCGGCGGTACCTCTGTAGCAAATGCCGAGAATATCAATAAAGTAGTAGCTATTGTACAACAGGTCATACAACGTGGTAAAACGGTAGTGGTAGTATCGGCCTTTGGTGGCGTTACAGACAGTTTATTAAAGGCCGGCACACTCGCTGCTACTGCCGATGAATCCTATAAAGAAGTACTGGCTACCATAGAACTCCGGCATATTGAAGCGGTAAAGGTATTGGTGCCTGTAGCCAAACAAAGCAGCATATTAAGCTGGGTAAAACAGCGTTGCAATGAAATAGAAGATATCTGCAATGGTGTTTTCCTGCTGGGTGAGTTATCCGACCGTACCCGCGACCGTATTGTAAGCTTCGGAGAGCTGATCTCTTCGCAGATCGTAGCGGCCCGTTTAAAAGCTGCCGGTACTGATGCGGTATGGAAAGATTCGAGGGAGCTGATCATTACCGATTCCAATCATGGTTATGCGGCTGTTGATTTTGGTGTAACGGATGGTAATATACGTAGCTACTTCAGTACTGCGGCCGAGAACCTTTTTGTGCTGCCTGGCTTTGTGGCTTCCAATGCGGCAGGGCTTACTACTACCTTGGGACGGGGTGGTTCGGATTATACCGCTGCTATCCTGGCCGGCGCCCTGGATGCTAAAGTACTGGAGATCTGGACTGATGTGAGTGGTATGATGACAGCCGATCCCCGGTTGGTGCCCAATGCCAAAGTATTGCCGCATATCTCTTACCAGGAGGCTATGGAGCTGTCGCATTTCGGTGCCAAGGTGATCTATCCCCCTACCATTCAGCCCGTAATGAACAAGAGTATACCGGTATGGATCAAAAATACCTTTGAGCCGCAGGCGCATGGCACTGTTATTGAAAATGAAGTATCTAAAAGGAATGGTAATAATATCCGGGGCATTACCAGCATTAATAAAATAGCTTTACTGAGTCTTGAGGGACCTGGCATGGTAGGTATACCCGGCTTTTCCAAAAGACTGTTTGAGGCATTGGCCGGTGAACAGATCAATGTAATCCTGATCACCCAGGGCTCTTCTGAACATTCCATTTGTGTGGGCATTGATGAAGCGATGGCGGTTGATGCCAAAGCAGTGGTAGATAAAGCCTTTGCCTGGGAAATAGAGACTGGCAAGGTAGATCCCCTGGTAGTGGAAGGCGGATTGTCAATCGTAGCACTCGTAGGTGATAACATGAAAAGCCATCCGGGCGTAAGCGGTAAAATGTTTGGGGCTATTGGTCGGAACGGGGTCAACATACGGGCCATTGCGCAGGGTTCTTCTGAGAGGAATATCTCGGCTGTGATCGCTGCTGTTGACGTGAAGAAGGCGATTAACGTATTGCATGAAGAATTCTTTGAAACTACCTATAAGCAGGTAAACCTCTTTATTGCCGGAGCCGGTAATGTGGGTAGTAAACTGTTGTCCCAATTACAGCAACAGCAATCCTGGTTGCAGGAGCAACTGCGGTTGCAGGTACGGGTAATTGGTATTGGCAATAGCCGGAAGATGGTATTTAATGATGAGGGTATTAACCTCAAAAACTGGAAGCAGGAACTGGAGGGGGGAGAGGCCATGAACCTGGATCGCTTTATAGCGATCACCCGTTCCAAGAATTTGCGTAACTCTGTATTTGCCGATGTGACTGCCAATGACCAGGTAGCAACAACTTATGAACGGTTACTGGAAAAGAGTATATCCGTGGTGGCCTGTAATAAAGTGGCCTGCTCTTCGGCCTACGCATATTATAAAAGGCTGAAAGACCTGGCCCGGGAGTACAATGCTTACTTCCTGTTTGAGACCAATGTAGGGGCCGGCCTGCCGGTAATTGGTACCCTGAACGACCTGTTGCGCAGCGGCGATACCGTAAACCGCATTGAAGCGGTATTAAGCGGTACCCTCAACTTTGTATTCAATAATTATAATGGAGAGAAAAGCTTTGCGGAGGTGGTGAAGCAGGCGCAGGATGAAGGGTATACAGAACCTGATCCGCGGCTGGACCTGAGCGGTACCGATGTGATGCGTAAGATCATGATCCTGGCCCGGGAAAGCGGTGAAAGACTGGAGATGGAAGATATTACCAACAGCAGCTTTATGCCGGCTTCCTGCATGACAGGTAGTGTGGCCGACTTTTATGCCGAGATGGGTAAACAGGAAGCACATTTTGCAGCTATTTATGCAGAAGCAAAGAAAGCAGGTAAGAAGCTGAAGTTTGTAGCGAAATATGAGCATGGTAAAGCGGCAGTTGGTTTGCAGCATATTGATCCGCAGCATGATTTTTATCACCTGTACGGTAAGGATAATGTGGTATTGTTCTATACCAACCGGTATGTGGAACAACCGCTGGTAGTAAAGGGAGCAGGGGCAGGAGCGGAGGTGACAGCATCAGGCGTGTTTGCTGATATTATTAGAGCAGCACACTAAGACAAGCATATAAAATACAGAATTCAGAATAATGAAAGAAGAAGCAGAAAAAAAAATAGCCTCCCCTTTAGGGGCCGGGAGCAGGGGCGTAAAAGTTTTTGCTCCGGCTACTGTGGCCAACCTCGTATGCGGATTTGATGTATTGGGCATGGCTCTGCACCGTCCGCAGGACCTCATGTCGGTAAGCCTGCGGGATGAGCCGGGTATTGTTATACAGCATAGTGATGGTTATCAATTGCCGGTAGAACCGGAAAAGAATGTGGCAGGCGCCGCCCTGCTGGCCATGCTGGAGGAAGTGAACAACCCGCCGGGTTTTGATATAACGATTGATAAACGCATTAAGCCGGGCAGCGGACTGGGTTCCAGCGCCGCCAGCTCGGCCGGTGTGGTAGTGGCCGCCAATCACTTACTGGGGAATATTTTTTCCAATGAAGACCTGGTGCGCTTTGCCATGAATGGGGAGAAGGTAGCCAGTGGGGTGAAGCATGCCGATAATATTGCCCCGGCCATTTATGGAGGTATTACGCTTATCCGTTCCATCTTTCCGCTGGATATCGTACAGCTCACTGCCCCGCCTTTATATGTTACCGTGGTGCATCCGCAAATTGAAGTAAGAACAGCCGATGCGCGGCAGATATTGCGTAAGGAAGTGCAACTGAAGAATGCCATCAAGCAATGGGGCAATATAGCCGGACTGGTAGCAGGGTTTATGAAGAATGATTATGGACTTATTGGCCGTTCACTGGAAGATGTGATCATTGAACCCGTGCGCAGTATCCTGATACCCGGTTTTGATGAGGTGAAGAAATACAGTAAGGAAGCAGGTGCATTGGGTGGCGGCATTTCCGGTTCAGGGCCTTCTATCTTCATGCTGAGCCGTGAAGAAAGTACTGCTCAACAGGTAGAGTATGTGATGACGGAAGTGTATGTGAAGCTGGGCATCGAGTTCAAAACTTATGTTACCACCATCAGTTACGATGGCGTGAAGGTTGTAGCGGATGAGGAGTAGCAATAATCAATAATTAATAATCAGTAATTATCAGTGGTTGTATGCGGTATTATAGTTTAAACAAACAATCTCCGGATGTTGATTTTAAAGAAGCTACCATCAGGGGGCAGGCGCCCGATAAAGGATTGTATTTCCCGGAGACGATTCCGGTAATGGAGAAGGCTTTTTATGATCATATAGAGCAGTATTCCAATGAAGAGATCGCCTTCCGGATGATCAGGCCCTATGTAGCAGGAACAATGCCCGATAGTGAACTGGAAAGGATCGTAGCAGAAACAATCAACTTCCCGATACCGCTGGTGCAGGTCCAGGATGATATCTATTCACTGGAATTGTTTCATGGCCCCACGCTGGCTTTTAAAGATGTAGGGGCACGGTTCATGAGCCGTTGCCTCGGTTATTTTGCACAGGAGCGTAAAGAAAAAGTGATCGTACTGGTAGCTACTTCAGGCGATACGGGCGGCGCCGTGGCCCACGGCTTTTATGAGGTGCCGGGCGTGGAGGTGGTCATCCTGTATCCTTCCGGTAAAGTAAGTTCGGTGCAGGAGAAGCAGCTCACTACGCTGGGAAAGAATATCCATGCGCTGGAAGTGAAGGGTAGTTTTGATGATTGCCAGCAACTGGTAAAGCAGGCGTTTATGGACCCTTCGCTCACCAGTAAGCTATTCCTTACTTCTGCCAACTCTATCAATGTGGCCCGGTGGCTGCCGCAACAATTCTATTATGCGCTGGCTTATAAACAATGGAGCGATAAAAGTAATCCGCCTGTGATCTGTGTACCCAGCGGTAACTTTGGTAATATCTGCGCAGGTCTGCTGGCACATCGTGCAGGATTGCCGGTACAACATTTTATTGCCGCCTGCAATGCCAATGATGTGGTGACGCATTACCTGGAGGCCGGGGAGTACCAGCCTAAAAAAGCGGTGCCTACTTTATCCAATGCGATGGACGTAGGTAATCCCAGCAATTTTGTGCGGGTATTGGAACTATTTCACCAGGAGTTTGGCGCACTGAAAAATGTATTGAGCAGTTACAGCATTACCGACGAAGAAACAAAAGCCACTATTAAGACGGTATTTGATAAATACCACTACCTGCCCGACCCACATGGTGCGGTAGGCTACCTGGCCCTGCAAAGGTACCTGGCACAGCATCCCGGTGAAAAAGGTATGTTCCTTGAAACAGCCCACCCGGTTAAATTCTATGATGTGGTAGAGCCGGTGACAGGGGAGGCTATACCCTTGCCACAGGCGGTACAGGCCATGATGGTGCTGAACAAGCAAAGCCACCTGATGGAACCGGAATATGAAGCACTGCAGCAGTTCCTGAAAAATACGTTTTGATTGTCTAAGGGTGGGTCGCCTTTCAAAGGCGGCTCACCCTTAAGTTATAACAACAAGGCCCTCCACTTTGCGGGAGGGCCTTTGCTTTTCATGCAAATACAACAACAAAAAACAGACGAACAAAATCTTTATATTATTCCAGCCAGTTCAAGGCTCTTTTTCTTCAGTTTGCGGATCTCCACATCTTCTATAATAGCTTCTGGAGAAAGGATGAGGGAAGTATTATTTTCTTTCCACCAGCTATTATCGCGCAGCTCCTTAAATGGCAATACACCTACCAGGTACTTACGGTCTGTTTCTGCATGCCACTCTTCAATCCATTCAAACCGCTCTTTGGGAATATACTTCCAGTCGTCGAAGCTCACATATACACGTACATAGAAATCAGTAGTCAGCTCCTGGGGAACGTGGTGATATAATTTTTTATACTCGTATTTGTACTGATAGCGCAATGCAGAGAGATCGCTCAATACAGCGGAGGCAGTGGGGAAGCTGCCGGCGCCTTTGCCATAGAAGAACTGTTTATCAGCAAAGCCACTTTCGATCACTACGCCATTGTATTCATTTTTCACAAAGGCCAGGTGGTCATCATGCTTGATGAACTGGGGCAGTACAAAAGCGGCTACCTTGCCATTCTGCAGCTTCTTGGCCTGGGCTACCAGTTTAATATCAAAATGTTTTTCTGCTGCTACAGTAGCATCGCTGCCCTGTATATTCTGGATGCCATTGAATACAATATTATCGGTGGTTTCCACAATGCCATAGGCATGGGTAAGCAGGAAGGTCCATTTGTTGGCGGCATCATAACCTTCCACATCGAGGGAAGGGTCTGTTTCAGCAAAGCCCAGTTGCTGTGCCAGCAATACAGCTTGCTGATAGCCCAGCTTATCCTCAAACATCTTGGTGAGGATGAAGTTGGTAGACCCGTTTACGATGGCCTTGATGGAATGCAGCAGGTCGTTGTCATAATACTCTTCGAGGTTACGTATGACGGGGATGGAAGCGCAGGCGGCAGCTTCATACAGGACAGAGCGACCTGTTTTTTGCTGCAGGCCCAGTATTTCCGGCAAATGCTCAGCGATCATCTTTTTACTGGCGCTTACCACATCTTTACCGTTCTTCAGGGCTGTAGATACGATCTCAAAGGCAGGCTCCGATTCATTGATCACTTCTACGATCACATTGATCTCGGGGTCATTGAGCAGTACATCCTTGTCAGTGGTAAATAATTCTGCCGGAGCTTCTCTTTTCTTGCCGGGGTTCTTGATACACACTTTTTTAATCGTGGCTTTCAGGGAAGGGGTCTGCTGCAACACTTTATACAAGCCTTCTCCCACTACTCCAAATCCGAATAAGCCAATTGTTAACTGTTTGTGAGCTTCCATGTTCTATTTGCGATTTTTTTGTTCCTGAACTGTTAATTGTTGTTGTCGTTGTTGTTATTGCACCGGCAATCGCCTGTTGTTCTCTTTACATGCTTACTGACCATTCATCTTCAATGATCTGCCAGTCGTTGAACTTCTCCTGGCCACCCCTTGACTTCCAGTCTGAATCAATCGTGAGCTTGGAACTGATGCCGCCACGCGGGTTGCAGATCATTACCAGCCTCAGCCTTTCGGGATCGTATACCTTTAACAGATCATCATAAATAATGTTTATCAGGCGCTCGTAGGATACGACGATATTCCGCAACTGGAAAACGTAATGTTTGAATGATTTCAGTTCTATGATCTTGCTTTTGGGGTAAAAAGTGAGGTAAATAACGGCAAAGTCAGGCTGCTCCCTTACTCCCAGGAAGGTAAACTCAGGTATTTTGATCTTGATCTC
The DNA here is from genome assembly GCF_011759375.1 of Paraflavitalea devenefica. Classification (NCBI taxonomy): domain Bacteria; kingdom Pseudomonadati; phylum Bacteroidota; class Chitinophagia; order Chitinophagales; family Chitinophagaceae; genus Paraflavitalea; species Paraflavitalea devenefica. The sequence continues at coordinate 59,973 of NZ_JAARML010000009.1, read as the reverse complement.
ATACGCCTGGTTGGTGGGGTTGGGGATAGCGATTAAAAGACTGCTGTCTATGTCTTTATACGTCTTTACCAGTTCTTTTATGGTATCCGTGGCCATGTTGATGTTAATAATTATTGAGTGGTTAATGAATTATGCCAATACTGTTTCCAATGCCTGTGGGCTGTGTTGGTGTAATGCATCCAGGGCTGTTTGCAGGTCCTGGATCAGGTCTTCTGCTTCTTCCAGGCCAATGCTCAGGCGGATAAGGCTGTCTGATACACCTGCCGCCTGGCGCTTTTCGGCCGGAATGGATTTATGCGTCATAGTGGCGGGATGGCTGACGAGGCTTTTGATGCCGCCCAGGCTTTCTGCCAGTTTGAACAGTTGGGTAGAAGTAGCAAAAGCGCCGGCTGCTTCGATCGTATCTTTCTTCAGGCTGAAGGAAACAATACCGCCAAAGCCTTTGGATTGCTTTTTGGCTATCTCATGGTTGGGATGCGTTTTTAAACCGGGATAGTATACTTTATCTACTGCGGGATGTTTTTCCAGGAATTCCGCCACTTCCTGTGCAGTGGCGCAGTGCTGACGGAGGCGCAGGTGCAGGGTTTCAATACCGCGTATCACCAGCCAGCTATCAAAAGGAGCAAGGATAGCGCCACAGGCATTCTGGATAAATTTGATCTTTTCACCCAGTGCTTTGTCTTTGGTTACTACTGCTCCGGCTATCAGGTCACTATGGCCGCCCAGGTACTTGGTGGCAGAATGCACTACAATATCAGCTCCCAGCAAAAGAGGCTTTTGTAAGGCGGGTGAAGCAAAAGTATTATCCACGCAAAGTAAACAGTTATTGGCTTTTGCTATTTTGGCAATGGCTTCAATATCGGAGATCTTCAGGGTAGGGTTGGTGGGTGTTTCCAGCCAGATGAGCTTTGTTTTGGGCGTGATGGCATGGAATACTTTTTCGGGATCGGAAGTGTCTACGAAATTGATCTTAATGCCGAATTGCTGGTATACCTGGGTGAATAACCGGTAGGCGCCACCATAAATATCATCTACGGCTACTATTTCATCGCCGGCCTGGAGGAGTTTGGCAATGGCGTCAATGGCGGCCAGTCCGCTACTGAAAGCAAGACCCACTTCACCGCCTTCCAGTTTGGCCAGGATGCTTTCGAGGGTGGCGCGGGTAGGGTTGCCGCTGCGGGCATAATCATACCCTTTGTTTACACCGGGCGCTTCCTGCACAAAAGTGGAGGTTTGATAAATAGGTACGGATACGGCGCCGGTTAACGGATCTACAGGAATGCTGTGAATGAGTTGTGTTGTCGCTTGCATGATAAACAGTTTTTTTGTTCTGTTCCGCTTTCAGCGGAATCCGGAACGATGTTAAATGTTGTGATTATACAGTGTTCTGCGACAGCACTTATCAAGAGTAGTTATTCTTCGGAAGAGTTCGTTGCTTTTATTGCCCTGCCCTTATTGCCTCTCCCTTTAGGGAGAGGGGCAAAAAACAAAAAAGCTCTTCCGATGAGTCAGAAGAGCTTTTCAAATATGTTGTTACAGTATTATAGAAGCTATTGATCTGACTTATCTGTCCCACTTGCGTGGGCTGGACGTGGCACCTTATCGCGCTGGTTAGCGTGACAGGTTGTCAAGGCTTCATCGGGCCATTTCCCTCAGCCTTTCTTGATAAGAGATGTATAAAGAACTGGTGCAAAGATATCACCGGAAAGTAAATTTCCAAATTTTCTTACAAAAAAAGAAGGCTGCCCCTGAGGGACAGCCTTTTATAGATCTGATTGTTGCTGTAAAAGTGCTTAGAAACGGTAGCCTACAGATACGCCAAAACCGGTGTTCTTGGTTTTGAAATCATCTTTGTCCGCTCCTACCACTTCGGGGCTGATATTGGTGAGGCCCAGTTGGGCATTGAGTTGAAAAGACAGTTTGTTGTTGAACTCATAACCTGCCAGGAGATTAGCGCCAAAATCGAAACGCCTAACAGTATAAAAATACATTCCTACTTGGTTTGCTGGTAATTCGCTCTCAAATTCAAGGTCAACATCTCCATCATCTGATTTAACCTTGCCGCCTATTGCATATCCGGCATAGGGACCAAATCCCAATAACAACTTACCGGTTCCCAGTACAGGTTTATACAGGAAATTTACGGGCAATTCGAGATAGGAGATATTTGTTTTTGTATCATCGTCATCATCCCAATTGGCTCCTTTGGTAGAGAACAATAAACCTGGCTGAATATAAAATTCATCCGCGATAGGGATTTCCGCGTTTACACCAATATGAAAGCCTGTCTTTAATTTAAAATCCAGATCATTCCCTAAAAACTCGCCATTCAGGTTTTGAAAGTTAATACCCGCACGCACGCCAAAGGTAGTACCACCAACAGTGGTTTTTGTACTTTGTGCCTGTAAAATAAAGGTTCCTAATAAACATGCAGCGGTAAAGGCAAATACTTTCGTTTTCATTTGCTATTGATTTTGATTTATGGTGAACTTTTCTTTGAAGTGGTTTAGGTGTGTCGGGGTGGTTAATTTTGTGCTTCTTTCTGTGCGTCCTGTTTCATCTTTTCGTTCGCTGTGATCAAAAAGTTCACACGACGGTTTTGTGCACGGCCATCATCGGTGTCATTGGTGGCTACAGGTGCTGATTCGCCATATCCTTTGGTGGTGATACGGGAAGAGCTGACGCCGCGGTTACGCAAATAGGTGGCTACTGCGCTGGCCCTTCTTTGAGAAAGCCCCTGGTTATAGGAGTCAGAACCCTTGCTGTCTGTGTGGCCCTGTACTTCAATATTGGTATCAGGATACTCTTTTAATACAGATACCAGTTTGTCCAGGTTACCTTCAGCAGAAGACGACAGGTCGGACCGGTCATAGCCAAATAAAATCTTTTCGCTGAATTCTACTACAATACCTTCCCCTACACGTTCTACTTTGGCACCGGGAACTCTATTCTCAATTTCCTTGGCCTGTTTGTCCATTTTCTTCCCTATAAGTGCGCCGCCAACGCCACCAACGGTAGCGCCTATAATGGCTCCCAGGGCTGTATTACCGGCTGCCTTACCGATTACGCCGCCAACTACTGCTCCGCCGGCAGTACCAATAACAGCGCCTTTCTGGGTTTTGTTCATGCTTTTGCAACCGCCTAACAAGATAGAGGCTGCCACGATTGCTGTGAGGGTGTTTTGAAGTGGTTTCATAAATAGTTTTTTGTTGAATAAATCCAAGTCACCCCTTTCAAACTTTATACCACATTGCCAAAATCTGACATATCTGCCTGAAAATGAGAAAGAAAATCCTCATTCCGGTGCCCAACCTTTCAGTCTGGCATTTGTTCTTATCTTTGACCCTTCCCAAAAAATCATATGGCGAAAGTTAAAAAGGCAGTGCCGGCAGAGAACGGACAAACCGGCAGTAACGCATCGCACGATGCGATAGAAGTGTTTGGAGCGCGGGTACATAATCTCAAGAACATTGATATTAGTATTCCAAAAAATAAACTGGTGGTCATTACGGGTATTAGTGGCAGTGGTAAATCATCACTGGCCTTTGATACCATCTATGCCGAAGGTCAGCGCAGGTATATGGAAAGCTTCGGCGCTTATGCCCGGCAGTTTATTGGCGATATGGAACGGCCTGAAGTGGATAAGATCACCGGCCTGTCGCCCGTTATCTCTATCGAGCAGAAGACCACCAATAAAAACCCCCGTTCCACGGTAGGCACCATTACAGAGGTGTACGACTTTATGCGGTTATTGTATGCCCGCATTGGCGAGGCATATAGTTATAATACCGGTAAAAAGATGGTGAAGTTCAGCGAAGAGGAGATCGTGGACAATGTATACAAGAAGTTTAAAGGTAAAAAGATCACCGTACTGGCGCCGTTGATACGCGGACGTAAAGGGCATTACCGGGAGCTGTTTGAAGACATACGCAAGAAAGGTTACCTCAAGGCACGTATCGACGGCGAGATTAAAGACCTGGCGCCCAAGATGCAGGTAGACAGGTATAAGATCCATGATATTGAAGTGGTGATTGACCGCCTGCCGGTTACCGATGATATGCGGGTACGTTTAAGTCAAAGCGTGCAAAAGGCATTGCAGGTAGGTAAGGACCTCATGTTTTTGTCGGTGGAAGGGGTAAGCGGAAAAGAGGCAGCTCTGGTACAGTATTCCAAACTGCTGATGTGCGAAGACAGCGGCATCAGCTACGAAGAGCCCTCACCCAATACTTTTTCTTTTAACAGTCCTTATGGCGCCTGCCCCGTGTGCAAAGGTTTGGGCAATGTGTACCAGATCAGCATGGAAGCTATTATGCCTGATAAGAACCTCACTATTAATGAAGGGGCTATTGCTCCCTTGGGTGCTGAACGGGATGCCCATGTGTTTAAACAGGTGCAGCAACTGGCTAAAAAGAATAAGTTCAGCCTGGATATGCCAGTGAAGGACCTGCCCAAAAAGGCGTTGAACCTGGTATTGTATGGCGCTGAAACTGCGCCGGAGGAAGAAGAGCAGTTTGATTTTGATGAAACTACTACAGGAGGTCCTTTATACCAGACGGAATATGAGGGCGTGATCCCACAATTGAAACGCTGGTTTGCCGGTGGTAATACAGATGCCCTGCGCGACTGGGTAGAACAGTTCATGGAACTGCGGGTATGTAATTCCTGTAATGGCGCCCGCTTAAAGAAGGAAAGCCTTTGGTTTAAGGTAGATGAAAAGAATATTGCAGAACTGAGTGAGCTGAACCTCGATAAGCTGATGGCCTGGTTTACTGGTATTGAGAACCGGCTGAGCAATAAACAAAATGCCATTGCCAAAGATGTGTTGAAAGAGATCAGGGAGCGTCTGCAGTTTTTACTGGATGTTGGGCTGAATTACCTCACTATGAACCGTACTTCCCGCACCCTGAGTGGGGGAGAGTCGCAGCGTATCAGGCTGGCTACACAGATCGGTTCGCAATTGCAGGGTATTACCTATATATTGGACGAACCGAGTATCGGATTGCACCAACGCGATAATATGCGGCTGATAGAAGCGCTGAAAAACCTGCGCAATATTGGCAATAGCGTACTCGTGGTAGAGCATGATAAAGACATTATGCTGGCAGCCGATCACCTCGTGGACATAGGCCCCAAAGCTGGCTATCATGGCGGCAGGATAGTAGCCCAGGGCGATCCGGCAGCATTGTTGAAACTGGATACTCTTACTTCCTCTTATATCAATGGTCACCGGGCTATTGCTGTTCCCAAAGAACGGCGTAAGGGCAATGGTAAATTCCTGGAGATAAAAGGCGCCAAAGGTAATAACCTGAAGAATGTAGATACTAAGTTCCCGCTGGGTAAGTTCATCGTGGTAACTGGTGTCAGTGGCAGTGGAAAGTCAACCCTTATCAATGAAACCCTTTATCCTATCCTGAGCAAGCATGCCTATAACTCCAAAATGAACCCGCTGGAGTATAAGAGCATCAAGGGATTGGAGCATGTAGATAAAGTGATAGAGATAGACCAGAGCCCTATTGGCCGTACGCCGCGCAGTAACCCCGCTACCTATTGCGGCTTCTTTACTGATATACGCACCCTGTTTGCTTCTGTACCCGAAGCAAAGATCAGGGGATACAATGCAGGCCGTTTTTCTTTCAATGTGAAAAGTGGCCGTTGTGATGTTTGTGAAGGCGGTGGTATGCGCGTGATAGAAATGAACTTCCTGCCCGATGTATATGTGCATTGTGAAAAATGCCAGGGCAGGCGGTACAACCGGGAAACTCTGGAGATACGTTATAAAGGAAAGTCTATCAGTGATGTACTGGATATGACGGTAGAGGATGCTGTGGAGTTTTTTCAGAATGTTCCTTACATCTACCGTAAGATTAAAGTGCTGGAAGAAGTAGGACTGGGATACATTACGCTGGGCCAGTCGGCTGTAACACTCAGTGGCGGTGAAGCGCAGCGTGTGAAACTGGCTACCGAGTTGGGTAAGAAGGATACCGGTAAAACCTTTTATATTCTTGATGAGCCTACTACCGGTTTACACTTTGAAGATATCCAGCACCTGCTGGATGTATTGTACAAGCTGGTAGACAGGGGTAATACGGTATTGGTGATTGAGCACAATATGGATGTTATCAAGGTGGCCGATCATGTGATAGACCTGGGGCCTGAAGGAGGCGATGGCGGCGGCAGGATACTGTTTGAAGGAACGCCGGAAGACCTGTTGAAGGTGAAAGAAAGTCACACCGCAAAATTTCTAAAAGAAGAACTTAAATAATTTGAAGATTTGATGATGGAGCAGACTACCAAAAAGAGAGTAATTATTGACATGGATGAAGTGATTGCTGATCCGATGGGGGATATGATCACGTGGTATGAGCAGCAATACGGAAGAAAAGTGGATTATAGCAAGATGATAGGTTCATGGGTGAAAGGCTTCCCGGAGGAACACCATACCCTGATACGGGACCGTCTCAGATCGCCCGGCTTCTTCCGGCACCTGCCGGTGATGAAGGACAGTGTGGAAGTATTGCGTGAAATGAATGAGCGGTATGAGATCTTCATTGTGTCGGCTGCTATGGAATTCCCCAATTCCCTGAAAGATAAATACGAGTGGCTGCAGGACCATTTCCCTTTCTTTAGCTGGCGGCAGATCACCCTCTGCGGCGATAAGCGGCTTGTTTACGGCGATTATATGATAGATGACCATGCGTTCAACCTGGTGCATTTTCCAGGCAAAAAATACCTCTATTCCACGCCTCATAACCTCCGCGAAACGGAGTATGAAAGGTTAGGTAGTTGGGAAGAAGCAGGAAAGATTTTTCTTGGATAAAAACAGATAGCCGGCCATTATTCATAGCCGGCTACCGGAGGATACTGGGATAAACCAGAGTTCGTTTAAGCTGCTCCCAATAAGCGGGCGCAGGGAGTGATCAATAAAATCTTTTTTATCAGGGTACTTAGAACGATAGGGAACGGATCAGGTTTTTGACTCAACCGGATATTTGGATTTTACTAATTTCCCTGCTGCTTATTGGTTATAAATTAAGGGTAGCAAGAGAATAGTGATTATTTACCGCACAATTACCTGGCCGTTTTCCAGCCGCTCATCATCACTGAATACTTCATACAGGTAATTGCCTTTTCCCATATTATTAAGTACAGTTGTTTCTTTATTGCGAATATTCGCCTGTTTTACCAGCTTGCCTTCCAGGTTGAATAAGAACAGTTGATATACCCTGCCTTCTTCTCCGCTGGCGTTGAAGAATAGCACCTGGTGGTTGGCATTGGGATATAACCTGATCTTATGTTTCTTGGTGTTCACCTGCTTTTGCACCAGGATGGTGTCGGCAGGTTGCCCGGAAGACGAAACCGGAAGCCCCGGCATGGCAAAGGAAGAGGTTGACCATGTAAGCATGCCAATGACCAGCAGGGGCATGGCATGTCCATGTAGTTTTCTCCAGGGTATAGTTGTTTGCATAGAGTGACCTTTCGTTAAAAAGGCTTTGTTTTGAAAAGGGTACGGATTAAACAAATACGATCTGACGGGGCTTGGTTAGAACCTGATCGGGCAACGGGTTGAGTTACCCCAACGGTCGTTGCTGGTTATACGCCAACCCAGTTTGAGATTAACAGTATAATATGCGTCATTATTCGTTGCTGTACCGCGCTTATCGCCCGTGCCGAAACGGGTAGATGTATTGAGACCGCTCTTATTAGCCATCATAGAAGCCAACGCTGCCTGTGCTGGTGGCATATTGTTGTTATAAAAAGCATTCTCATCAATATAAGTAGTACTTACATCATCAATATAATCGGTAAAGGTTTTGCGGTGGATTACTTCAAGAGCTACATGGAAGGTCTCGGTCAGGAAGTATTTTACACCCACACCCATGGGAATATTCAGTTGGGTTAATTTATAAGGCTTCCTGTCAGGATATTGGGAGAAACCCTGACCTTCTGTATGCAGGGGTTGGAGGTCTACCCATTGGCCATTATCAGGACGGGTACCCTGAGGTTTGAATTTGAAAACACCTACACCAACTATGCCATAAGGGCGCAGTTTTAACCAGGTATCTTCAGGATCATTTTCCAGGAGTACAGTAGGATATACTTCTGCCAGCACCAGGAATTCAGTTAATTTAGAACGGAAGTTGGAGTTGCGGATCTTACGCGCTTCTTCCAGGCCTCCCTTGCCTTTAATGTCGGCATCATCGGCTTGCAGTTTACCAAAATTGAGCGCTAAGCGGAATGATAAATAGGGTTTTACAGCGTATGCGCCCCAAAGGCCGAACGACAGCGTCGTTGTATTGAAGGTATTGTCTTTGAGGAAGGTAGTACCCCTGCCCGGATTACCTCCAATGTCACCCAGGAAGTTACTGGGACCTAATGTGATGCCCGCTTCCCAATAAGTGCTTTTGTCGCCATACTGGCTAAATGAGGTTAAATGAGCAGTCAGGATAATGAGTGTTAAGGCTAAACACTTCTGCACGGCAGCGTGTAGATGCTGTTTCATGGAATATCAGATTTAGTTTTTCAGATGGTCTGTAGATCCGGCGACTAAAGTAATAGCCACTGAATTTTCCTACAAGAAAACGCAGAAATATTTCTTTTTGTGTGTACTGTGGAAAAAATAAAACAACACTAGGGGTTTTACTATAGCATTATCTGGGAAATTCTGTTAGTAACATTTCGATATGTTCAATACCGTCTTCTAAATATATTTCGCTGGACTGTTGAAAACCAAAGGATTCATAGAATTTTTTGAGGTACAACTGGGCGCCGATGCGAATAGGAGTATTACCAAAAATAGTATAGGTGGTTTCAATAGATTTTTTCATCAACAGCCGGCCTGCTCCTGATTTTCTCATTTTGGGAGAAGTGACTACCCGCCCAATGGATACTTCTTCAAACGAAATGCCGGCGGGCACCAGCCGGGTATAAGCTGCGAGCAGGCCATCATGCCAGCCCATCAGGTGCCGGGAAGCCTGGTCTTTATTATCTATATCCTGGAAAACACAATTTTGTTCTACAACAAATACTTCACTACGCAATTGCAGTATGGCATAGAGTTCACGGGGGGTAAGCTCATCAAAGGACTTGCAGGTCCAGTTGATAGTGGTAGTAGTAGTTCTCATGATAATGATCCCAAAGGTAATACAGTCTGCCCTGACAGCAAGCGGGGATGAGCCAATGGGCCGTTTGGATGTATAGATCCCGTCTTTATTGAGTTTTTCTTTAATACCCGTATTTCTCTCCCCACAAGCCTTTTAAAAACCGGCGTAGTTCTTCTTCCCGTGCATTCCTGCCCGGATCATAAAATTTGCTGCCGGCAAGTTCAGCAGGAAGGTATTCCTGTGCGGAGAAGTTCTTTTCGTAGCTGTGCGCATATTGATAATCCTTGCCGTAACCCATGTTCTTCATGAGTTTGGTAGGCGCATTGCGTATATGCAGTGGCACCGGCAGGTCGCCATGCTGGCGCACGGCCGCCAATGCTGCGTCAATGGCCATATAAGAAGCATTGCTCTTGGCAGAAGCTGCGAGGTATACGGCACACTGTGATAAAATAATCCTTGATTCCGGATAACCGATTTTATTCACGGCATCGAAAGTGGCATTGGCCATAACGAGGGCAGTAGGATTGGCATTGCCGATGTCTTCACTGGCCAGTATCACCAGTCGGCGTGCAATAAACTTTACATCTTCCCCGCCTTCTATCATACGCGCCAGCCAATACACTGCAGCATTGGGATCACTGCCCCGTACCGATTTAATAAAAGCGGAAATAATATCATAATGCTGTTCACCTTTTTTATCGTACAGGGCTATACGTTGTTGGGCGATGCTCATCACCTGCTCGTCAGTAATAAGGATAGCTTCTCCCCCTCCACCGGAGAGCTTGTCCCGACTCGTCGGGAGGGCCGGGGGGAGGCTATCCACCACGAGCTCAAATAAATTCAGCAACTTCCGCGCATCTCCGCCGGAAATATTGATCAGGGCTTCTGTTTCCTGCAGCTCAATCTTCTTTTGGGAAAGTACTTCATCTCTTTCCATAGCCAGCCGCAGCAGCCTGATGAGATCTTTTTCTTCCAGCGACTTTAGTACGTATACCTGGCAACGGCTGAGTAAGGCACTGTTCACTTCAAAAGAAGGGTTCTCTGTAGTAGCGCCTATCAGCGTAACAATGCCTTTTTCCACAGCGCCCAGCAGGGCATCCTGTTGCCCTTTGTTGAAGCGATGTATCTCGTCAATAAAAAGAATCCCCTTTTGTATCTGCCTGGCGGTATCAATGGCCTCGCGTACATCCTTTACGCCGGAACTAATGGCGCTGAGGGTGAAGAAAGGAGCCTGTAAAGTATGGGCTATAATATTGGCAATAGTGGTTTTACCAGTGCCGGGCGGTCCCCACAGGATCATGGAGGGAACCTTTCCCTGCTCAATAGCGGTGCGTAAAATACTTCCTTTGCCGGCAAGATGATCTTGTCCCACCAGGTCGTCCAATGTTTCCGGACGCATTCTCTCAGCCAATGGCGGCAATGTGTTTTTCATGCCGACAAGGTAAGGAAAAACAAAAACCGGGCAATAGCCTTACGGCACGTGCTGCCGGATGAATTTTTCTATTTTGTTGAAAGAGTCGTCCAGATTGGGGCCTTCCCAGCTATGACCTTCGTTGGCGTAATAAATGTATTCGTTATACACGCCTGCCTCCTTCAGTTTGTCGATGAGCCGGGTAGCCTGGGCAGGTGGCACCAGGTCATCTTTACCGCCCTGCAGTAAGAGGGTGTGGGCCGATTGGGGTGTTACAAAATGAATAGGACTGCATGACTCGTATAAGGCGGCATTTTGGGCAGGCGTGGCGCCTACAATAGTAGCCAGTAAAGCCGGCACGCCCTGTTGACCGGGATGATCATACAGGTAGGTAAGGTCTGTAGGACCAAAAAAGGAAACAATGGCTTTGGGAGTAGCTTCATTGGCATATTTATATCCTTGCAATAAGGCCAGGTGCCCACCGGCGCTGGCCCCCAGCAGTACAAATGTTTTTGAGAATTTATATGCTGCAGATTTATTCAGGAGAAAGCTTACTGCGGCCTTTACATCCTGCTCCTGTGCGGGAAATTTATTTTGTCCGTTGAAGGTAAAAAGCCGGTAATTGATATTGGCAAAGACATACCCCGGCAGGCGGCGTTGCAATTCATTGATGTAAATGTCAAAATCAGCTTTGTCTCCATCGGCCCAGGCGCCTCCATGGATCAGCACCATCAGTTTGGTAGTACTGGCATTGGCGTTGGAAGGGAGGTAAAGGTCCATCACTTGTTTAGCGTCGGTACCATAAGCTACGTTGACTTTTTTCTCGTAGGTGGCAGTATTGTCCTTTTCCTTTTGGCACGCAAAGAGGACTACGGTAAGGGTTACCAGTAATAGGGGTTTTCGCATACTCAAAAATACGTTGTGCCGGCCATTGGCCCTGCAACTATTTAGTAAATGAAAGATTAAATTCCCTGTGCAGGGTCACTATCCAGGAATCTGTTTAACGAGGCTTCATGATTACGGCGGATGGCCCTGCGCAAAGACACCTGGATCACAATAATATAGAGACCGGTGAGGCCAATGACAGTGAAGGCTGAGAGGGTTAAGTATATCATTAAACCATCCCGGAAAGTATAATTTTCCCTGGGCAAAGTTTCACTGAATCCGGCTATCGTTAATAATACAACAGCTATAACTACCACCAATGAAAGAATAAACAGGAGCATAGAAAAGCGATGTAGCTTTTTCCCGAAAAGTTTGTCAGGGTAAAATTTTTCCAACAGATAAATATTGACACTGCTGTTGGCCAGGAGAATAGATGGACAAAGAATTAATATTAATACGCCTAAAATATCTTCAGTGGAATTGAACTTGATCCTTGCGGTAAAAATTGTGTACAGCGCCAATACTCCAATAGCCAACGTACAGGTCATGTGAAGATAACTGACTATCCTGAATATTTTCCATTTAAGAGGCAGCATAAGCAGGGTGTTAATAAGGGTTATTGAGGGTCTTGCTGATCAAATTAACCGTATGACATTCAGCACAGGGAAAGTCCATTCATACGACAATATAGAAAAAACCGGGAAATTATGCACCGTGAAGTGCCTGCATATAGGTAAAGTTGCAATATTTTTTACGGGTTACCTTTTTTTGTTATAACAACTGTAAATAACGGTGTTAGGCACACAGCCTTCTATTCTTTTATAATAGCAGCAATCATATCTTGTTATCATTTGTCAACATTCGTAAGCAGGTACTTTCATTAATGGACATTATTTTATATTCTTGTCCTTGATTCCGTACAAAATTCAAACCCTATGCATCCTAACTGTACCTATGATCTTAAAACTATGAACGCCTATTTTGCTGCCTGGCTCAGGCATTGCATTCCTTTATGCTCCCTGATATTTGCGGGAATACTGTTTTCCCAATCTGCTATATCACAGTGTACACCACCTTCCATGACATTTAAGAACCCTACGCTGATCAGTGGCACTGGCGGTAGTGTTGGCGCTGTATACCGGTTTACTGATGTAATTCCCGGTGTCGACGCTACCATACAGGTAATGGCCCTGGTTGGAGGCGCCGGTCTTAACCAGATGGACAATACTTCACAAGGATATTATGATGCCTGGCAGCCTTATGTAACGGCAGGCGGCAATGCCACCTCCTACCTCGACTGGAAGATCACTTTCAAGAGAGGCGGCACCATGATAGACTCCCTATTACCTTGTCTGGCTATTACGGCCGTAGATATTGATGGTGATAACAGCCGTTTGCGGGAATTCATTGTAGCCTCCACACCGGGGGCTTATGCCGTAGATCCCTTTACCTATCTCACTGTTGGTTTTGATGGTGTGAATTCAACTGCTACCGGACAGGTATATACTGTTCCCAGCATTGATACTGCTGAAACACAGTATATGTTCCAGATGAACTTTAATAATGTAAGTACGATCTATTACCGGAATGGTTCTATTTCTACCAAACCTACTATTGACGTACGTCATACCTGTATTTACTTCAAGTCCTTTTTTGATACAGAGGTCCTCCTGCCGTTGCGGATTGTTTCATTCACGGCAAAGAATGCCCATACAGGCATCACCCTGGATTGGACAGTGGCCGATGAGAAGGATGTATTACATTATACTGTGCAAAAAAGCAAGGATGGAACCAGTTGGGGAGACATCGGAAAAGTGAATGCGCAACAGGGTGTACTTAAGTACAGTTTTGTTGATCCAACCGAAAGCACTGGTAAAATATACTACAGGTTGAAGCAAACCGCTACCTACGGAGATGAATCTTTATCGCGCATGATTGGCATTAACAATGCGGGCGGCTCACTGAAGGTGACGATCCCCACCGTGGTTGCCAACAATAATATGGCGATAGAGCTGGAAGCTTCTCAAAAAGAAGTATATCACTTTGCTGTGTATAATAGCCAGGGCAGTGTTGTAAGGCAGCGTTCTTATTCAGTGCAGGCGGGTATCAATAACCTGCAGTTGGACGTGCCGGCCCAAAGCCCTTCCGGTATTTACATGGTAGCTGTGCGTAATACACAGGGTGTGGTTGTTAGCCGTACACGTATATTGGTACAATAAACGCTGCTGCCGGCAATCGATTGGTAATCAGTTTGCCGGCAAATTGGCTAAATATTTTTCTGTAGCGGCAATACTATAAAGCCATTGCTGAAACGGGTTTTAATTTTTTGACAGGTGTAATAGACGTAAACTTGTGTTACGATCCGTCAAAAAATTCAACCCTATGGACTCCAACTGTACCCCTGCCGGCAACATAGTCCGTTATAGTTGCCGTTGCTTTCCGGCCTACCGTTATATGCCATTGCTTGTGGCCATGCTATTGTCTCTTGCCGCACTGCCTCAATGTGTTTCTCCTTCCATGATCTTTAAGACACCATCGCTGATCAGTGGTACCGGTGGTACTGTGGGCGCTATCTACAAATTTAGCAATGTAGCTACCGGTATTGATGCTACTATTGAGATTGTGAACCTGATGAATGGCGCGGGACTTAACCAGATGGACAATACCTCACAGGGTTATTATAATGCCTGGCAGCCTTATGTAACCGCCGGTGCCAATGATACCTCCTACCTCGACTGGAAGATCACTTTTAAGAAAGCCGGTACACTGGCAGATACTATATTACCCTGCCTGTCTATTACAGCCGTGGACATTGATGGCGATGGCAACAGGTTGAAAGAGTTTATTAAAGCCTCCACGCCTGGCGCCTATGCCGTAGATCCGAATACTTCGCTGAATGTGAGCTTTGATGGCACCAATTCTGTGGCTATTGGTGGCGTAGCTACGGTACCCAGTATTGATACTTCTGAAAAGAAGTACATGTTCCAGATGGATTTCAAGAACGTAAGCACCATTTTATACCGCAACGGCTCTATATCCACCAAGTCTACCACGGATGTGCGGCATACCTGTATTTATTTCCAATCTTTTTTTAAGAACGGACTGGTCATTTTACAGGAGCAGGAAAGGAGTAATACTATTCCCCGCAATGATGAGCAACTGGCAGTGAACTGTCCGGGCATATCTGGCAGGCATATACCAGTGGCGCTAACGTCGCCTGCTGCCGGTATCTACCGTTTTTCCGTATATCATTTACAGGGGCAGGAGTTGTGCCGGCGTTCTTATGCAGCCCATGCAGGCGCCAACCGGTTGCAACTGGAACTGCCGGGCAACAGTGCTGCAGGCATCTACATATTGGCAGTAAGTAACCAGCAGGGCGCAATGGTATACCGGAAGCGGCTATTGGTGCGATAATAGAAGCTGTTTAACCCTGCCTGTTTTTTTTACCTTCGAATTCGAGGGATTTAAAATGAGGATTATGAAGTTGCTCCCAAATTCCCAGGAATTCTTAAAAAATTATTTATACTTGTGTGCTATTTGGTCAGCAGCAAGCCGGAGGAAAATAAAAAGCTATAGAGCTCTTATAGAGGAGTTATAGAGCTCCTATAGAGCACATATAGAAAGGGTAATCCGGAGACAATCCCGGGTATATCCGGGAAATATCCACAGCATATATACTGCAGACCCCAGGCCAACCAGTGCATCGGGTTAAGAGATACAGCGCATAGCCAGACAATAATACACCCATACTACCACAAGCAGGTGTCTATAGGCAGCCTAAAAACTAAAAAGACGACACCCTTCGGCATCGCCTTTTCACGCAAAAAAATTTCATCTCAGGAAGCTCGTTAACCTGGGTGGCTTTTCCCGGATGAGCTGGATTTTAAATGGTTCTCTTTCAAAGGAATGGATCTTGATGTGGTTTCAGGACGTATTGGATCTTGGTTTTTTACGGCTATCTCAAAAAATGAGATTGGTTTTCAAAGGATGGATCGCCTTTATTGGGTTAGGTATGGGTTACTACTTTAATCAGACTCCAAAGGAAAAGAAAGTTGACTGACATTGGATTTTAGCTGGTTTCATAGAATATTAGAATTCTTTCTGGACGGTTATTTTAAGGACATTGGACGGTCTGAGGTTGCTAATCCTCGTCAATCAACTTCTATAACAAAAGTAATTGTGGATAACTATGTGGACAAGAGCATATTTGCTTCATTTTAACATTTCAGTTTTTACTAACCGCATCGTAACCATCCCATGAGATATTAGGAAAAGACCCTGTATTTCATCGTATTTGTCCGAATTAAAAATAGTTTCGACTATATTATTAATTAGTATAATTTCGTACTTGTCCTATAGTATTTCTCGTGAAAAATTCGCATTTTGTTCGCTGAATTGAGCCGTACTCCTTATATTTAAAATACATCCCGAATGAAAAACATCGATAAGGTAATCAAAGTAGCGATTGCAGACGACCATGCCCTGTTCCGGGCAGGGGTCAAAACCTCCCTTTCTTCCAAAAGGGACGTGGAATTGATTGCCGAGGCTGATAATGGTATGCAACTCCTGAATCTCCTCAAACACATCGAACCCGATGTTATTTTACTCGATATCCAGATGCCCATTATGGATGGTATCCAAACCCTTCCTGAGATCAGGAAAGTGCGTCCCGAAGCCAAGGTCATCATCCTTTCCATGCACAATGACCACTCCATGATCAGCAAGCTCATGGAAATTGGCGCTAATTCCTACCTCACCAAGAATTCCGATTCCGAAACTATTTACCAGGCCATCAAAACCTGTTATGAACAGGAATTCTTCTTTAATGAGCTCACCAATAAAGCCCTGCTGACCGGCCTGCGTACCAAACGCACCGACCTGGCCAATCCGCAGGAAGTCAACCTGTCTGATAAAGAAACCCGTGTGCTGAAGCTCATGTGCGAGGAAAAGACCACCAAAGAAATTGCCGACATCGTAGAGATCAGTCCCCGTACGGTGGAAGCTATCCGGGACAAGCTCAAGACCAAGACCGGCGCCAAGTCTATGGCCGGACTGGTCATGTATGCGGTGAAGAATGGTATCATAGATCAACCCCAATAATCAATGATTATTAATTAATAATTATTGATTATTAGGGACGTAGCTGGCCAGTCAGCCACTAAGGGTTAATAGCTTCTCCCTTCATGAGTAATTTCATTCATTTTAATGGCAAAATAATTCCAGCGGAAAATCCACTTGTTTCCGCTGGGAGCCGCGGACTGCGCTATGGTGATGGCCTTTTTGAGACCATGCGCGTAATCAATGGCCGCATTGCCTTGCATTACCTGCATTTTGAACGGTTGTTCAATGGGCTGGCTGTATTACAGTTCCAGTGTCCGGCCTCCTTTACACCGGCTTACCTGGCGGAAGCCGTGCTGGCCCTTTGTCGCAAAACGAACATCGAAAAGGGAGCCCGGGTACGGTTGAATGTAGTACGGGGCAACGGCGGCCTGTTCGACCCCGACAATCATATTCCCAACGTTATTATAGAAGCCACGCCGCTGGAAGCGCCGGCTGGCATACAGGAGCAGGGCCTTGTTATTGATATCTACAACACTGTACGCAAGCATTATGATGTACTGGCCAATATCAAGTCCAACAACTACCTGCCCTATGTCCTGGCTGCCCTTCATGCCAATAATAACCGGCTCCATGAATGCCTCCTGTTGAATACAGCAGGACGGATTTGTGATGCCACCATTGCCAATGTCTTCTGGGTAAAGGATGGGCGTATCTATACCCCGCCGTTGTCGGAAGGAGGGATAGGAGGGGTGATGCGCCGCTACCTGATAGAAAATGTGGCGAAGCAGCATGCTATCCGGGAAGAACCACTCACTCCCGAAATGCTGGAGCAGGCAGATGAAGTCTTTCTAACCAACGCCATCATGGGCATCAAATGGGTAGGCCGGTACAGGGATAAAGAATACAGCAACCAAATGGCCACGCTGCTCTATAATGAGTATGTAAAAAAGTTGTGGGAATAGATAAGTGAGTAGTGAGTTGTCAGTGGTGAATGCCTGAGCGTTTATCCTTCCAGGAATATTGCCTGTTTAGATAATGAAGTTGAATGTACTCGGCTATAAATATCGAGGAACTGTTGTACGGCCGCTTTGCCATCAGCGCCCAGATCGATGGAGTAATTGTTTACATACAGGTCAATATGCTGGCGCATTACACCTTCGCTCATTTCCTGTGAGTGTTGCTTTACATAATCTGTTATCAGCGGATAATTAGAGAAAGCATATTCCACACTGGCGCGGATCAGTGTATTCACCTGCTGTTGTAAGGCTGCATCGTATGTTCGTTTCATCACAATGCCACCCAGCGGGATGGGACTGCCCGTTTGTGTTTCCCAGTATTCGCCCAGGTCCATCAGTTTTACAAGGCCTTTATCCTGGTAGGTAAAACGGTTTTCGTGGATGATCACACCGGCATCTACCGTTTCATGGATCACCGCATCTTCTATCTGGGAAAATAAAGTAAACTTTTTATGGCCGGCTTCCGGGAATGCCAGCGAGAACAGCATGTGGGCCGTAGTATGTTCGCCCGGTATGGCAATCGTACTGTCTTTCACCTTATCGGCCGAAATACCGCCTGCATGGGTAATGAGCAAAGGGCCTACGCCTTTGCCCAGTGCGCCGCCGGCCGGCAATACAATATACTTGTTCAGCACCAGGGGCAATACGCCATAGCTGATCTTCGTAATGTCCAGCTTACCCTGCAGCGCCCATTCATTCAGCGTTTGTACATCTTCCAGCACCACTTCCACTGCTATATCGCCGGTATCAATCTTCTTATTCACCAGTGCGTCAAAAATGAAAGTATCATTCGGACAGGGTGAAAAACCCAGTGTAAGTTTCATAACGTCTTAAAAATATTTATCAGTTGTTCATTCAGGGCAGTGATGGCTTCTTTTATCTTCCACTTTGTTTTATCCCTTTCGCCCACATAATTTGAAATGGCCCTCACCTGCAGGAAAGGAATATGTTCCTGTAATGCCACATAATGAAAAGCGGCGCCTTCCATTGATTCAACAGCTACCGCATACTTTTGTTGTAACTGGGCAATCCTTTCTGCCTTTGTGGTGATCTCATTGATCGTACTTCCCGGTACAAAGGGCAATCCGGTTGCTTTCCATCTGTGCGTGTCCGGGTTGTTCAGCCATTTGCTGGTATAGGGCGGTTGATCGGCTCCCAGGAAACCCATATCCACCATATCTTTAAACACATGACCTTCTTCCACGCCCAGGTCGCCGGTAATTTCCCGTTCCACCAAAACAACCTTACCGGGAGCAAGAGAAGGGGAGAAGCTGCCGCCGATGCCTGCCTGCAGCATCAAAGCCGGGCGTCTTTGTTGCAGGTGGCTGGTGAGCCGGTAGGTGGTATGCATCATACCCACACCTGTTATCAGCACTTCTGTTGTATGCCCCTGAACAACATTCCCATGTTGTTGTAAAAAATCTATAACCGGCTGTATTTCAAAGGTTGTAGCTGCAGTTAACAGGATATGCATGCTGCAAATATCCTGAAATCCACATCATATATTACCTTTGCGCCTGATTTTGTGAAAAGCCCGGGTGCCACTGGCCCCGGGATTATTATTCCCGTGCATCCTGAATTGTTAATGACCTATGGTGTACCTCACCCGTGTT
The DNA here is from genome assembly GCF_011759375.1 of Paraflavitalea devenefica. NCBI lineage: Bacteria > Pseudomonadati > Bacteroidota > Chitinophagia > Chitinophagales > Chitinophagaceae > Paraflavitalea > Paraflavitalea devenefica. The sequence continues at coordinate 40,886 of NZ_JAARML010000009.1, read as the reverse complement.
GAACATTTTAATGCAGCCCATAAGCTGTATAACCCTGCGTGGAGCAAAGAGCAGAATGAGACCGTTTTTGGCAAATGCGCCAATGAGCATTGGCATGGTCATAACTATGAGCTGTTGGTGACCATTAAGGGAAAGCCCAATCCCGATACTGGCTTTTTATTTGATGTGAAGCAACTGAGCAAGCTCATTGAGAAGTATATACTCGATAAACTGGACCATAAGAACCTGAACCTGGATGTGGATTTTATGCAGGGGCAAATGTGTTCTACCGAGAACCTTGCCGTGGCCATCTGGCAGCAGTTGCAACCCCACTTGCCGGCTGAGGTACAGTTGCATTGTATCAAGCTCTATGAAACGCCCAGGATCTTTGTGGAGTATTATGGAGAATAAGCGTGAACAAATCCGGGTACAGCCTGTTGTACCCCTTTTAGTAGTTACTTTAGTATTTTGAAATATGAATAAGCGAGTAGCGGTTTTCCGGAAAGAGCATTTTAATGCAGCTCATCGTCTTTTCAATCCTGCCTGGGATATGGCTAAGAATGATGAGGTGTTTGGCAAATGCAACAACCCCAACTTTCATGGGCATAACTATGACGTGGTGGTTAAACTGGTGGGTGAGCCCGATCCCATTACCGGTTATGTGATGGACCTCAAGATACTCAGCGATCTGATTAAGGAGGAAGTACTGGAAAAGCTGGACCATAAGAACCTGAACCTGGATACACCCTTCTTTAAGACCATTAATCCTACTGCCGAAAACATCTGCATCGTGATCTATGAAATATTGAGGCCTAAGATTGATGCGAAATTTGATCTGCAGGTACGCCTGTATGAAACAGAAAGGAATTTTGTGGAATACCCGGCTTAATTACGGGATTTCGAAATATAATAGCTATGGCATATAGAAAATCGGAAGAATACGATGAACAGGTAACTTCAGGCCTGATTGACAGCTATCGTAGTGCCTTATCCTTACTGGGTGAAGATCCTCAGCGCGAAGGGTTGATTAAAACACCGGAACGTATGGCCAAGGCCATGCAGTTCATGACGCAGGGGTATGGCATTGATGCGCATGCGATCCTCAACTCGGCCAAGTTCCATGAGAGTGTGAGCGAAATGATCCTTGTCAAGGACATTGAACTGTACAGTATGTGTGAGCATCACATGCTGCCCTTTTATGGTAAAGCGCATGTGGCTTATATTCCCAATGGATATATTACCGGCTTAAGTAAACTGGCCCGTGTGGTAGATGTATATGCCCGCCGCCTGCAGGTGCAGGAGCGGTTGACCACCCAGATACGGGATGCCATTAGAGAAACACTGCAGCCGCTGGGGGTGGCGGTGGTCATTGAAGCATCTCACCTCTGTATGATGATGCGTGGTGTACAAAAACAAAACTCTGTTACTACCACCTCAGCCTTCTGGGGCGAATTTGAAAAGAATGAAACCCGCAGTGAGTTTATGAAACTCATTTCTTCAGACCTGCATTAGTATAGTAGCATTGTTAAAACCTGGCTTGAATATTAACTCAAATATTCAGGATCAGGAACAATAAAGCTGGTTTTGGTTAGTTAAAGTCTTTGTGTCATTTTTGTTCGTCTAAACCTCTTTAGCTATTATGATGCATGCTTACGTATTTCCTGGCCAGGGTTCACAGTTTCCGGGAATGGGAAAAGACCTTTACCGCCTTAGTGTATTTGCAAAAAAGTTATTTGAGCAGGCCAATGAAATCTTAGGATTCCGTATCTCGGATGTCATGTTTGAGGGTACGGAAGAGCAACTCAAACAAACCAAAGTTACGCAGCCGGCCGTTTTTCTTCATTCAGTGATTGCTTTTAAAGGGATTGATGCCGGCCGTCCGGATATGATGGCAGGCCATTCATTGGGCGAGTTCTCGGCATTGGTAGCCAGTGGCGCCTTAAGCTTTGAAGATGGCTTAAAACTGGTAAGCATCCGGGCCCAGGCTATGCAAAAAGCATGCGAGCTGACGCCTTCCACCATGGCAGCCGTATTGGCGCTGGACGATGCGAAAGTAGAAGAAGTATGCGCCGCCATACAGGCAGAAACCGGCGAAGTGGTAGTACCGGCGAATTATAACTGCCCCGGGCAACTGGTGATCAGCGGATCAGTGAAAGGAATTGAGGTAGCTGTTGAACGTATGAAAGCCGCCGGCGCTAAAAGGGCGCTCGTATTACCGGTAAGCGGTGCGTTCCATTCCCCGCTGATGGAGCCTGCAAAAGAAGAACTCAGAGCAGCGATAGACAATACGACTTTTTACAGCCCCACCTGCCCTATTTACCAGAATGTAGCAGCCAAAGCGGTCATTAATAAGGAAGAGATCAAAAAGAACCTGATAGAGCAGTTGACCGGCGCTGTACGGTGGACCCAAAGCGTTCAGGCCATGATTGCCGACGGCGCTTACCGTTTTTCTGAAGTAGGGCCCGGCAAGGTGCTCCAGGGGCTTATTAATAAGATAGATAAGAAAGTGGAAACCGAAGGGGTTGATTAACAAACCTTAATCGGGGTAAAAGCGGTTTTTCGTGAAAACCCGGGTGCTTTTCCTGCAACGAAATGGGCCGATAATTGGTCAATAAGGAAAATCCCGGATCATGAAACCGCTTTTACTATTTACATTACTGGCCCTTGTTATTGCCTGTAAAAAAGACGGGAAAGAGGTGAATTATTTTGCTGATACTAACTCTTCCCGCGGGATATGGGTGGAAAAAAGCCTGCGGCTGGATACCCTCGACTTTGATTCCGGGCCTAAATTAGAGGCCAGTTATGCCAACAGCTCTTCTGTGGTGTTTAAGTCAAAAGCATACATTGATATAGCAGTAAATCCTGATTACCTCATTAACCACAGCGCTATATACAGTTATTATTTTGCGGATAACAGCATCAATGCCATTTACATGAGGTCTATGCTGAGTTCTTCTTCCGTTTATACCAAATATAGTTTCGTCGTAAATGCCGACCGCAAGAGCTTTACCATTCAGCGTTTCTACGGGCGTAATGCATTGCCCGACCTTATTGAGTTTGAGCGGATACAATAATCCCTGTTATAAATTGATGGTGCAATTCAACCATTCGTCATCAATCACCGCATTATACTTCTTATAGAAATTAATAGCCGGTTCATTCCAGTCGAGCACCTGCCATACCATGCCACTGTAATTATTGTCTTTTGCTTCCTGCAGCACCCGCTCAAATAATAGCTTACCCATGCCTTTTCCGCGCATAGCCTCGCTCACCAGCAGGTCTTCCAGGTAAATACGCTGTCCTTTCCAGGTGGAATAACGGATATAGTATAAAGCAAAGCCCTGGACCTGGCCGTCTTCTTCTGCCACAAAGGCCCACCATACCGGGTTGGGGCCAAAACCGCTTTCTACGAAATGCTCCATCGTCACGGTTACCTGGTCCGGCGCTTTTTCAAACACGGCCAGTTCCTCTACCAGTTCCATCAAACGTGGGCAATCTTCTTTGACTGCTTTCCTTATACTGATGCTCATACAATAATAAATAATTAACTGAAGGTCGTTTCTGGCTAGTAGTAAGTGGCTAGTGGCAAGTGTTCGCTGCCAGTGTTTTCCCACTAGCCACTCGCTACTTCCCACTTGCTTTTCACTTCAATGCCTGATCCATATCCGCAATAATATCCTGGATATTTTCCATGCCAACACTAATCCGTATCAGCCCGTCAGTAATGCCATATTGTTCCCGTTGCGCTTTGGGTACACTGTAATGTGTCATCGAAGCAGGATGGCACATCAGCGTATCGCAGGTGCCCAATGATACCGTGCGGGTACACATTTTCAGGCTGTTCATCATATCAATGCCTGCCTGGATACCTCCCTTCAGCTCAATGCTCAGCATAGCGCCGGGATGACGCATCTGTTTGGAAGAAATATAATAATCAGGATGGCTGGGCAGGCCGGTATAATTTACTTTGGCTACAGCCGCATGACCTTCGAGGAAGCCGGCTACTTCCATAGCATTGTGGCAATGGCGCTCCATACGTACTTCCAGTGTTTTCATGCCATTGATAAGCAGGAAGGCATCGAAAGGATTGCTGTTGCCGCCCAGCAGCTTGTGTACTTTATAGGCCCAGGCATTCATAAACTCCACATCACGTCCCAGTACGATGCCACCAATGGAAGTGCCATGGCCATTCAGGAACTTGGTGGTAGAATGGATCACAAAGTCAACGCCAAACCGGAAAGGTTGCTGCAGGTAAGGCGTGGCAAACGTATTATCGCAGGCAACGATCTTACCATATTGTTTGCCCAGCTTTGTCAGCGCTTCAATATCCACGCATTGCAGGGTAGGATTGGCCGGCGTTTCCAGGTACACCATCTTAATGGCAGGGTCTGCTTTCAGGGCTGCTGCTGCTTTATCCAGATCGCGCAGGTCGGCAATCACCACGCTGATGCCAAATTCAGGCAACAGCTTATCCATAAACTCCTGCGATCCTCCATACAGGGAATAGTGGGAAAGGATCTTATCACCTGTCTTCAGGGTGCTCATGAACAGGGTATTGACAGCAGCCATGCCGGATGCCTGCAGATAACCCTTTACAGTGATGGGACGGCCGCCGGCATCTGTAATGCCAAAGCTTTCCATGGCAGCGATCTTATCGGCTGCTTCTTCCATCGTAGGATTGCCCCAGCGGGAATAAATATATCCGTCTTCCTTTCCGCTGAAGCGACGCATGCCTTGTTCTGCAGAATCGTATACAAAAGTAGAAGTAGCGTAAATGGGGGTAAGGTGCGCATATCGCGGGTCCTGCTCATGACCACCATGAATGGCCAGCGAGCTGAAACCGGTCAGCGGAAAGTTTTGATCTGCCATAATAAAATAATGTAAAGAAAATTAATAAGCCCATTTTACGAGCGTAGCGCCCCAGGTGAAGCCGCCTCCGAAAGCTGCCAATACCAGGTTATCGCCTTTCTTCAATTGCTTTTCCCAATCCCATAAACAGAGGGGGATGGTAGCAGCGGTCGTATTGCCATAACGTTGTATGTTCAGCATTACCTTATCATGGGAAAGGCCCATACGGTCGGCTGTAGCATCAATAATACGTTTATTGGCCTGGTGCGGCACCAGCCAGGCAATATCATTACCGGTAAGTTGATTACGCTCCAGCAGCTCAGCGCTTACGTCGGCCATGCCCTTTACGGCAAACTTGAATACCGCCTGACCTTCCTGGTAAGCATAGTGCTCATTATTGGCTACTGTTTCCTGGGAGGCCGGGCGTAAGGAGCCGCCGCCTTTCATGTGCAGGTAATTACCGCCCGAGCCATCACTCCGCAGGATGCTATCCTGCACGCCATAGCCGTCTGTGCCGGGTTCCAGTAATACGGCGCCTGCGCCATCACCAAAAATGATACAGGTAGCGCGGTCATTATAATTAATAATAGCGCTCATCTTATCGGCGCCTACTACCACTACCTTCTTATAGCGTCCGCTTTCCACCAGGGAGGCCCCGGTAGTGAGGGAATAGAGGAAGCCGGAGCAGGCAGCTAGCAAGTCAAATCCCCAGGCGTTTTTAGCGCCTAGTTTATGGCAGGCCAGGTTGGCGGTGGAGGGAAACATCATATCGGGCGTTACTGTGCCTACGATCAGCGCATCAATCTCGGAAGGGTCAATGCCTCTCTTTTCACATAATTGCCTAACCGCCGGTACTACCATATCGGAAGTGGCCAGGCCTTCTCCTTTCAGTATCCTTCTTTCGCTAATGCCGGTACGTGTACGGATCCATTCATCATTGGTATCTACCATCTTTTCCAGGTCGAAATTCGTCAGCCTGTCTTCGGGAACATAGCCACCCACTGCGGTGATGGCAGCCGTTATTTTTTGACTCATGCTACTATAAATCGCTTTAGATATTGAAAAAGAACATTAAAGAGTGGGCAAAATTAGGGAAAAGTCGGAAGTCCGGGGCAGAACTCTGACTACCTGTACCCAACGTTAAGTCAAATAAACGATTGTGTTATGTAAAAATTACTTTTAACAAGCGCGTAACTAAAAACAGTAAACCAAGGGCGGGAAACTATAATTTCCCTTATTTTCGCAACCATGATCGCGTTTATACGGGGCAATTTCGTGTATAAAACACCGGCTGTAGTACATGTGGAAGCCAATGGCGTAGGATATGAGTTACACATTAGTTTGAACACCTATTCCGCCATACAGGAACTCGAAAAGGGTTTATTATACACTTTCCTCCATATCCGCGAAGATGCGCACATATTATATGGCTTTTCGGAGGTAGCAGAAAAAGAGCTGTTCCTCATGCTCATCAGCGTATCCGGTGTGGGTGCAGCAACCGCCCGTATGATGTTGTCTTCGTTGAAGCCCGATGAAATTGTGCGTGCCATTGCCAATGGTAATACCAGGCAACTGGAAAGTATCAAAGGCATTGGAAAAAAATCTGCCGAACGTATTGTGCTGGAATTGAGGGATAAAATAAGCAAAACCACCCTGGATGCAAATATTTCCCCCTTGAAAAACAATACGTTGGAACAAGATGCGTTAAATGCTCTGATGGCGCTGGGGATACCCCGGGCCGCTGGTGAACAAGCTGTTCAAAAAGTACTAAAAGCTCAGCCGGACCTCGCCGTAGTAGAAGATATTATCAAGAAAGCTTTAAAAACACTCTAAGCCTATCGCAAACGGAATTCTACCTTACTAATTCTTGGAGAAAAAAGATTGGTCCGCACATTCAACCACATTACACTTACAGCCTTTCTTAGCGCTGCAATGATGATTGTATGCTGTTTAACAGCTACAGCGCAGCAAGCGCCTGCTCAGGCACCTGCACCACGTATCGGTATCGATACGCTCAAATTTCCTATTCATGACCGTCGTGGCGACCGTTACTCAAGTCCCCGGAGGTCTTCCCTTGACCTGAGAGATCCTGTAAACATAACAGACTCAGTTGTATACGATCCTAAAACAAAGCAATACTACATCATAGAGAAAGTAGGCGGTTTCTATTACCGTAAGCCTACCTACCTCACCTTCGATGAATTCATGGCACTGCAGGCCCGCAAAATGGAGGTGGACTACTTTAAACAACGGTCCAATATCCTCAGCAGCCTGAACAAAAAACTGTTACAGCCTAAAATGTCCGTTACGGACAACCTGTTCAACCGCATCTTCGGCAACGGCAAAGTAGAGATCAGACCACAGGGTGAAGTGAACATCATTGCCGGCTATCAGGGGCAGAACATCAAGAACCCCGCATTGCCGGAAAGAGCGCGTCGTAACGGGGGCCTTGACTTTGACATGAATGCCAACCTGAGCGTTATCGGTAACATTGGCGATAAGCTGAAATTACCGATCAACTATAATACCCTCGCCAATTTTGACTTTGATAATCAACTCAAACTGGACTATACCGGTACAGATGATGAGATCATTAAACGCATTGAAGCAGGTAACATCGCTTTCTCTTCAAAAGGCTCCCTCATACCCGGCGCCCAGCAGTTATTTGGTATCAAAACCCAGTTACAGTTCGGGAAACTCTTTGTAACAGGGGTATTGGCCAACCAGCGCTCCCAAAGGCAGTCCATGGGATTGAAGGGTGGGTCCTCCAGTATGTCTTTTGAATTCAAAGCCAATGATTATGAAGAGAACCGGCACTTCCTCATGGCCCACTACTTCAAGGACAACTTTAACAAGGCCATGTCCAACCTGCCGGTGGTGAATTCTCAGGTACAGATCCTGCGGGTCGAAGTATGGGTTACCAACCGCAACGGTTCTACCACTGAAACAAGGGATATTGTGGGGCTAATGGACCTGGGCGAGCCCAATCCTTTTAACCAGACATTGGGCCCGGGTACCGTTTTCCCGCCCAATGGTATGCCGGACAATAGAGTGAATGGACTGTACAGCCGGCTGGCCAATGATCCCGTTAGCCGGGGCCCTTCTGCAGTAACCGGTAAACTGACCTCTATGGGTTTGCGGGCGGTGCAGGATTTTGAGAAAACATTTGCCCGGAAACTCAGTCCTGCTGATTTCTATTTCAACCCGCAGGTAGGGTTTTTGTCGTTAAGCCAGCCCCTGCAGCCCGATGAAGTGTTGGGTGTTGCCTTTCAATACAGCTACAATGGAAAGATCTACCAGGTGGGTGAATTCTCCCAGGATGTGCCGCCCGATACTACGGCCGCTGTATCCGGTACCCAGAAAGTGCTCTTCCTTAAATTGCTGAAAGCTACTTCCCAGCGTACCAACCTGCCTTTGTGGGAACTGATGATGAAAAACGTCTATTCTCTGAAAGCGCCCGATGGCAGCTACCTGTCCAGCATCCAGCCCGGCGATTTCAAACTCAACGTACTATATGAAGAGCCCAGCCTCGGTAAAAAACGTTTCCTGCCCGAAGGCGATAAACCCGGTGTACCACTGATCACTGTCCTGAACCTTGACCGGCTCAATGCCCGGAATGACCCATTACCCGACGGGGTGTTTGACTATATTGAAGGATTTACTGTGATCTCCCAGCAGGCCAGGATCATCTTCCCCTTCCTGGAGCCTTTTGGCCGAGACCTGGCCGACCAGGCTTTTGCTTCCAGTCCGCAGAACTTACGGGACAAATATGTGTACTACCCGCTATACGATACCATCAAGGAAATTGCCAAAACCTACGCCAACCTCGACCGGTACATCATCAGTGGTTCGGCCAAAGGCAATTCCAGTTCGGAGATCGAGTTGGGCGCCTTCAATGTGCCGCAGGGCTCGGTCAGCGTAACAGCAGGCGGACAGGTATTGCGGGAGAATATAGATTATGAAGTGGATTATAACCTGGGCAGGGTGAAGATCATTAACCAGGCCATCCTCAACTCGGGCCTGCCGGTAAATGTACAGTTTGAGAACAATGCCGGGTTTGGTATACAGCAGCGAAGTTTCATGGGGCTACGGCTCGACTATATGGCCAAAAATACCGCCCGGGAATCTCTGCAGATCGGGGCCACCATGGTGCGGCTGGCAGAGCGGCCTTTCTATACAAAAACAGGCTATAGCGAAGACCCAATCAAGAATACGATGTACGGAGTAGATTTCAATTACCGTACTGAAGCGCCACGCCTCACCCGCTGGCTGGATAAACTGCCTTTCTATAATACCACGGAGATGAGTACCATCACCGCCTATGGCGAGGCCGCTTACCTGAAACCCGGTCACCCCAAACAGATCGGTAAAGGAAGCAGCGGGCTTATCTTTATAGACGACTTTGAAGGCGCCCGCAATGCTATTGACCTCCGTTTCCCGTTGACCAACTGGGGTATCTCTTCCACGCCATCCAGCGATGGTACCGGCCTGTTTCCGGAAGCCGAGTACCGCGACTCATTACCTTATGGGTATAACCGTGCTAAAATTGCCTGGTACAATATAGAACCGGTATTGCAGGACAGAAGAGCGGCCAACAATCCTGTTAAGTCGTATGAAGACTTCACTGATCCGCGTATCCGTTCGGTGAACGTAACGCAGATCTTTCGCAACCGTACACCCGAATTTGGCCAGGCGCAATTGATTACTTTCGATATGGCCTATTATCCACAGGACAGAGGTCCTTATAACTTTGACGCTGTGAATGTGGATGCAGACGGTAAGCTGCTCAACCCCGAAAAGAGGTGGGGTGGTATTATGCGGGGTATTGACCAGGTGGATTTTGAAACCGGCAACGTAGAATTTATTGAGTTCTGGTTGCAGGACCCCTACCTGAAAAACCCTTCCAGCAGTGGTGGTCAATTGTATTTTAACCTGGGTAATATATCTGAAGATGTACTGAAAGATGGCAAGCGCTTCTTTGAAAACGGTATCAGCGGTGCAGTGACCAAAGCATTGGAAGACTCCGCCACCAGGTGGGGTAAAGTGCCCGCCAATCCCATCCAGGTAACACAGGCGTTCAGTAATGATCCTGCAGACAGGCCTTTGCAGGATGCCGGTTTTGATGGGCTGGATGATATAGCAGAGCGCAGAAAATTCCAGGCTTACCTTAACCAGCTCGCAGCTAACTTTGGCAGTACCTCTCCCATTTACACCCAGGCTTTTCAGGACCCGGCCAGTGATAATTTCACCAACTACCGCGATGGCGTTTATGATGCTTCCAGGGCAGGTATCCTGGGTCGTTATAAACAGATCAACAGCCCGCAGGGCAACTCTCCGGTGGCCAGCTCGGGCTCAGAATTTGTGAGCGCCTTTACCTTATATCCCGACCAGGAAGAATTCAACCGGGATAATACCCTCAATGAACTCGAAGAATATTTTGAGTATAAAGTAGAATTGAAAAAAAGCGAATTCCAGGTGGGCCGTAATTTCATTACTGATAGTGTTGGTGTTCCTGCTTCCGGTGGTAACATGCCCGAAACCTGGTACCTCTTCCGCATTCCTATTGCAGAGTACCAGGCCAAGATTGGTAATATCCCCGACTTCAAATCGGTCCGTTTTATCCGGATGTACCTGACCGGCTTTACTGATTCAGTGGTATTGCGTTTTGCCAAACTGGAACTGGTGCGCAACCAATGGAGGCGTTTCAATTATGAATTGGATACCACCGGTCAGTATGTTACCATCCCTGCCAATTCACCCACTTCTTTCAATCAACTGGCTGTTAATATTGAGGAGAACTACTCACGCGAACCTGTACCGTACAGAACACCGCCCGGGGTAGTTCGTCAGCAACAGCTCAGCAACAACAACGTAAACCTCCTGCTGAATGAACAATCATTGAGCCTGCAGGTATGCGGACTGCCCATCAAGGAAACCCGTGGTGTGTTCAAAACCATGAACCTCGACCTGCGTCAATATGGCCGCTTACAAATGTATATGCATGCGGAGTCGGTCAACTTCAGCAATGATATCAAGGATAATGAACTATATGGTGTGATCAGGCTGGGTAATGATCTTATCAACAACTTTTATGAGATCCGTATACCCTTAAAGATCACGCCATGGAATACCAGTTCGGAAGACCTGATATGGCCGGCGCAGAATGAACTGAACCTGGCATTGGACAGGCTTACTAAACTAAAGGTCACCCGCAACAACAGCGGTAACAATGCCACCTATTTCAGAGAAACGGATGCCGATGGTAAAGAATATGCCATCCTTGGTAATCCCAACCTGGGCGAAGTGCGTGTATTCTTTACAGGTGTGGAGAATCGCCACCGTGAGCAGGCCTGTACCGAAGTGTGGATCAATGAGCTTCGCCTCAGTGAGCTGAATGAAAAAGGCGCCTGGGCTGCATTGGGCCGTATTGACTTTAAACTGGCCGACCTGGGTACCCTGTACATTTCAGGCAACTACCACAGTACCGGCTTTGGCACCATAGAACAACGGGTGAATGAACGCTCCCGGGAAGATTTTACACAGTTTGATGTAGCTACCCAACTGGAGCTGGGCAAACTGTTGCCCCAGAAAGCCGGCATCTCCATTCCTTTCTATGCCAGCTATTCCAAAAGCGTGAGCACGCCGGAATATGATCCTTATGACCTCGATATTAAATTAAAGGATAAAATAAAAGCCGCTCCCGGCAACCAGAAAGACTCTATCCGTGAGGATGCAGTAGATGTGAAGACCATCAAGTCGGTCAACTTCACCAATGTGAAGAAGAACAACATCAGTGGTAAAAAGCAGCATATCTGGAGTATTGAGAACATTGATGTCAGTTACTCTTACTATAAGGAAGAACAACACAATCCCCTGATAGAAAAAAATGAGCTTACCCGTCACCGGGCCGGCCTGGGGTATAACTATTCCTCTTCTCCCAAATACTGGGAGCCAGCTAAAAGGCTTATCAAGTCAAAGTCTCCCTGGCTCGCATTTATCAAGGATTTTAACCTTAACCCGTTGCCGTCATTGCTGGGCTTCAGGGCCGATGTCAACCGCCAGTTCGGCGCTTACCGTCCGCGCAATGTGGGTGAGCCAAAGGGTTCCCTGCCCGAGACCTATGATAAGTATTTCACCTTCGACCGTATTTATAATCTTCGTTGGGACCTTACCAGGTCATTCAACGTGGATTTCCAGGCTACCAATAAGGCATGGATTGATGAAGACAGTGGCCGCCTGGACAAGGCGGAACGCAAGCGTATGTGGGATAACCTGTGGAAGGGTGGCCGTACCATTTCTTATACGCAAACGGCAAACTTCTCTTATACATTACCCACCAGCAAAATCCCCTTGCTGGACTGGACGACCATCAGGGCCAATTATGTGGCTTCGTTTGATTGGATAGGCGCCTCCCTCATTGCCCGTAACCTGGGTAATACCATTTCCAATACCCAGCAAAAGGGCCTGAATGCAGAGTTCGACTTTACACGTTTATACAGTAAGTCGAGGTTGTTGCGGGCATTTGATGAGGAAGGGGCTCCGGCTGCGCCGCAACAGCCGCCTGTGCCCAATGCCAATAAACAAGATACCACGGGCAAAAAGAAGCGCGTGAAAAGAGACCGCAGTCAACCCCTGCAATTAAGCAGCGGCGTAAAGTTTGCCGGCCGCTTCCTCACTATGCTGAAGCGTATGAACGTTCAGTATTCGGAGAATGCCAGCGCTACTATTTATGGATATACCGACAGTACCCGCGCATTGGGTATGAACTTCAAATCCATGGCGCCGGGCCTGGGCTTTATCTTCGGTAAGCAGCCCGATACAAACTTCATCAATACCATGGCGAAGAAAGGATGGCTTACCGCCGATTCTTTATTCAACTTCCAGAACAGGCAGGATTACACGCAGAAGATAACGATCAATGCCCAACTCATGCCTATCCGTGACCTGACCATTGATCTCAACCTCGATAAAACATTCGGTAAAACATACCAGGAACTGTATAAAGACACTACCGGGCTGGGCACCAACTTTGCCCGCCTGGCGCCTTATACGGCCGGTAGTTTCAGTGTGAGCTATATCTCATTCCAGACCCTGTTCACACCGGTGAAGCCCAATGAAGTGTCTGAAACATTTAAGAAATTCGAGAGCTACCGCATTATCCTCTCTAAACGGCTGGCAGAGAAAAACCCCAACTGGCAGAACCGGCCGGACAACGAAAAATTCCAGCCGGATGGTTTCTATACGGGTTATAACCGCTATGCACAGGATGTATTATTACCGGCCTTCATTGCAGCCTATACCGGGAAAGATCCCAATAGTGTACCGCTGATCAAGCAAAGCAACCCGAATATCCGTTCCAATCCTTTCTCCGGTATCTTGCCCAAGCCCAACTGGGGGATTACCTATACAGGGTTAACCCGCATAAAGGGCATGGAAAAAATATTTACCAGCTTCACTGTTTCACACCGGTACAACAGCCAGTTAAGCATGAACAGCTTTAACTCAGCACTGCTGTACCAGGAGGAGGTTGGAGTAGCCGGTTACCCCAAGTTTATTGATTCTACTTCGGGTAACTATGTCCCCTATTTCCTTGTTCCTAACATCACGATCGGTGAGCGCTTTGAGCCGCTTATTGACTTTGATATGCAGTTCACCAACCAGTTAACTGCCCGGTTTGGATACAAAAAATCAAGACAATTAAGTTTAAGCCTGATAGATTTCCAGCTTAGTGAAAACCGCTCTACAGAATTTGAAATAGGGGCCGGTTACCGTAAGCGTGGTTTATTCTCCTTCATTAAATGGAAGGGCAAGCCACTGGATAATGATGCCAGCTTCCGGCTGGACTTCAGCATCCGTGATGATATCACTTCCAACAGCCGGTTAGATCAGGATCAGGCTTTGCCAACAGCCGGTCAGAAAGTGATCTTCATTAATCCTACTGTTGATTATGTGATCAGTAACCGGGTTAACATTAAACTGTATTTTGAACAAAGACGTGTAACACCTAAAATATCAACTTCACCACCTATTACCAACACCCGTGCAGGGGTGCAGATCCGCATATCCCTCGCACAGTAGAATGCTGGTTGCTGGTTATTAGTTACTGGTTGCTTACTCCCGGCCAATTGCTGGCATTTAAGCTTACTCAGTGACTTGAACCTGAATTACCAGCACCAAGTGACCAGCAACCAGGTACCCCAAGCATGAGATTTGCATAGGGATTTTTTGTCCTGCAGAAGGACTAATCATGATAAATAAATACCTATTCATCAAAAAACTCATGTATGAAAAAATTAATCGTTGCTGGTTTATTACTGATTGGTGCCACTGGTTTTGCTCAGACCTTCCAGTTGGGAATAAAGGCCGGTGTTAACATCAGTAACTTTACCGGGGGGGAATTTGAGAACCTTGATAAAAAAGCATTGGTAGGTTTTCATGGAGGTGGTTTTGTGAGCTTCTTTTTTGGCGAACACCTCGCTTTACAACCGGAAGTATTATTCTCTTCTCAGGGTGCTAAAATAAAAGAAGCAGGCGATGAGAAAAACTGGAAGATATCTTACATCAACGTGCCGGTATTATTGAAATATCGTTTTACGGGTGGCTTTTTCCTCGAAGCAGGACCGCAGATAGGCTTTAAGGTAAGTGAAGACATAGAGGACATGCCGATAGAAGACTTTGCTAAAAGCACCGACCTGTCTATTGCCGGCGGACTTGGCTGGCATAGCTCCTCAGGATTAGGTATCGGAGCCCGTTATACAGCCGGGATTTCCAAGGTAGGTGATTTTGATGCGGGAGATATTGACCCTGATTTTAAGAACGGCGTTATACAGATCAGCCTGTTCTATACCTTGTTCAACAATAAGAAATAAGATGAAATTTAAAAGGGTGGGTCGCCTTCCAAAGGCGGCTCACCCTTTCTTTAATAAACGAGTAGATATATTCAATAAGCTTCGGTTTGTATGGATAATACTTATTTGGTGCTTTTACTCTGTTGCTGATCGCCGGGACCGGTTTTCTTCAGCAGCATTACATAGCCGCATAGTTTCTTCTTCTTCTTATTTACCTGCACCGGTTTGATCATGTGGTACTCGGTGAACTGGGGAACATAGTTGTAGCTGATGATATTGCCATCAACATCTCCCCACAGGTTCCTTTTATAGATCACCTGCTTTTCATTCCAGTCGTACATACGTACTTCATACAGTTTGGAAGTGGGATCACCGATAAAAATAAACTGGTATCCTGTACCTTGATTCATGGGCATCACAATAGGCATCTCATACTCACTCTCCATGATCATAGAGGCTTCCCGCAATAAGGTAAACCCCTGGGCGGAATACACCTGCTTCAGGCTGTCTACCGTTTGCTGATAAGGATTACCATCACAGCTTTGCTGCTTAATAACATCTTGCGCCAATAAAGAATTGGTGAAAAAAAGGAGTAAGACGGGCAATGTGGTCTTGCACAGGAACTTAACCATAACGGACGGTTTTTTTAGGGATGTGGATTATGATACCATTCAAAAATAATCAAATCATCCAGAAATCACAATGCTCCCTGTATTATTTCCCGTGCAGCTATAGGTTTCTCCTTAATCCCTTCAATTACTGTTCCTTATATAGATAAAAAGAACTAGCCTGCGCTGTACAGGTCATCTCCAGGTCATTGATACAAACATGTGGCGGCAGGGTAGCGGTATAATACACCACCTCGGCTACATCCCCGGCAGCCAGCGGCTCATACCCTTCATATACTTTCCGCGCCTGTTCCTCATCGCCTTTGAAGCGTACTGTGGAAAATTCCGTATCTGCAGCACCCGGATGTATGGCCGTCACCTTGATCCGGTGGCGCAGCAGATCAATACGCATAGCCTGAGAAACAGCATCCACCGCATGTTTTGTAGCGCAATAAGTGTTCCCTTTTTCATAAACCTCTTTACCCGCCGTAGAGCCAATATTGATAATATGTCCTTTTCTGCGTTCTATCATGCTGGGAATCACAGCCTTGGTTACATACAGCAATCCTTTTACATTCGTATCTATCATGGTATCCCAGTCATCCAGGGAGGCATCATCAAAATAATCCCTCCCCAATGCCAGCCCGGCATTATTGATCAATACATCGATGGCTTTCCAGGAAGCCGGCAACTGTTCAATGGCCTCAAAAGTGGCTTTGCGGCTGCGCACATCAAAGCAGAGTGTTGTTACTTCAATACCGTAAGTGCTTGTTAATGTGTTTTTTAATTCCTGTAAACGGTCGGCCCGGCGGCCGGTGATAATGAGGTTATAATGATTGGCGGCAAATTTAATGGCCAGTGCCTTGCCGAAACCCGACGTAGCGCCGGTGATCAGTGCTATAGTAGACATACATGTTTCTTTAGGGCTGCAAGATAAGCCCGGACTACCTTAAAAGTACCGCCGTACCTTTCTTCACCACTGTTTTGCCGGTATAATCCTTACCCCGCACTTCCCATACATACATACCGGAATCCTGGGGCTTGCCACCCAGCTTGCCATCCCATCCCTTGCCATGTTGGGTGGTTTGGAATACCAACTGTCCCCAGCGGTTGAAGACCCTGAAATACTCCATCTGGGTAATGCCCACCGGTATGGGGCGCAGTACATTATTCTGGTGCCCATCGGGCCTGAAGGCATTGGGAACAAAGATCTCCGGATTGGTGCGGAAGACCTTAATATTGATCGTATCCAGGTCAAAGCACCCCTCTTGTGTATACACCCGCAGCTCATAGGAAAAGCTATTGCTCAAATGGGCAATCGGGTTCTTAATATTATTCCGGTTAAGATAAGTGGCGGGCAGCCATTCATAAAAATCAGCGCCTGAGCCATTCAGTTGCAGGGGCTGTCCAAGAACTACCGCCGTATCATTGCCGGCAAAAGCAAACAGCCGTGGCCTTACCGTAACTTCTATGGTATCACGTTTCGGCTTGGGACAGCCGAGATCGTCCCATACACTGAATACATACTCGGTAGTCCTGCGCGGGAAGGCCAGTGGATTCAGGATATTAGGATTGCTGAGCGTGCTGGCCGGTGTCCATTCAAACCGTGCGCCGACCATAGAAGCGTTCAGGCTGGCTGTATCTTCAAAACAGATAGTTGTATCAGCGCCAGCATTGGCAGTAGGATAAGGTACCGTTTTAATCGTAACATCATCAATTGATGAACATTTACCAATCTCAGCCAATACCGAATAAGTGGTAAACGCATCGGTAGGAGAAACATACGGTTCCTTCACCTTCGTATCACTAATGGGGCTGGGCGATGGATTGGTAGTCCAGGTAAACTTCAGCCCGTCGGTCACAGGTTGTAGTTGTATAGTATCCGTAAGACAAATCGTAATAGGGTTTCCCAATTCAAGCGTAACAACCGGTACCACCCGCACCCGCACGCTATCTTCACTTACGCACCCATTTTCATCCAACTGTACATGGTAGGTAGTGGTGGTTTTGGGAAATACCAATGGATCGGGTGTATTGGTACGTAGTATTTCCACCAGCGGCGACCAACTGAATACACCATTGCCCGAAGCATGTAATTGCAGTGTATCCTGTACCAGCGCATTGCTACAGATAAGCGTGTCTTTAAAGGCCAGGGTAATAGGCGGTTTATCACGCACATCGGCATCCTTCGTAATGGTATCTATACATCCTTTATTGCTCTCTACGATCAACTGTACCGGTTTAAGCCCTATAGTACTGTATTGCCAGGAAGCCGGATTGGCATGAGAAGTATCTGCCAGCGTCGTTTCATCACCAAAATTCCAGCGCCATTTATTGGCAAAGCCATAGCGGGAAGTGGTACGGTCAATAAACGTTATGGGTTTTAACAAGCAGGTGCCTATTACATCGAAATTGGGGAAGAAACCTGGATATACCTTCGCCAGAGTAGTGGTGGAGTCCACACATTGACCGGCCAGTATCACCTTCAGTTTAATCGTATAAGTGCCTGTATCGGCAAACAGGTGTTGTACCCTTCCTTCCAGGTCAGTCGTGGTATCGGGCTTCGTATTATCTCCATACTGCCAGATATAGACCGAATTGGCCGGGTTTGCCTGCTCATTCTTGAACGTCACCAGGAAATCGTCACAATAAGAATAATCAGGTTTCAGCAATGCTTTCAGGGGTATGCAATCCGATACGCGGATATGGATGTCCTTCCGGTGTACATTGATCAGTACGCCATCGCGGTATTCATAGGCGCAGGCCGTTACCACATACTGACCTTCCACACTGGGCGCTACACCCGATAATAACCCGGTAGCGGAATTGATCGTTACATTGAAGCCTAAAGGCGATGTACCATTGTACGGCGACCTGTAGGGGATGGAACTGTAAGGCGGGGGAGCAGCCGGGTTAGGCCGGGCGCAGGTAGCGCAATTTTCTGACTGCATATTGGGGCCACCACCGTTATAGGCATTGCACAATTGGTAAACGACAGAATCTTTATCATCATCAGTAGCTGAAAAATCAAACGTAAAAGGCGATCCATAGCAAATGGCTACTGCGTCATTAGGATTAAAAGTAGGGCTTGAGTTCTTATAGGAAGGACGGGTTACACCGCTTATGGTGCCCGGGACTTCACACATATAAGTAGCGCCGTAATTATTCGTCGGGTCCGGCATATTCCGGATATCTGCTATCCGGCAGCACCGTTGATAAGCGATCACATAACCGGCGGCATTAACAGGCAGGTCAATCGTTTTTACAAAGTAACGGAGGCGGTAGCATACGTCAGTAGGCGGATTGGTAATACAGGGATTGGAATTAGGGTCATAACGTATCCATTCTTCACGGGTAAGATCGACCGTGATGTTCATGATCTGCGCGTTATTCGACTTGTCGAATACGGTAAAAGGAGCTACATTCTCCAATTGACCCTGCCCGGCATTACAATCTATATAAAGCTTTAAAGTAACAATGTACCGGGACATGGTAGCGGTGGAATTGGCGCTGTCATAGCGATAATACATCTCACCACCCCTTACGTGTGCCGCAAACGATCGCTGGATAAGGCAGGATAAAAAAATAGATATGAAAAAGGCTTTCTTCATGTAATCACCTGCTTCTCATAGTGGTTTAGTTAAACAATGCATACTTCTGCCAGGAAATCCGCCAGGAACTTGTTGCTCAGCTCCTGTTCCTCCAGCATTCCCATGTGTGCGGAATGTTTCAGCAGGTGGATATATGACAGCGAAGGCAGGTAACTCTGTTGCATCAGTTGTTCCGGTGGTATACCCATATCGTGTTCACCTGCAATCAACAGCACTGGCCAGATAGATTTTTTTAATATGTCGGTCCGGTCCGGACGCACCATCATAGCCCTGTAGTATTGTACGAGCGATTCATTGGAAAAGTTGGAATACCGCTCAAGAATTTCCCTTACCACCTCCGGGTGTGCCTGCTTAAAGGAAGGGGAAAACTGGTTGGGGGTAGTTTGCTGCATAAACAGCTCTGCCCCATGCTGCAGCATGAATTCAATGCCTTTCTGCCGCAGGGCTTTTCTTTCCTCATTATCGGCCCGCGCGGTGGAATGGAACAGGCCGATGGCCTTCAGCCTTTCAGGGTACTTTTCTGCAAAGGCCAGGGTTATATACCCACCCATACTATGGCCGATCATAACAACCCGCTCATTACCCGGCAGCTCCTCTTCTATTACCTGTTTTACCGAAGCTGCCAGCCCTTCCATGCTCATATCTTCACTCATTCCCGAGCGGCCACTACCCGGCAGATCGGGTACAATAAGCCGGTATGATGCCCGCAGGGCGGCTACCTGGTGCTGCCATATCGTACCATCTTCAGCAAAGCCATGCAGCAGCACCACGGGTTTACCGGTTCCCATAACACGGTAAAAAAGCGGACGGCCGTCAATATCTATAAACTTCTCTGTTGCTGCCATAGGTATACCTGGTTTGTTGATGTGCAGAAGTGGCACCTTTGCCTGCGTCGAAAACGAAAGGTATTACTTCTTTTTACTATGCGCATAAGCCCGGACAAAGATCAGACCAAGGATAGGGGCGATGGCTGGATTTAATGCCTGGGGCAACACGAACCAGCAGGCGCCTGATAGTACAGTCAATATACAAACTACCCTGAAATAAGTTTTAACCCATTTCTTTTGCCGGGCCATTACAAATACGACAGGCAGATGTGTAGGCAATGCCCACAACAGGTTTAAATTATTACGGCACACCGTATCTATCCTGATCAGCCAAAGGGTAATCAGCAACACACCCAATAAACCCAGCAGCAAAAAAAAGGAAATATCAAATACCCGTAAAAAGGTTACCGACCAATTGGCCTTCTGAAATGATAAGATCGTAATAAAGATAAACAGGCCCATAAACAGTACAAAAGGGGTAAACCAGGCGCTGGTTGCTGCAGGCTGGGCAGGAACAGTAAGGATCGTTTGTGTGGTTCCAACCAGGGATTTATGACCTGTGCTTGCACTGTCGAATCCTTTCATCAGGTAATCGGGCAGGAACATCGCTTCCAGGTTACTTACTTTCTTATCCAGGTTGCCGCCCAGCAAAATATCAATGCCAAATTTACTCCAGGGTTGATGGCCCTTATCCAGGTAACTATGGATCAGGTCGCGGAAGCTGGGCACTTCGGCCGGTAAAATGTTTTTGAATACAACAGGGCTGTCGGTATGCTTCATCACCATATCCCGCGCGCGGGTGGTGCAGTTGTCCTGGTGAAAATAATAGTAATAGTGCCGGTTCTGTTCCTGCGCATTCTCCCGAAGGGCATTGAATATCCTGTTTTTTTCAGCACAGGATAACTGTAATACCTGTTCAATAACTCCCCGCTGCTCGCTTTGGTATTCATACACAAAATCACTGAATGGATAAGCAGACAGCGAATACAGCATTAAGCCTTGTGTAAAGTCTTTATAAAACTGTATGGGATCAGCCATATCAAACGTACCATAATTAAATACGATATCCATGCCGGTAGCTGCATCCGTAACCCGCAGGGCGGTATGACCAAAAGTGGAATACAATTCTTCGCCTGGACTGCAGGTGAGCAGGCTGATGCGCAGGTTACAGGAATCTGACTGGGAAAATGCGTTGCGCGGGATCAAAAAAGGGAGAAGGAGTAACAGTACTATCCGGGCTCGTTGCATGGGCCGTAATTTCTCCGAAAGATAGGAAAACAAGTGGCAAGGTACAAGTTACTAAAAAGAGAAGCTATGAGCTGTGAGCAACGAGCTACGAGTGCTGCCGCGAACCGGGCTCGCAGCCCGCAACTCATAGCTCGCTGCTTTTTTATCTGCTATAATTCGGTGCTTCCCGCGTAATTTCAATATCGTGTGCATGGCTCTCTTTCATACCTGCATTGGTAATGCGTACAAACTGGGCCTGCTGTAATGCTTTGATGTCTTTGGCGCCGCAATACCCCATACCGGAGCGGAGGCCACCTACATATTGGTAAACGATCTCACTTAAATGTCCTTTAAAAGCCACCCGGCCTTCAATACCTTCCGGAACAAACTTCTTCACATCATCTTCCACATCCTGGAAGTAGCGGTCGCCGCTGCCCTGGCTCATCGCACCAATGGAGCCCATACCACGGTATTGCTTAAACTTCCTGCCTTCATAAATGATTGTTTCGCCGGGGCTTTCTTCTGTACCGGCAAATACGCTGCCCATCATCACCAGGTTGGCGCCGGCAGCTAAGGCCTTCACCATATCGCCGGTATAACGGATACCTCCATCTGCAATGAGGGGGATGCCTTTCTTATGCAGTACAGACGCCGCTTCCATGATCGCAGTGATCTGGGGAACGCCGGCGCCGGCTACGATGCGGGTAGTACAGATCGAGCCAGGCCCGATACCTACTTTTACAGCATCTGCACCTGCTTCGGCCAATGCTTTGGCGCCTGCGGCGGTGCCTATATTTCCGGCTATTACTTGTAACTTTTTGAAATTCTTTTTCACCGCTTTCAGCGCTTCCATTACTCCTTTGCTATGACCATGTGCACTATCGAGACATACAATATCCACACCTATCTGTTGTAATGCAGAGGCCCTGTCAAGCAGGTCGCGGGTAATGCCCAGGGCGGCGCCGGTGAGCAGGCGGCCATAAGCGTCTTTTACCGCATTGGGAAAACTTTGCAACTGGAGGATATCGCGGTAGGTGATCAGGCCAATCAGGGTGCCGTCTTTCCTGATCACTGGTAACTTCTCGATCTTATACTGGCGCAATATGTGTCCTGCCTTCTTCATATCTGTGCCTTCAGGGGCTGTGATCAGCTCTTTCGTCATCACTTCACTCACCTTGCGGGCATGGGCTGTTTCAAAGCGCAGGTCGCGGTTGGTGAGGATACCTACCAGCTTTTGGCTATTGTTTACAATGGGAATACCACCGATCTTATTCTCTTTCATCAGGCGGAGGGCGTCACCGATCGTGGCGTCCTCATGTAAAGTAATGGGGTCCAGGATCAGTCCGCTTTCACTGCGTTTTACCTTGCGCACCTGCTCGGCCTGCTTTTCAATACTCATATTCTTGTGCAGGATACCCAGTCCGCCTTCACGGGCCAGGGCAATAGCCAGGTTGGCTTCTGTTACAGTATCCATAGCAGAAGAAAGCATGGGAAGATTCAGTGTAATGTCTTTGGTAAGTTTTGTACGGATGTCTACTTCGCGGGGTAAGACTTGCGAATAAGCAGGAACCAGTAAAACGTCATCAAACGTTAAACCATCACCAAAAAACTTACTTGAAACGGGAGATTTTGTCCGGGGAGCGGTATTTCTTATTGCCATGTGCAAAGGTAGGGTAACAGGTGAATACGTTCCAAAATATTTTTTTCAGACAAGCCTGAATCCCTTGCTGGTATTGCGTTTGGGCTGGTTTTGGTGGGGAAGTTAGTAAAATGTTAACAGGTAGAAGGCCCAATCACTTGAA
The DNA here is from genome assembly GCF_011759375.1 of Paraflavitalea devenefica. NCBI lineage: Bacteria > Pseudomonadati > Bacteroidota > Chitinophagia > Chitinophagales > Chitinophagaceae > Paraflavitalea > Paraflavitalea devenefica. The sequence continues at coordinate 18,136 of NZ_JAARML010000009.1, read as the reverse complement.
TTATCACAATAGCTTATATAGCTTCCCCGGCAGACTTTGTATCACGCCCTGTAATTCCATATTTAAAATAGCGGCTGCTACCATGCTGCTGCTAAGTCCGCTGTGCATATTGAGCTCATCAATATGCACAGCTTCTTTTTGGCGTAAAATATGTGCCAGTGTTTCTTCCTGCGGACTTAATTCAACAAACAACTGCTGTTGTTTCCTGGCTCGCTGTCGGGCATCGGCCCATCCCATCATATCAATCAGCTCCTGTGTATCCGTCAGCAACATCGCTTTATTAGTCCTGACGAGGTAATTGCAGCCGGCGCTTTTGGAATCGGTGACCTTACCGGGAAAAGCAAACACATCTTTGTTATAACTGTTGGCCAGTTCGGCTGTGATCATGCTGCCTCCTTTAATGTCTGTTTCAATCACAACAGTAGCATCACTCATTCCGGCCACAATACGGTTGCGTGCCGGGAAATTGTGTTTATCCGGCTTCGTATCACTTCTGAATTCAGTGAGTAATCCGCCGCCCTGTTTGATCATCTCTTTGGCCAGTTGGGTATGCTGGGAAGGATACACTATATCCAGTCCATGAGCCAGTACGCCTATGGTAGGCAGGTGGTGCTTAAGTGCTGCTTTATGCGCCAGTGCATCAATACCAAAGGCAAGACCGCTTATTACCAGCACGTCTGTATCCTGCAGTTCCTTCACCAGTTTTTCTGTAATAGATTTGCCATATTCGGTATGGCTGCGCGTGCCAACAATGGCTACAATACGGGAAGCATTGAGATTGGCCTCGCCGCGGTAAAAGAGCAGGGCAGGAGCATCATAACAATGCAGCAGGCGTTGGGGATAGTCTGCATCCGTGAGGAAGAGGGGACGGATCTTATACTTCTCCATAAAATCAATCTCCTTTTCAACGCTGTCAAAATCGGTAAACTTACGAATGGCGGCTGCCCGTACGGCGCCTATGCCTTCTATCTTTTCCAGTTGGGAAATACTGGCTTTAAAAATAGCAGCGGCAGTTTCAAAATATGCCGTCAGTATTTTGGCATGTACCGGGCCGATCTGCGGCACCTGTGTCAGGGCAAGCTGGTAAACAAGATCGTTTTTCATAGCATGAACTCAGCTATGAATATATGTAAAAATATACTAATTTAGTAAAAGATATAGAAACAACTACTTGTTAGATTTATGCCAATGTTTGACCCCGCCCATCCGGGCGAATTGATACGCGAAACGATTGAAGGTCTTCGCGAAGAAACAGGTAAAAACTTCACAATTGAAGAGGTAGCCAAAGGTCTCGACACGACAAGGAAAACTTTGTCTGCCATTATCAATGGTAAGCAGAGCATTACACCGGAAATGGCTTTAAAGCTGGGCAAAGCTTTCAATACAACGCCGCAATTTTGGTTACATGCGCAGGAAAACTATGATCTGGCACAAGCAAGAAAAAAAGTGGATATGAGAGCGGTGAAAGTGTTTTGGAAACACCGTCATGCAGTTTGATTGCTGCACCCTACAAACGCCCCATTCAATCCTTCCAATCCTGGTTCAGATTAATGACTAATCACCTTCATCTCTGTGCGCCTGTTCTGCGCGCGGCCTTCTTCGGTAGCATTATCGGCTACGGGCACAGTTTCGCCAAAGCCTTTGAATGACAGGCGTTGCTGATCAATGCCTTTGCTCACCAGGTATTTCACCACAGCCTGTGCGCGATTGTTAGACAGTACGAGGTTATCTTCCGGCTTGCCTACATTATCGGTATGACCGCTGATCTGTATGCGCAGTGTAGGATTGTCGCGCAACAAAACAAACAGTTTATCCAGTTCAGTGGTAGATTCCGGCTTCAGGCTAAATTGCCTGGTGTCGAAGAAAATATTCTTCAGCACAATAGAAGCATTGGCTTCCAGTGGCTGTAATGGGATATCTATATGGTATGTGGAGTCGGGCGCTTTCTGGCTCAGGGAGAAATTATCAGAGAAGAACAGGTATCCTTTACGGTTCACATTAAAGGCATAATCTTTTCCCACTGGTAAAGTAACCAGGTAATTACCTGTTTCATCTGTTTGCACCTTGCTCATCACCTCCTGGGTGGCGAGGTCGGTCAATTCAATAGCAGAAGGCAATCCTTTGGTCGTTTTCTTGTCAAATACCTTTCCTTTCACCCAAAGCGTTCTGGCCGGACGTATATCATTCCTTAACTCAAATGTATAAATATCCAGTCCGCCCCTGCTGTCGCTGCGGTCGCTGGCGTAATAAGCCGTTTTACCGTCTGCCGCTACGATCAGGCTGCCTTCATTTTCGATCGTATTAATGGGGTAGCCCAGGTTCATCGCCTTGCCCCAGGTGTCTTTAGAGCCTTTCTTAATCACAAACAGGTCATCGCCGCCATAGCCCAGGTGACCATTGGAGGTGAAATACAAAGTCTGGTTATCGGCATGCATAAAAGGGCAGCTTTCATCTCCGGCCGTATTTACTTCGGGGCCGAGGTTCTCTGCTTCACTCCATTGTCCGTTGGGTAAATAATGGCTTACATAAATATCACTGCCGCCATAGCCGTCATTGCGTTTGCTGGCAAAATACAGGTCGCGCTTATCGGGCGATAAAGAGGGGGCCGATTCCCAGGCATCACTATTCACCCGCTTGCCCAGGTTCACGGGGGCGCTCCATCCGTCGTTAGTGAGGTAAGAAATATACAAGTCGCAGCTACCATAGCCATCAGGGAAATTACAGCCGGTGAAAATCAGCCATTGCCCGTCCTGGGAGATTGTTTGGGCGCCTTCATTGGCATCGGTATTAATATCGCCGGAAAGGGGCGTGGCTTTAGACCACCTGCCATTCACACGGGTAGTGCCAAAAAAATCTTCATTATAATGTTTTACCCGGCGGGTGATGATCAGTTCATTGCCATCAATCGTAAGGGTAGGGTAGTATTCCGAAAAAACAGAATTCACACTGTCGCCCATATTCTGGGGTTCAAACTTATAATCCAGCAACGGCTTTTGTTTGGCGTATTCAATGGCAAACTGGTAGCTTTTCCGGCGGAATTCCCCGGCTTTGACGCTCTGTTCATGCAGGTTGGGAATGGTCAGGAACTCGTTCACTGCTTCAAGGGCTTTGGCGAATTCGCCTTTGCCGGCTAAGTTGATAGAAAAGGGAAGGTTGAAATCTTTGAAATAAGCGGCATCAATCGCTTTGGCCTTTTCATAATTTTCAATGGAGCCCTGGTAATCTTTTAGTTCGCCGTACATGCCGGCAATGGAGAGATAGGCATCGAGGAAACGAGGCTCTATTTTTACAGCCTCCTTCAAGGTATTGATACCACCTTTAAAATCGTCTTCCTGGGCTTGCCTGATGCCCCTTTCATAAAGCTCCACTGCTTTCCGCTTCATTTTGGAGGGATCATATTGAGCTATGACCAATACAGGAAGAATAAGAAATGACAATATGGTACAGAAGCGTTTAATGCCCATGCTAACATTTTTGTGGTTCAGACGGCCTTTTATCCTTAGACGATATTTTCTTCCCTGAAGATAGGGCCCAATTGTTAAAAACGTAAGTAACAACAGATTATTTCAATTTCCGGGCCGGATCTGTCAGGGTACGTTGATGTACTTATGGATCTGGAGGGAGAACTCCCATTGAGGATTTTCTTTAATATATTCAATGATCAGGGGGGTCATCTCCTTCGATTTGTCCCATTCCGGCTGCAGGTACAATTTACAGGAGGGAGATACCTGGGCGGCATACTTTTCGGCCCAGGCGAAGTCGCTCTTATTGAAAATCACCACCTTCAGTTCATTGGCCAGGGGGAGGACCTCCGGCAGGGGGAACTTGAACTTTTTGGGCGATAGGCAGATCCAGTCCCATTCCCCGCTCAGGGGGGAGGAGCCGGAGGTTTCAATATTTGTCTGGAAACCAGCTTCATGGAGCGCTGCGGTGAGGGCATCCAGGTTATGCATCAGGGGTTCTCCGCCGGTGACCACGGCCATCCGGCCGGGCCAGGCAGCAGCGGCGGATACCATTTCATCAATACTTTGGAGGGGGTGTTTGGCGGCGTCCCAGCTTTCTTTCACATCACACCATACGCAGCCTACATCACATCCGCCCAGCCGGATAAAATAGGCGGCCTTGCCCTGGTAATACCCTTCTCCCTGAATGGTATAAAAGGCTTCCATCACGGGCAAACTGATCACAGCCGGTACTGCACTTACTTCCATGGGGGCAAAATTACGCCTAATTCTTCGCCAGGCAAGCCGCATAGGTATTCTTCATCAGGGCGGCAATGGTCATAGGACCTACACCGCCCGGCACGGGGGTGATATAACTGCATTTAGGAGATACGTTGGTAAAGTCCACGTCGCCTTTAATGGAATAGCCACGTTTCTTGGAGGCGTCAGCCACGCGGGTAATGCCTACATCAATTACCACCGCTCCTTCCTTCACCATGTCGGCAGTCAGGAACTCGGGTTTGCCCAGGGCAGCTACGATAATATCGGCCTGCAGGCAAAGCTCCTTCAGGTTTTTAGTTTGCGAATGACAAAGGGTAACGGTACAGTTACCGGGATTGGTATTGGCGCTCAGCAAAATGCTCATGGGGCGGCCTACAATATTGCTGCGGCCTATTACTACGGCATGTTTGCCTTTTGTTTCGACCTTATAATGCTCCAGGATCAGCATAATGCCATGCGGGGTAGCCGCCACAAAAGTGGGCAGACCCTGTACCAGCCGGCCTACGCTGATAGGATGAAAACCATCTACATCCTTGGAAGGATCAATAGTATTGATCACCTCTTCATCGGAAATATGTTTGGGCAGGGGGAGCTGTACCAGGATACCATCAATATCAGGATCATTATTCAGCGCCTCAATTTCCTTCAGTAATTTATACTCGCTGATGTTCTCATCCAGGCGTATCAGGGTGGATTTGAAGCCTATCTCTTCACAAGTCCTTACTTTGGAACCTACATACGTTTCGCTGGCGCCATTATTGCCCACCAGCACGGCCGCCAGGTGGGGTATCTTCTTGCCTTCGGTCCTTAACTGACCTACCTTTATCTTCAATTCATCCTTTGTAGCCTGTGATACAAGCTGCCCATCTAAAATTTGCATGGCGCAAAGGTAACATTGCTAATCTGTTTCCTAAATTTTTACGTTAGTTTTTCCAGTCCAAAACCAATTGCTTGAAAAACTATTGCTTGCCCGGCAACCTGAAAGCATGGTTGCTATCCTGTTACTGCTTGGCCGTATGGCCGGCCGCCGCACAATCACTTCGTTATCCCCAGGCTGCCCCTTACATAGGGCAGGGGGCTTACAGTTACCATTTTGTGGATGTTTTTTCGGCCACGGCCAATCAGGCCGCACTGGCCCGCCTGCCGCAGGCAGGCGGAGGTGTGTACGTCGAAAGAAGGTTCCTGCTGGAACAGTTGACCAGTTACAGCGCCGTCGTGGCAATGCCCACCAGTCTGGGCGGGTGGGGCTTCGCAGCCCATTACCAGGGATCGGGCGAATACAATGAATCGCAGGTCGGTCTAGCCTATGGAAAAAAGCTGGGGCAGGTAGACCTGGGCATCCAGTTCAACTATGCCATGATCCGGGCGGCAGGTTATGGAAGCGATGGAGCGGTAACGGTGGAAATAGGTACTCTCTGGCATATTACCGATCAGGTGCATATCGGTATGCACCTGTTTAACCCTTCCGGCGGAAAGTTTGGCAAGCAGGGACAGGAAAAAATGGCCTGGGTTTACAAAGCAGGAGGAGGCTATGAAATTTCTGAAAAGCTGCTGCTCAGTGCCGATATGATAAAAGCGGAAGAGAAGCCGGTGAATGTGCAGGTAGGCATGCAGTATGTGCCCGACAAAAGATTCTTTATCCGGGCCGGTATGGCTACGGCCACTACTTCGCCTTTTCTGGGAGCGGGCTGGGCCTGGAAAAACATACGGACCGATATTACAGCCAGCTATCACCCCCAACTGGGCATTACGCCCGGTCTCCTGCTCATTTTCAACGCTAAAAAGAAAGACCAGCAATGAAAGCAGCCATCATTATAAGCTTACTGCTGGCGGGCTATACAGCCGGTGCGCAGGAAAAAGAACCCTTACCCACACAGGAACAGCAACTGGAAAATCAGGCTGAAGTAACGGAAGCAGAAACAGAGGATGATACCAATTGGCAGCAGGTGGAATATTTCCGCCGCCATCCGCTGGACCTCAATAAAGCCAATGCTGCCGACCTGGAAGCACTGCCTATGTTAAATGCTTTGCAGGTGGCCAGCTTCCTGCGCCATCGTCATCTCTTTGGCAGGTTGGTGAGCCTGCATGAACTGCAAGCCATTCCGGGATGGGATGTGCATACCATCCGGCAACTGCTACCGCTGGTAGTATTGGATGCAGCAGCAAGCCCTGTTGCGCCAGCAGGTCACCGCTTTCGTGATGGCGAACATTCCCTGCTGGTAAGACTATCACAGGTATTGGAAAGAGCAAAAGGCTTTCAACCGCCGGCTGCGGCAGATAAGGCCCATTACCAGGGAAGCCCGCAACGTATCTTTTCCCGGTACCGGTATAACTATCATAACGGGTTACAATATGGCATCACGGCCGATAAAGATGCGGGCGAATCGTTTTTCAATGGATCACAGCCAGCAGGATTTGATCACTATTCCTTCCATTGCTTTGCCCGTAAACTGGGCAAAGTAAAAGCATTGGCGCTCGGAGATTTCACGGTCAACATGGGGCAGGGGCTCATTCACTGGCAAAGCCTTGCCTTTAAGAAAAGCGCTGCTGTATTACAGGTAAAGCGCCAGGGACCGGTACTGAAGCCCTACAATGCAGCAGGTGAATATTATTTTCACCGGGGTGCGGGCATTACGCTGCAACATAAGAACTGGGAAGCCACTTTATTTGGTTCCTTTCGTAAGCTGGATGCCAACCTGAAAAATGATAGCGTTACTTCCATACTCACTACCGGTTACCACCGCACCGGGGCGGAGTTGAATGACCGTCATAATCTAAGCCGTATCGCAGCGGGTGGTACTATTAAATACAGCCGTCTACAGGGGCATATTGGCATCAATACCGTGTACTATCATTTCTCCCGGCCGTTGCAATCATCTCCTGAGCCTTATGATATTTTTGCGGTGGAAGGCCGGCGCTGGAGCAATCATAGCATTGATTACAGTTTCACCCATCGCAACATGCATCTGTATGGTGAGGTGGCGATTGACCAAAATTTACACAAGGCCTTCCTGGGTGGTCTGCTCATGAGCCTGGACCCTAAGGCCGACATTGGCCTCGTGTACCGGCGCCTGGATAAAGCATACCAGGCTTTGCAGGGGAATGCTTTTACTGAAAATTATTTACCAGGTAATGAAGAGGGTTTATATGCAGGGCTTACCCTGCGGCCTGCGCCTGCCTGGCAACTGGATGCCTATGCCGATTGTTTCCGCTTTCCCTGGTTAAAATACCGGGTTAATGCGCCGGGTAACGGAGGCGATTACCTAATACAACTAATGTATAAACCCAATAAAGTGGTAGAGTGGCTATGCCGCTACCGGCATGAACATAAACGGGCTAACGGAGCAGATGCTGATATACCTTTAAAACCGGTGGTCAATGCGGTGCGGCAAAACTGGCGTACGCAGGTCATATTTCAAACATCGCGTACCATAATGTTGAAAAGCAGGGTAGAGCTGGCCTGGTACCAGGGAGGTGAGCAGGCTCGTACAGAGAAAGGTTTTTCTGCATTCACAGAAATCGCCTACGCACCGGAGCGGTCTTTCGCTGCCAATATGCGCCTGCATTTCTTTGAAACGGACGGCTATAATGCCCGGATCTATGCTTATGAACAGGATGTGCAATACTATTTCTCTATTCCTATATTCCAGGATAAAGGGCTACGGTATTATATCAACCTCCGCCAAAACATCTCCCGGATGCTCCGGCGCAAAAGAAACAGTAAAATAGATTGTCTGCTGTGGTTCCGCTGGTCGCAGTTCTTATTTCCGTCCGAAACGACTACTGGCAGCGGGTTGGATGAGCTGAATAGCAAAAGTAAATCGGAGTTTAGGGTACAGTTAATGTTTATAACCCGGTAATAAATAAAAATCAACTGTCAGGCTGTCCAAAGGGCACATTTATGGAGTGAAACTTCATATTTAATAGTTTGTTCTTTGCCGGTTGAAAATTTATTCTTTACTTCAGGGAGAGGAACAGCAACAGAGCATCCGCCAACACCAAACCTGACAGTCCATGAGAATACTTATCCTATTCATCCCCCTTTGCCTGCCCGCAAATGCCAAAAACAGGCAGAGTATCTTTCACAGATCAGTTCATCAACTTTCTTCCCCGGTTTAACGAACACCACCTTCAGACGCTGGACCACCTGCCCAAAGGGCTCACCGAAAACGGCTGGGATTGGAACAGAAACCTTTATGTATAAATGATAATAACCTTAAACCACCGCAATATGAAACTAACTATCCTTTCTTTTTTTCTGTTGATAACGATGATTGGCTTCGCACAGAAATCAGTGTATGACTACAAAGCTGGTGCTGTGGCGGGGGGCGAGATCGACTTCAATAAACTCCGGGGCAAGTTGATCGTGGTGGTCAATATAGCCTCCGGCAGCGAACGGCATACACAACTGCTTCAACTGGATACACTGTGCCGCACTTATGCTGCAAGCGGGCTCGTGGTCGTTGCTTTTCCCACCAATGATTTTAATAAAGAACCGAAGAATAATGAGGAGATCAGGACATGGGTGTCCGGCCTACATCCGGATCTGCTGGTGGCGAATAAAACATCAGTAAAAGGAGAAACAATAGCAGGTTTTTACAAGTGGTGTACCCGGAAATCAGAAAACGGCAGGATGGATATGCAGGTGAATGGAGATTATCAAAAATTCATCATCAGCAAAGAAGGAAAAATGATCGGAGCCTTTTCAGGAACAGTGAGCCCTTTGTCAGAGCCCTTTATAAAAGCAATTACTGCAAATCTTTAGGCTGAACCGTGTCGAAAGCAACATTTTTAAATATAGACCAATATAAACCCAAGCTTTATGAGTAAAGCCTTATGGTTGCTGATTTTGGCAACTTCAGTACCTGTCGCTGCATTTTGCCAGACCCCTGATCAAACCCTGGAAGTGGCTAAAATGCAGTTTATGGCAAAAGAGGTAATACCTCCTTCGCCCGAAGCTGCTGCGTTAGGTCAATATGGAAACGTACCGGTAGGGTTATTTACCGGCACGCCAACCATCAGTATTCCCCTGTACGAATTAAAGGGCAATTCAATCTCACTTCCAATTAGCATAAGTTATAACGCATCGGGATTTAAGCCCGAAGATGAAGCCACCTGGTGTGGCAGCAGTTGGTCACTCAATGCGGGTGGCGTAATAACAAGAGCTGTAAGAGGTAATCCCGATAATTCCAGTAATTACTTTGGGGTGGCTAATGTATTAAACCCTCCATCAAGCTCGGATTTTTTTGGGCAGGATACCTATTTGAAAAATATCCAGGATGGTATTATTGAAACCCAGCCTGATATTTATTACTACAATTTTGCAGGCCATTCGGGTAAGTTCCTGGTGAAACCTGATAATACCGTTTTTAAAAAAGAAAAGGACTTAAAAGCTATCACTTTTGGCAGCGGTTTTACCATTGTGGATGAACAGGGAATTACCTACGTTTTTGACGTGGATGAAACAAGCATAATGACGCCCAGTGATGATTTCGGGCAATCTTCCACCATTAGCTATACCTATCCCTCTGCCTGGTACCTGCGCTCGATGATCTCCGCTGCGGGCGATGAGGTCATCGAGTTTGAATACCATACCAACCTGTCAGGATCCATACAAAATGGGAACCGGTTAAATAATAGATCAGTGTCATATACGTATGGGGTAAAAGCGCCCAATACTTATTGCGCCTCTCCTGTGGATCAAAGCCCCATTTATACGCTTCCTCCTCCTGAAGTGCTGATACACCGGAAGTTTTTAAAGAAGATCATTTATAAAAGATCAAATATCGCTATAGCCTATGTAGATATTCTTTCCGCTACCGGGCAAAGGCAGGATACGGAAGATACTTACGCCAGAAGATTGAACCAGGTAAAAGTGTACAGCACCAACAATACAACAGACAAACTAATAAAGCAATACGATTTTACATACGGTTATTTTTTCAACAATGTTAATGTTATCAATAAAAGACGCCTGCGGTTAGAAAGTTTGCAGGAAATTTCGGTAGATGGTGTTACACCATCTCCGCCCGCTTATACGTTCACTTACGATGCCACACCAATACCAGAGCGTTTTACAGCTTCCCTCGACCATTGGGGATTCTATAATGCCGCCGGCAACACCAGCCTGGTACCCTATGTATATTTTCCCGGAGTATTAGTTGATTTCATGTATTTCCAGGCGAGAAATATTGGAGAGGGTGCAAACAGGGAAGCTGATTTTTCCGGTTCTGCTACCACCATATTAAATAAAATGACTTATCCCACAGGGGGATATACAACATTTGAATACGAACTCAACGAGGCAAAATTTGACGATGGCCTTTATCACCCGGTTGGTGGGGTAAGGGTTAAAAAAATTACCGACTACTCTTTTAACGGCGTAGCGGCCAGGGCAAAAACATATACCTATCTTTCTGATGACGGTACCGGGAGCGGCAGGTCGGGAATATTCCCTTTTTATCAAACCACTTCCAGTTACCACCATTATTTTATACCATTTCAGAGCGCGCCTTGTGAAATCAGACGGGAAAACGAGGAATATTTTCTATATACCATTACCGTTTCTGCTAACTCGATATTTAGTTTAGGATCATTCCAGGGAAGTCATCTTGGATATACCCAGGTGACTGAATCACAAACAGACCTTGTAAACAATCAAACACTTGGTAAAACGGTTTATAACTATAGTTTCAACGGCGCTTTTGCCAATGACGAAAATATAGAGAATGGCGACCTGGTGCGCCAGCGCGTTTATCGTAATGATGGGAAATTATTACAGGAAATTTCCAACACCTATAATACAACCACAGGCGATGTTTTGAACAGCGTGATGGCTAAACCACTGCAGGAACAGACCAATAAGGCATATTATTGCAGAACCTCTACAAATTGGTATTATCCATACGGGGACTGGGAAGCTCCACCAGCAGGTTGTGTGGAATTCAGAACTATGCCCACTGTACGTTATCCCGAAACCTCTTCTTTCTTCCAGCAAAATAAAAGGATGACGCAGACGATAATAAAAGTCTATGACGAGATAAGAAATGAATACCTGGTCACTACAAAAGATCTTTTCTATGACAACCCCTTGCACAATTACGCAACAAGAATTGAAGAAACAACTTCCAATGGATCTAAGCTAAAAACCGATATTAAATACGTGGTAGACTACGCTGCTGCACCAACTGCAACCACAGGTTCTATTGCTTATAATATTGACTTGATGCGACAAAAGAATATTGTTGGCCTGCCGGTAGAAAAGCTGCAATACCGCCAGGACGCCGGTGGCGGCAATACAAGATATATTAGCGGACAAATTACCGATTACATTGTGGGCAAGTCTTCAAAAATATACTTCCTGGAGGCGCAACCTCTTGTAGCCAGTGTAACACCGTCATCGATCAGCTCCAATGTATTCAATTACGACAGTCATTACAGGCTTGCAGCCACCATGAAATATGATGCAAATGAAAATTTAATAGAGCAATCCAAAACAGATGATATGCCCAAAGCATATATATGGGACTATAATAACATGTATCCGGTTGCTGAAGCAACGGGTGCCCACGACAACGAGATTGGGTATACAAGTTTTGAAACGACAGGTAAAGGAGGATTTACCTTTACCGGAAACCCGGTGGCAGATGTGAGTTCACCCACAGGCCGGCAATGTTATAACCTTGCCGGTAATTCAATTTCCGCAACAGTTGATCTGACAAAAACATATATTCTTTCTTACTGGCGTAAGAACGCCTCCGGCAGTTTTTCCGTTTCGGGTAGTACAGGCGGAAAGCAGGGCCTTACTAAAAACGGCTGGACCTATTTTGAGCATATAGTGACGGGAGCAACGACCCTGAACGTAAGTGGCAGTGGCTATATAGACGAGTTAAGGCTTTATCCAACATTGACGTTAATGGCGACCCGGACCTATGATCCGCTTATAGGTGTATTAACTGAATGTGATGTGAATAATAATATAGCTTATTACACCTACGACGGGCTGTCGAGACTTTCGAATATAAAAGACGGCGATGGAAATATGGTGAAAAGTTTCAAATACAACTACGGCCTTGGTACTGTACCCACCCAATCTGCCCAATCACTGTTTTACAATGCGGTGGCACAGGGCACCTTTACCAAAGTAGGCTGCTCTCCCGGCAGCTATGGCGAACAGGTGACCTATGTAGTACCTTATGGGAAATATGCGGCACTTAGCCCGACAGAAGCCAATAACATGGCCGCCGCCGATATCACAGCTAATGGACAGAACTACGCCAACAATACAGGACGGTGTTATTGGCTAAGCGCAGCGATAAACCAGCCGATGGTCAAGACCGACTGCCCGCCGGAGCAAGGGCCGGGTATCCCATGGACGTACACTGTATACGGAGGTAAGTATAAATCATTCATTAGTCAGGCAGATGCAAATGCACAGGCTACCGCAGAAATTAATGCGTTGCCGCCTGACTATGCCAATACCTATGGCCAATGCTCCTGTGCAGATGAGGGAAGGAGATATATCAATGGCACTTGTGAATACGGAACATCAATAACAATTGGCGGTACTTATGAGAATGGTCAGTGGTTGTGTACCTATTACTATACTTTCAGCGATGGCTATAATTCGGGCTTCTATTATAGATATCAGTCAGAACCTTGTCCGATAGCACCATGATCTGATATTCATTAACCATGTACATCTTATACTATGAGATATATTTTAATTGTTATCCTGCCTTGCCTGTTGGGTATGGAAGTAAGTCATGGCCAGGTAAGTACCGACCGGAACTATGTCCATAAGAGCGATATCAAAAAGCCGGGTATCACTAACCAGGCAATGGTGGATGCGCTAACCTCTCCGGCCGACCGGCTGCAGCAGGTCAGTTATTTCGACGGACTGGGCCGGCCCATACAGTCCGTGACTATCAAAGGAAGTCAGGGTACAAAAGATATAGTAGTACCGGTGGAGTATGATAACTACGGGCGGGAAATAAAAAAGTTCTTGCCCTACGCAGATGATGGAACCGCCTATGGGAGCTTGCGTACGGCGGCAGCCACCAGCCAGGCTTACTATTACAACGCGGCCAATACCGCTTCGGATGCGCCAAAAGACATCCATCCATATAACCAAAACCTCCTCGAGTTCTCTCCGTTTAGCCGGCCACGGGAGACGGGCGTAGCCGGTGCTACCTGGCAACCCGGCACCAGCCATGCCGTAAAAGCAATGTACCTGTTAAACACAGAGGTAGACAGTGTGCGGATATGGAATGTGACGGTCAGCAGTACTCCAGGTAACTTCAGCAGTTACGCCAGCCCGGGCGCCTACGCGGCCGGCACCTTGCACAAAACGGTAACGGTAGATGAACATGGTAAACAGGTCATCGAGTTCAAGGACAAAGAAGGCAAGCTGATCCTTAAAAAAGTACAACTTACTGCTGCTGCAGACAACGGTTCCGGTAGTGGCTACACCGGCTGGCTCTGCACTTATTATGTATACGATGACCAGAACAACCTGCGCTGCGTGATACAGCCAAGAGGAATAGAACTGATCATGGGGAATTGGGTGCTTACCAATAGTACGATACCGGCCGAGCAATGTTTCCGCTATGAATACGATGCCCGCCAACGCATGATCATGAAAAAAGTACCGGGCGCGGGAGAGGTGTATATGGTTTACGACCGCTGGGACCGGCTCATACTCACCCAGGATGCCAACCAGCGGCCGCAGAACCTCTGGATCTTTACCAAGTATGATGCACTGAACCGGCCCATCATGACCGGTTTTCATCATGACCCCACCAATACCAGCCTTTCCGCCATCATCACCCACGTAATAAACAATGAAAGCTGGCTTACCCGTTATGAAACGGTGGACCAGTCAAAACCCAGTGGTTATACCACTACCCAAACCTATCCTTATGGTACAGCGCCCAATGTGCTGACCACTACCTGGTATGATAACTACGACTGGGTAGCAGCCCGTGGCTACCAGGTCAGCGCTTCCCGGATCACCGCCTACGACAGCTACTTACTGCCCGTCAACGGCTCATTCCCTTATGCCGAAGCCGTAGCGCAATCCACCCAGGCCAATGGCCTGGTCACGGGTACATTTATACGGATTCTGGGCACACCTTACTCCATCAATACCGTCAATATCTATGACGCTAAAGGCAAACTTATTCAAACCCAAAGCAACAACATAAGTGGAGCAGGAGCCGATGTGGTGACTACGCAGTACAACTTTGTGGGCCAGCCATTGGTCGTGATCAATAAAAGCACTTTTACTAACCATATCAACGTTGTGGTCACCAAATTCGACTATGACGACCTGGGCCACCTGCTTACTACGAAAAAAACAGTCAACAGCACCATCAATGGTCAGGCGGTCAACAAACCGGAGCAGGTCATAGCGAGCCATGAATATGACGCGCTCGGGCAACTGAAAAAGAAGACCCTCTCCCCCGCCGGTGGCCCGGGCGGAGGCCCTCTTGAAACCCTTACCTACGATTATAACATTCGTGGCTGGATACTAGGCGCCAACCGCAAGTACCTGCTCGATCAAGGTACAGGTGGATATACTGACAACTACTTTGGCTTTGAACTGGGCTATGATAAAACAACTACCACTCCCGGCTCTACCAGTTTTAACAATGCCCAATACAATGGCAACATCACGGGCACCATCTGGAAAAGCAAAGGCGATGCGGTGAGGCGTAAATATGATTTTGAATACGATGTGGCTAATCGCTTTGGTAAAGCTATTTTCACGCAAAACACCGAAGCTACCGGCGGCGCCTTTAATGCCAGTGAGGCCAACTTCAGTGTGCATGGCTTTGATGCAGACAATAACTACCTGATGAAATATGATGCTAATGGCAACATACTCAGCATGGTCCGGCATGGCATTACACCCGGAAGCACCGATATAACTATAGATGCCCTGCGTTATAAATACAAGCAAGGAGGCAACAGTAACCAACTGGAGCAGGTATGGGACGACCTGAATGTCCCCGGCACCAAACTGGGAGATTTTCATTACACAACTACCAAAACAGCTACTACGGTAGACTATGTGTATGATAACAATGGTAACCTTATAACTGACAACAACAAAAACATTACCAGCATCACCTACAACCACCTGAACCTGCCCACACAGATACAAGTCAGTGGCAAAGGTAGCATTGTCTACACCTATGATGCTGCCGGCACTAAACTAAGCAAAGCCGTCAATGAAACCGGCAAGCCGGCCAAATATACTTATTACCATGCCGGCGCTGTGTATGAGAACGACACCTTGCAGTTCATCGGCCATGAAGAAGGCAGGCTGCGTTATGTAAAAAGATACTTTACCAATGGCGACAGTGCTTATCAATTCCAGTACGACTACTTCCTCAAAGACCACCTGGGTAATGTGCGCATGGTGCTTACCGAGCAAACCGATACCACACAATACCTCGCTTCGATGGAAACTGCCTATCGTACCAAAGAAGAACAGCTCTTTTACAACATAGCCCAAACAGTGGTCGCCAAAACCTCTATCGCCGGCTATCCTATAGATCCCAACCCGGTGACCAATCCGAACGACCTGGTGGCCAAAGTAAACGGCAGTGGCAATAAAGTAGGCCCGGCCATTGTGCTTAAGGTGATGAGCGGTGATAAGGTAGAGGTGGCCGTCAAGTCCTTCTACAAGAGCGGTGGCACGGCGGGAGTCAACAATGACCCCGTTACCGATATCATTACTTCACTGGCCGGCGGTATTGTTGGCGTAGCCGGCGAAAGCAAGGGAGCATTGTCGGCCTTGAACGGTGGCAGCAGCCCGCTGGTGGGTGCCTTGAACAGCTTCCGCAGTAGTAACAATCCCAATCAGCCTGTCAAACCCAAGGCCTACCTCAACTGGATACTGCTGGACGAGCAGTTGAAATATGTGGCCACTGGTAGTGGCGCCATACCAGTACAGGCAGCCGATGCGATCCATGCCCTTGCGCCCGGTACGGTCACCATCCCTAAAAACGGATTTTTGTACATTTACGTCAGCAACGAAACCCAGAATTGGGATGTATTCTTTGACAACCTGAGTATTCAGCATTATACTGGTCCCATCACCGAAGAAACTCATTATTATCCATTCGGGCTTACCATGGCAGGCATCAGTTCAAAAGCAGTGGGGAAGCTGGATAATAAGTATGAATATAACGGCAAGGAAAAACAGGAAAAAGAGTTTAGTGATGGCAGTGGGTTGGAGTGGATTGATTACGGTCATAGGATGTATGATGCTCAGTTAGGAAGATTTTTTACGCAGGACAGATTCAGCTTTAAGTATCATGCACTATCACCCTATCAATATGCAGCCAATGACCCCATCAGGATGATAGATCTCAAAGGAGATTCAGTAGACTTAAGTGATTTTTCGAAATGGTCCACTGCTTTAACAGATATAGTGGGGGATCTTCATAAATTGACCGGCCTTACTTTTTCTCTGAATAATAAAGGGAAGCTTGTGTATGAGAAAACAAAAGGTTTTCTTGGTCTTTTCAAAAAGGCGAAAGTCGATAAATCTTTTAAAAGTAGTGCTACAGCCAGGAAATTTATGAAAGATGCGGTTGATGATGAAAAGACAGTTAAGGTATTTGATGTACCAGGTTCAGGAAATAGAACAGATGCAAAAACCAGAACGAAAATTGAATTTGATGAGATTGCTGTGGGTGTCTGGGAGAGAGGCGCTTCACCTGGATTAAATCCTGAGACAGTTGGGGCTGGTATGACGCTCATTCATGAACTGCGGCATACAGTAATAGGAGGTATGCATGATGATCCTTCTGAGCCGCTCAGCTTTGATTTGGGTTCAAATGAAGAACTGGTTAATCAAATAAGGAAAGAAATGGGGCCCGATTGGGGACAACGGACTGCTTATGGGCCTGTATTGGGTTTAAGTGAGGATAAAAAAAGTATGATGTTATACGTGCCTTTTGATCAGGCCGCAAAAGAAAGCCTGCAGCAAATTAAAGTCCCAACAACAAAATTTATAAGATATAAGATAGATGATTAAATCGCTTGCATTGCTGTTAATAACCCTATTGCTGGTGGTAAAGGGGATCGGGCAGGAGCCTGAAATGAAGTATCAACAGGTTATTGGCTACTTAAAGAATAACCTGGGTGACACTTCCTTTAATGTGAGCCCGATCATCCGGCCGCTGGGGGTAGGCCTTTTTCAGGAAGGAATGGACTGCGATTCCAGTCTTCGGTCTATAGTAGATTCGTTCTTTACAGACAAGAACCACAGGCGTCAATTGTATTTTCAGCCATATAAAGTTGAAAGCATAGTAAAATATGCTGAAAATGCAGGTATTAAAGAAAGATATGTCACTTTTTCCAGGCCAGTAAGTAATTTTTTAGTTGCAGAAATGAGAAGAGGGAACATGAATTGGACCGGCTTAAATACCCCTTATTTTGGTGAGGCTTTGGTTTACCTGTTCCTGTTCAGTAGTGAAAATAAAATACTAAAAGTGTATACAAGTAAAGCTATTTACAATTAAGTGACGTGGTAGGGGGATAAATGGCCTGCTTACGTCATTACATACTCACTCCAGGGATACGCCCTAATCGTTTCATTGTATCGTCGCCGGTACTCGCATTCCCGCTCACGCCAGTCAAGCAAGTGGCGAGACAGCTTTGATATTTTACCAGGTCATTGGCTTCGCCGGAAGCCTCTTCTAAACGTGTTTGTCTCCCCCTGGACACCTTCGACCAACTCTCCGAAGGAGTCCTTTGGACAGGGTGAAGGCTTAATTTCATGGTGTTGTTTTATAGGATAATCTGTATATAACCCGTATATAACCAGTATATAAGCCGTAGATAAGCTGTCTTTATGTAAATACGGCTTATCTATAAATTATATTTATTTTATTTAT
>NZ_JAARML010000008.1 GCF_011759375.1 Paraflavitalea devenefica | reverse complement strand
GGGCCATCTCCCGGATACCGATCCCGTCGTTTTGAAGTTGAAGAAGCTGTTTTAAGTGTTCCATCGCTATGGGTTTTTGTGCCATGCTCCTGTTTGTTTTAAGGAGCAAAAGACATCAAAGCTCAGGAGCTCTTATTGCCTCAGGAGTGGGTCAACATGCAGGAATGTCAGTAAGTTATTTTGCGGAATCTTTACAAGCAGGTGGGTCAACATGCAGGAATCTGACCGGAAGGCCTTTTACCTTCCATTTGTGCGTGTGGGTTAACATGCAGGAATTTGTGATTAAACCCGCGCTCTAAAGGGTGGGTCAACATGCAAGAATGGTGGGTCAACATAAACAGGAGCCCTGGGTCAACATGCGCAAGAATCTACATTAAATTGTTGATATTCAAAACAGAATCAGCTTATTGATTTCAGGTTATTGTCTCTTAAATTATAAAAGGGTGAAAATACCTTCCAATATTTTCTTCAACTTTTAGTAATCTCGATGCAAGATTTGAGGATTTTTTAATGATTTAGGGGGAATGGAACAAAGGGCTGGTAATACGATTTGTTTGTATTTGCGCCGTAACAATTTTAAAAGCGAATACTACTCCTTTCATTTTCAATACTTATTTTTTGGGCGAAAGCCGGTTAACGACATATATTAAAGTGTTGGTGGCAATTTTATTTGGACACAACCTGACAACTTCAAATTTATTTCAATCTAGTTGTATTAAAATCAGGCAGTTCCATATCAAAAGCATACACCAACTGTAAATCACTTACTTGATAATTTAGTTAGGTTACCAAGATTATGGATCAATTGCATTAGATTAGTGTCCGGTAATTATCAAATCGTTTTAAATGTTGAAAAATTATTTCAAAACGTCATGGCGCAATTTGAAAGCCAACAAATTTTACAGTATCCTGAACATAGGCGGCTTGGCTGTAGGATTGGCTACAGGATTTATGTTGCTTCTTTGGGTGCAGAATGAACTCAGCTACGATAAATATAACCATCTGTATAAAAATATCTACCAGGTAAATTCGCACATTACTTTAGAAGTAAAATCACTTGTCTGGCAAGGGGCACCCGCACCATTATCTATAATGGCAAAACAAATTCCGGATGTAATTTCTGTTTTAAGATTAGTAAGTGATGATGAAAATCCAACACTATCTGATAAAGTATTGTCCAATATCGATCTTACAAAAGTATTCGACAATAACAATATTCTTTATGCCGACAGTAATTTTATAAGCTTCTTCAACTACAAATTGTTGCATGGTAACCTTAATACCTTTTTGCCGAATGCGCATTCTGTAGCACTTACACAATCAACAGCAAAAAAATTATTTGGTACAGATGACGCCGTTGGCAAAATTGTGCGGTTTGACAAAAACAGTTTCACGGTAACAGCCGTTTTGCAAGACTTTCCTCATAATTCTTCTCTGCAATACGACGCTATTTTTCCGGTAGATTATTATGCTCAGCAATTCACAGCTCATGGCGGCAATCATGGTTGGAAAACAATTGATGAAGATGTAAACGATTATAGTTTCAGAACATTTCTTCTGATAAATCCAAATGCTAATATTCCGGGTATTGAAACAAAACTTACACATTTATTTAATGCAACAGACAATGGTCAGGCTGCGACAACTTTTCAATTGCAGAACTTAGGAGACCTTCATCTTACAGGAATTGATGGCGACAATTCTGCATTAAAAATGGTAAGAATAATGTTGCTTGTTGCAATATTAATATTGATCATAGCAAGTATTAACTATGTAAACCTTTCTACGGCTCGTGCACTTGTAAGAAGTAAAGAAGTAAGTATAAAAAAAATCATTGGAGCAAAAAGAAGGCAATTGTTTTTGCAATTCATTACTGAGACAGTATTGACATTCGGGTTTGCTGTTTTTATTGCAATTGTTTTAATCACTTTATTGAAGCCGCTGTATGATAGAATTACAGGCGAACAATTAGTTCTTTCCCTCTCCAATTTTTCTATGTTAAAAATATTGTTTTTCGCACTTTTAGGAACAATACTAATTTCAGGCATTTATCCCGCACTGTTATTATCATCTTTCAATCCTTTAGGCGCCATACGCGATAAAAGTTTTTTGGGTATTAAAACGTCTTCATTTAGAAAATCATTAGTCGTTCTTCAATTTGTAATCTCGTTCATATTGTTAGTTAGTACAATTGTAATGGGAAAACAAATGGCATATATAATAAATAAAGATTTGGGTTACGATAAGAACTATGTTTTTACGGTTTCATTTCCCAAAGAAGCGGCGAAAAGTGCTGACGCTATAGAAAATGAATTGCAATTGCAAAAGAGCATATTAAATGTTTCGTTTAGCAGCGCGGCAGACGTTACAAATGTAACAGAGATTTCAGGAGATATTATTTGGGATGGAAAAACAGATGATGTTCCATTTATAGTTTGGCGTGTACAGGCTGATAAAAATTTTATACCTACGATGAAGTACCAGCTTATTGCAGGAACAAATTTTACGGGAACGTCTTCTAATGATAATAAATATATTTTGAATGAAACGGCAGTAAAAGCTATGGGTTTAAAACCTCCCTATGTCGGCACAAAAATTGGCTACGGGAAAGCCGATGGAGAAATAGTAGGTGTAATAAAAGATTTTAATTTTAAATCGTTGAAAGATCCTATTGCACCTTTATTAATAAGAACGTCTGGATTAAAGAACACTTTATATGTACGAACAACTGGAGCAGGTGCTCAGGCATCCATCAAAGCCGTAGAACAGCAGTATAAAAAATATGCAAACAACGCACCTTTCTCTTATAATTTTCTTGATAAGACATTTGAATCGCATTACCAATCCCAACAGCGTGCAGGCACTTTGTTTACAACTTTTGCAGCCATCGCCATTTTTATTTCCTGCCTGGGTTTATTTGGATTAGCCACTTATACAGCACAGGTAAAGACCAAGGAAATCGGCATCAGAAAAGTGCTGGGTGCAAGTGTCGGCAGCGTTGTACAATTGATCAGTAAAGATTTTTTGAAATTGGTAATTGTGGCAACTGTAATCGCAACGCCGCTGGCTTACTGGGCAATGAATAAATGGCTGCAGGATTTTGCCTATCGAACCAGCATTAGCTGGTGGATTTTTGCTGCATGTGGATTTGCCATGTTGTTGATTGCAATTGTTACATTAAGCACTCAAACAGTAAAAGCAGCACTTGCAAATCCTGTAAAGAGTTTGAGAACGGAATAATTAGGAGAAAAACTACCACCAACATTTGGTTTTCTGCTATGCCCGGCGTCAGGAATCGAACCACCCAAACTACTCTTTTACAATCACTTAATATTTCTAGTCGATAAAAGAAAAATTACTCTAAACTAAAAAGGCCTCAAGTCCAACGACTTAAAGCCTTTTCTTTTTTCGTGCCCAGAACAGGAATCGAACCTGCACTACCTTTCGATAACAAGATTTTGAGTCTAGCGCGTCTACCAGTTCCGCCATCTGGGCCAATAATCTTGGGGGTGCAATATTACGCATTTGTAACATTCCGTCCAAAATCGGAGTAAAATGGGTTTGGCCATAAAGCTTGGATTTTGTAAATTGTTATAGAGTATGGTTTATATATTAAAAATACGTATGACGTCTTCATTTCCCCGGTTGCGGTCATAAAAACGCCGTCCCTTCCCGCGGCATTATAACAACCTCTCAACGGCCTTCCGGCGACGTTTCAGCGACCTTACAGCGATATGCCTCCGTACATCCTTCATAGTGAAGCCGATGTACAGCCATGCATCCTCCCACTCCCGCCTAAGCAACCTCAATCCTCCCAGCTTTTTATTGATATTCAATGTTTTACAATTTTCCTTGCCTTTATTGGCCATTGCGTCAAGCCATCCTGGATTGTGTAGCGTCTCAGTTGAAATAACCGGAAAGGCGGTAGGTACTGGTAAGACAAGTACCCGTATCCGGTCATTTCTTCGCTTGTTCTTCGCTTCCGCTTCGCTATTGCTTCGGTACATGTTCGCTCCCGAGCGAAGCGGAGCGAAGGAATAGCGAACATGGTACGAAGCATTTAATAAGGAAAAGCGAATAAAAGGACAGCCGGACAGAGTGTGGGCGCCGGGTGGTAGTGAAGTGGTCTAAACCTGGCCATGGAATGCACTGAAAAGCGCACTGGAGTGCTCTAAATAGGTACCCTTCTATAGTGTACCAGTGCAAGGTTCAGGCCATTCCCTGAGCATTACCAGCCCATTAACCGCCCATTTAATCCCCACCTCCATAGGAGTCCTTACGGACCGGCGGCAACTACGCCTACCGGTCGAACCACTTTTTGAAGGCGGGTGCCTTTTCCCGGCTGATGTCAAACTCCATTTTTAAGGGCGCTTTGAGGTAGAGGGACAGCTTTTGGTTTTCGTGCGGCTTCACGCTCTGGATGGCATCTATGTGCACAATACATTGCCGGTTGGCCCGGTAAAAGAGCCGGGGATCTACCAACTCTTCAATTTCTTCGAGGGTGGAGTAGTCGAGGATGTATTTTTCACCACTAAAGGTAAAAAGGTAGTTCAGGTTCTCCCGCATAAAGCAGGCGATGTCTTTTGTGGCCACCGGTATCCAGTTATTGCGCACACTCACGATGAATTTCTCCTTGTATAAAGGGTTGGGACCATTGTTGCGCAATGCCTGCAGCAGGTCTTCCATAGAGCCCGGCTGGGGACTCTGCACTTTCAACCTGTTGCGGCACTTGTCAATAGCCGCTTTCAGCTCCTCTTCATCAACCGGCTTGAGCAGGTAGCCGATGCCATTTACTTTAAAGGCCCTGATGGCATATTCGTCATACGCTGTGGTAAAGATGACCGGACAGTTGAGGTTGAACTGGTCAAACAACTCAAAGCTCACACCATCACTCAACTGTATGTCCATAAACAAAAGGTCGGGCTCCGCATTTTGCATAAACCATTTCCGGGCTGTTTTTAAGCTGGGAAGTATTTCGGCTATCCGGATATCTTCTGCCACCGTGGCTATTTTCTGTTTCAGCTCTCCGGCTATGATACTTTCATCTTCTATAATTACGGCTGTCATGCTACCTATTTTTATATGTTATAGTAAGGGCTATAAAAGCGGAATGGTCACCTGGAAATACGTATTGTCTGTTTTAATGTTCACCGGCCTGTCCGACAGGTAACGGTACAATGATTGAAGGTTGGCGAGGCCTTTCTTGTTGCTGGTTTCCACCGAGTTCTTTTTTTGCAGGTTGTTGCGAACGATCACCGCATCCTGCTCTGTGTAGATGTCAATGACCAGGGGGCATTCTTCATCAATGATGTTGTGCTTGATGGCATTCTCGATCATGTTCTGCAATGTAACAGGTACGATCTTCCGTTGCTGGATGTCGGGTGGTACCTGTATGTTTATTTCCAGTCCCTTTTCAAACCTTGTTTGCTGCAGGCGTATGTAAGCCTGGGCGAATTTTATTTCCTGTTCCAGGGTGACGGTTTCATGGTCGCTGCTTTTGAGAATGTACCGGTAGGTTTTGCTGAGGCTTTCCAGGAAGCTGCCGGCCGCCGGGTTCTTTGTCCTGATGAGACCACTGAGGGAAGTAAGCGAATTAAAGAGGAAGTGGGGGTTGAGTTGTTGCTTAAGGTTCTCATATAGTACCTGCGCCTTTTCTTTTTCCAGTCTTTGTGCTTTGTTTTCGAGGTTCATCCACTTTTCCTGTTGAGCTGTCTTGTAACGGTACAGGGCCCAAAGCAAGACCAGCAACAGGATGATGACGCCGATGATAAAGACGCGTGTTTTGTAAAAAACAGTAGCTATATGGATGGGCAGTTGCTTTTCTTTTTCACTCCAGGCACTGGGATCGGAAGAGGCTTTGTACCGGAAGGTATAGTGGCCGCCGGGCACATTGGTATAGTTGGCGGTCCGGTTGCGGGTATAGGTCCAGTCCTTATCAAATCCTTCCAGCTTATAAGCATACCAGGTTTCTGCGGGATTGGAATAGTTAAAGGCCGTCAGTTCAATGCTAAAAAAGTTCTGGGCAGGCTTCAGTTGCAGGGAATCTTTTTCAGTAAGCATGGACAGGGTAGTGGTGACATCGTCCCTGATCACAAAAGAAGAGATGATGATATTGTCAGAATGATTCTTTTCCTTGTATTGAAGCGGATCAAATGCCACAAAGCCATCATAAGTGGCGTATACAAAGCGGCCATCTTTTAGCCGGAAAGATCCCTGGTCGCTGAACTGCATATCGGGCAGGCCATCCTGGGTGCCAAATTTTTTGAATACTCTTCTGTTCTTATCCAGCATCAGCAATCCTTTTACAGAGGAAAGCCATAGCCTGTCTGCATCATCTACCTGCAGTCCGGAGATCTGCAGCGACTCCATGGCCTGCAGGTCTTTGTAGGAAGTAAAGGCTCCCGTGTGGTAATCATAGGCAGCTATGCCGTGGTAACTGCTGAACCAAATGATGCCCTTCCTGTCTTCTGCCATGGAGGTAATGATGTTGCCAATGGGATTGCCGGTTTCCCCCACCTGTTCCCACCAGGTGGCTTTTTGAGCGGCTACCTCATACAGCAACAATCCCTTTCCATTGAATCCTATCCAGAGGTTTCCCCGGCTGTCTTCCAGTAATGCCCGCACATCATAACGGGCATAAGGATGTAATACCGGGTGCCCCTGCAGGCTGTGAAACTTATTCTCTCCTTTGCGTTTATAACGCAGTCCGGCCCGGCAGCCCAGCCAAATGGTCTCCTGGCTGTCCTGCAGGAGCGACCAGCAAAAGGTATAGGGTACGGAGTCTTTTTTATCCAGGAACTCCATGCGGCCTTGTTGCGTATGGTACCTGTTGAGCCCGGAGGCAGTGCCTATCCAGATATTGTTTTCTTTATCGCATAAGAGGGTCCTGACCGAATTGGAATGTAATGTGCCTTTGCCGGTGGCTTCATTCCGGTTGAATACAACAGCAGGGCCATTATCGGCAGGTTGTTTGATGAGCCCTACGCCGGTGCCCATCCACAGGTTGCCTGTTTTATCTTCCGCAACAGCCCTTGTCCATATATGCGGCCGCAGGTATTTTACCGGTTCGGGAAAAAAGATGCTGAACAGGTTATAATCGGGCCGGAAATAAGCGGCGCCTGTACCTTCGGTACCCAGCCACATAAAGCCCTGCCTGTCCATATAGATCCTGTTGATACGATTATCCGGGATACTATTGGGCAGACGGTAATTATTGGTCAGGGCGAAATAAGAATTGTCCTGTGTGTTGACGGAGATAAGCCCGTTCCAGTTGGTGGCAATCCAAAGCCTGTTGTGCGGATCCACCCACAGGTCCATGATGACATCGAATGTGGTACCGTGCTTATCATACTGATGCGCAGTAATGGTTTCAAAAGCAGTATTCTGCTGTACGCCTTTGTATAGAAAAGCTCCTTTGTCAAAAGCAGATGCCCACAGAGTGCCGCTGCTGTCTATGACTACTCTTTCTACCGGTGTGCGAATACCTGGTTTCATGGACAGTATGCGGGATTGTTTGGTATGGATGTCATATACGCCTATACCTTCGCGGGTGGCAGCATATAGCACCGACTTGTATACCCATCCTTCATAGAGGGGGCGACCTACCCAGGCTTCCTGTGTGCCCGGTCCGGCAAAACTGAGTTGCCCGCGCCGGGTATCAAAGATAGCCACCCCTTTTGTGGTTAACAGGCAAAGGGTATCTTTCCCGGCCTGCCTTATTTCATTGACGGCTGTGTTTTTAGTAGCGGGTATTATTTCAAACCGGCGGTTGGCGTAATCATACCGGCAAAGTCCATCATCATAACCAAACCACAGGTTGCCGGCATCATCACAAAATAGGGTATGCACAAAGTCGCGCGGAACTGAAAAACTGTCTTTGGGGTTATGGATAAAGCTCACCACCCGGTGTCCATCGTACCTGTTAAGGCCACTTTGTGATCCCAGCCAGATGTAGCCGTATTTATCCCTCGTCATATTAAATACGACACCATCGCTGAGGCCATCTTTCAATGTCACCCTATGAAAGTTGTACGAAGCAGATTGTGCTGCCGCTGCCAGGCTTTGAACAATAAAGAGGATGATAAATAAAGTAGCTCTCATTACGGCTTCAAATTAAATATTGCGGCGGGTGCACCCAACTATTTTTATTGACGTGTAGTAGGGCTAAGGCGTTTTGGCTGCTTCCAGCATCACCGTGGCCAGGTGGGTATAGCAGGTGCGCCAGGCCTGTTTTACTTCTTCATTCCAGTCGGCCCCCAGGCCCTGTTCCAATGTCCAGAGCAGGGCTTCTCCTACAGGTTCGTACTGTTCCGGCTTTACGCCATAGGCTGCATGCCTTTTGCCCATGGCCTGTATTTCGGCCGTCATGTCTGCATGGTGGTCCAGCCGTGCCACGATCCTGTTGAGCATATCCATGAGTTTGTTGTATTGCTCCTCCATATCCCGGGGAAACATACGTCGCAGGGAGGGATGCTCATAGAATAATTTCCCATAGAATACCTCGCACACCAGCCTGGGATCCATGGTGCGGAAGACCGTCCAGCTTTTTTTGATCAATGCTACCTGTTCATGAGTAAGCTGCATCATAGTAACAGTGTTGTTACTGCTAAAGATGCATCAGTTATTATACAGGGAAGAAAGAATTTACCTGAAGCGGGGCAAAAATCAAATGAACCGTTAAGGATGGCCGGCTGCGGCTATTTGCAGCAACTTTTTTTGGGCAATAAGAGTTTACGCACGATGTTCCATACTTTTCGCCACATGAGGATGCCTGTTTAGTTTTATTTAGTATCCATTACATTTGTAACTCATGGCAAAGATACAATTATGATCAGGATAGGATTGATACGGGAAGGAAAAATACCTTCAGACAACCGCGTAGCCCTTACCCCGGCTCAATGTAAATGGATCCATAAGAACTCAGGTGATGTACAGATCGTCGTGCAATCGTCCCCGCAGCGTTGCTTTACTGACAAGGAATACCGGCAGGCGGGGGTTGAAGTAAAGGAGGACGTGAATGACTGCGATATTCTTTTTGGCATCAAGGAAGTGCCTGTTAGTATGCTGATCCCCGGCAAAACCTACCTGTTTTTCTCCCATACCCGCAAAAAGCAGCCTTATAACCAGGCTTTGTTCCGCGCCATGATGAATCATCAGATCACGCTGATTGATTATGAGTGCCTGGAGCATGAGGATGGTCAGCGTATTATTGGTTTTGGTTTTTTTGCCGGTGTGGTAGGCGCCCACAATGGTATGATGGCCTGGGGCAAACGTTCCGGCGCTTATGACCTGGTACGGGTGTGTGAACAAAAGAGCTTTCATGAACTGATCCATACTTATTTTGGTTTGCGTATCCCGGCCATTAAGATCGTGGTAACCGGCAGCGGACGGGTGGCGCATGGCATCCTGGAGATCATGAACTTGATGGGTGTGCATGAAGTGGAGCCGGATGAATACCTGCAACGGCAATACACGTATCCTGTATATACCCAACTGAAAGGAGGCGATCTTTACCAACATCGTTCCAGTGGGGCGTATAACCGTGCCCATTTTCATGAGCAGCCGGAGGAATATACGGGCAAATTTCTGCCTTATGCCCGTGAAACCGATGTGCTGATGAATGGTATTTACTGGGATAAAAATATTCCCCGCCTGTTTGAGGCGCAAGACATCCGTGAGTCTTCTTTCCGTATACAAACGATTGCTGATATTACCGATGATGCACATGGTTCCGTGCCCATTAACCTCGGCGACCAGACGATTGCAGATCCCGTATATGGTGTAGACCGCCGGACGCTACAAAAGACAGCGCCCTATCTGCCCGGGAGCATTGATGTAATGGCGGTGGGTAACCTGCCCAATGAACTGCCCCGTGATGCCAGCCGCTATTTTGGCGAACAGCTTATTAAGTATATACTGGAAGACCTGGTCAAGCGTAATGGATCGGGGGTTATACAGCGGGCCACCATGCTGGATAAAGGAAAACTCACACCACACTTTGATTATTTGAGTGACTATGCCGGCGTTTGACGGAGCATACGATCGCTGATCTCACAAATACAAATAATAGTTCTTCAGCAATTCTATAAAATCATCCGTATACCCGCCTTCTTCTTTTTGGATGATGAGCTCGTATTCCGGTGCAAAGTTTTCTTTGTGCCGGCTGTATTGTAAGATGGACCGGAAAGGAGTGTGGCGGGGTGTTTGTTTTACGGTCAGGTGTTCTACGAGGTGGAAGCCCTGGCGGGTGGCCAGTTCATGAAAGTAGCTCCAGCGATGGAAAGGAAGTAATACACCAAAGCTGCCCTGGCTATCCAGGTTGTCATCAATGGCCTGTACCAGTTCCTCCAGCTTCAGCATTTTGCTGTGCTTCGCTACCTGTTCCGCATCCGCATCGGAAGGAAGGTCGTTTTCAAAGAAGGGGGGATTGCTGATGATAAAGTTGTATTTCAGGGGAAAGGAGTAGGTACGGGCATCACCCGGAAATACCCGCAGCCTTTCTTTCCAGCCGTTCTGTCCTACGTTTTCTTTCAGTTGTTTAAAAGCGGCGAGGTCTATTTCAATACCATGTATTTCTGATTCGGTTTGCTGCGCCAGCATCAACATTAATAAGCCTGTTCCGCTGCCAATGTCAAGTATATTGTAGTAATCGGGTAGCTTGGCTGCAAACCAGGCGCCCAGTATGCAGGCATCGGTGCATACTTTCATCGCACATTGGTCCTGGTGAATGGTAAATTGTTTAAACTGAAAGTAGCTATTGGCCATAGTCGCTCATTGGTTGCAGGTGGTAGTTTATGGTATAAAGGTAAAACGACCTACAAGACCGGCCATAAGTAATTATACCTGAAAGCGACGAGTAATCAGCCGCTAACTACTTCCATTCTGCCCGGGCCGTGGGACTAACGCCCAGGTCACTGAAGCTGCCAGCCTGGTACTTGTAATAACCTGTGATGGCAATCATGGCGGCATTGTCGGTGCAGTATTGGAATGCGGGGATAAAGGTATTCCACCTGAACCGCTGTCCCCATTGCTCCAGGGTCTGGCGTAGTCCGCTATTGGCCGATACGCCGCCGGCAATACAAATGTCTTTGACCCCTGTTTGAATAGCGGCTTTTTTGAGTTTATTCAGGAGGATGGTAATGATGCGCTGCTGGATGGAAGCGCAAATGTCCGGCAGGTTTTTGGCTACAAATTGGGGATCAGCGGCCGTGTTTTCCTGCAGGAAATAGAGGATGGCTGTTTTAAGGCCACTGAAGCTGAAATTAAGTCCGGGTATCTGGGGCTCGGGAAACCTGAACCTGTCGGGATTTCCCTGTTGGGCATATTTGTCTATCAGCGGTCCGCCGGGATAGGGTAGTCCCAGTATCTTGGCCGATTTATCAAATGCTTCCCCCGCTGCATCGTCCATGGTTTCACCGATGACGGTCATATTGAGGGGCGACTCGCAGAGCACGATCTGGGTATGGCCACCACTTACCGTGAGGCAAAGGAAGGGGAAGGAGGGTTTGGGATCGGGCTGGCCATTGGTCGTTGTTGGGATCAGGTTGGCCAATACATGTGCCTGCATGTGGTGCACCGCAATGAGGGGAATATTGAGGGCGAGGGAGAGGGATTTGGCAAACTGGGCGCCTACCAGCAAAGCACCGATGAGGCCGGGGGCCTGTGTAAAGGCAATGGCATTGAGGTGCTGCATACTGCACCCTGCATCCCGCATCGCTTTATCCACTACCGGTACAATGTTCTGCATGTGCGCCCGGGAAGCCAGCTCCGGCACCACGCCACCGTATTGCTCATGCACTTTCTGGCTGGCAATGATGTTGGATAAGATAATACCGTCCCGGCAAACAGCCGCCGAGGTTTCATCGCAGGAAGACTCTATCGCCAAAATGGAAATGCTCATAAGGGCTGCAAAGGTAATTCTTTGCCCCTTATTTGGACCTGATGGCTTCCACCGGATTCATGCGGGCGGCAATAGAAGCGGGAATGATACCAGCCAGTACCCCTACAACGATGCAGATGGAGATGGCCAGCAGTAAGATATCGGCCGCAATGAAAACGGGGAATCCTGCTGCCGTGGAGAGCAGGGTGAGCATGAATACGCCCGACAAGCCCAGCAGGCCACCCATGATACATAGGAAGGCCGACTCCAGCAGGAATTCGGTGAGTATGGTAGAGCTTTTGGCGCCAATGGCTTTTTTGAGGCCGATCTGTGAGGTGCGTTCCCGTACAGTCACGAACATGATGTTGGCTACGCCAAACATGCCCACTACCAGCGAGAGCGCAGCAATGGCCCATCCGCCTTTGTTGATATTGCTGAAGATGCCACTGGCAAAGCTGCTGAAAGCGTCAATATCATTGAGGGAGAAATCATTTTCCTGGGTAGGCTTCAGTTTGCGCACAGAACGCATAGCGCCCGTGAGCTCATCTTTTAACTGTTCCATAGGTACGGTTTCCTTGCCCTGTACCATGATGATGGGATTGCTGTATTTTTCGCGTACCATCTCTTTCATAAAGCCAAGCGGCATGAGGATACTGTTGTCATATTCCCAGCCACCTACAATGCTTTTGCCCTGCTTTTTGATGAGCCCTACGATCAATCCTCTTTTACCTGCCTTCATTTTGACGGTTTTGCCTACCGCTTTTTCAGCATTGCCAAAGAGGTTGACGGCTACTTCGTAACCGATAACAAATACATTGGAGCCATAATCAAAGTCGGACTGCTGCAGGTAACGGCCCAGTTGTATGTCTATGGGCTGAATGTTGGAGAACTCTTCTGTAATGCCGTAGTAGTTAACGCCGGAAACCGTGTTGTCGTCCAGCTCCAGGCTGCCGGAAGTGCTGATGTTGAAAGCTACATTGGCGGCCGCCGGCACTCTTTTCTTGAGCATGACCATTTCTTCGTAAGCCGGATCGGGCCGCTTTACGTATTTCCACCAGGGGTAGTCGTTGCCACCATCGGCATATTCCCATTTGTCAATATAAACGGTATTGGAGCCAAGCGCTTTGATGTCTTTCTGTACGGCATATTCCAGGCTGTTCACTGCGGCCAGTACGCCAATGATACAGAAGATGCCGAAGGCGACCCCACTCAGGGAGAGCAGGGTGCGGATCTTGTGGGACTTGAATTCCTGCCAGGTAAGGTTGAGGCTGCTGCCTAATATTTCGAATACGCGCCGCATAGAGTCAAATTTAAGGGTTCCCCGCCAATGGTCATACTTTAATTATTTGATTGGTAGACAAGTCGGGAGAAATATTACAGGTTTCGTGTTCCGGGTTTGAAGTTTCGGGTTCTTCTGGTGTAACTGGTTGATTGATGTTTTAGCTGATGCGTTAGTTGTTGTTTGTGTGCTTGTTCATAATCCTTCCTTCGTATCTTGCGGTGCAACCAATAAAGTGTAAAGCAGGTTGTTACACTGCGGCAGCAACCCGAAACCCGGAACTTGAAACCCGAAATTTTGAAGCATGTTTAGTATTGAGAATAAAGTCATTAAAGCAGTGATCAATCCCAAGGGGGCCGAACTGACCAGCCTGGTACATAAAGAATATGCATTGGAGTATATGTGGGGTGGTGACCCGGCGGTGTGGGGCAAGCATTCACCTGTATTGTTTCCCATTGTGGGCACGCTGAAGAACAATGAATATGTGTACAAAGACCAGGCTTATGCGCTGTCCCGGCATGGCTTTGCCCGCGATCAGCAGTTTGCCGTGGAAAGCGAGGCAGCGGACGCCGTTACCTTTCTTATTAAAAGCAATGAAGAGTCCCTTAAGGTATTTCCTTTTGTTTTTGAATTCCGCCTGCGTTATACCCTGGTGGATAGTTCCCTCGCCGTGACTTACGAAGTGACCAATACCGGCAAAGACGATATGTATTTCTCCGTGGGAGGCCATCCCGCATTTAAAATGCCTTTGGCGGCGGATACCCGTTATGAAGATTATTACCTGTTGTTCGACCAGGTAGAGGAGGCGCCCCGCTGGCCCATTTCTCCGGATGGATTGATTGAGGATACGCCACAGCCTGTATTAACCAATACGAACAGGCTGTCCCTGACCAAAGCCTTGTTCCAAAAGGATGCGCTGGTGCTGAAAGGGCTGAAATCGTCCCGTATATCCCTGGAATCGGATGTTACGCCCCGTGGGCTGACGATGGATTTTCCGGGTTTCCCCTTCTTCGGCATCTGGGCGGCTAAGAATGCCGATTTTGTATGCCTGGAGCCCTGGTGCGGCATTGCCGATGGGGTAGGCGCCAATCAGCAACTGACCGATAAGGAAGGCATCAATAAGCTGATCGCCAAAGAGGTGTTTACGCGTATTTGGACGGTGAGTGTGTTTTAACCCAATCGCCCGCCAGCTTATTTTACCTGGCAATGTTCGCAATAAATTTCTTTTAATGAGCCGTTCTCCAGCGCCTGAAAGCTGGCGCCGCCATCGTTGATGGAGTTAAAGAAACGGCAAAAGCGTGGCCTGTTGAGGTTGATGGCGTTGTTGATCTCTTTTTTCAGCATTGCTTTGAAATTGATCTCCGGATTGAACAGTTTCAGGTTGAGGTAATAGAACAGCAGGTCTT
The DNA here is from genome assembly GCF_011759375.1 of Paraflavitalea devenefica. Taxonomy (NCBI): domain Bacteria; kingdom Pseudomonadati; phylum Bacteroidota; class Chitinophagia; order Chitinophagales; family Chitinophagaceae; genus Paraflavitalea; species Paraflavitalea devenefica. The sequence continues at coordinate 216,540 of NZ_JAARML010000008.1, read as the reverse complement.
CATTGACGTCAATACTTTGCACGCGCTTGGTGACCAGCTTTTCCGCTTCATCGAACTGCGCATAAAAGCAGAGGTATTTGGCCAGTGACAATACTTCTTCATCCGCTAATTGCAGGGTACCATAGTTTTGAATGATGTATTGCAGATAGCGGTCTTTGGCTGCATAATCTCCCCGGTACATGCTGTGTTCGCAGCTAAGGATGTGGTAATTGATGAGCATGCGTTTAATAAGCTGGTGGTCTATCTTAAACCGGTACAGGGCATTGATGTCCTGCAGGAATGTTTTGGGATTCAGGAAGGTGGTGTCGAACTGCCAGAATTGAAAACTGAGGGCGCAGATGTTGTAACGGATGCGGCCGCTGGCCGAATCGAGTTTGAACAGGGTCCTGAAGTTTTCCAATGCTTCTTCTTCTCCGGTCAGCCCAAGCTGGTATTTATAGGTTTCCCTGTCTGACAATAAGAGACTGTATTGCTTCTCCTGTGGTATTTCCAGTTTATCGGCATAGTCCTCCGGCAGCCGGTTGTCGGCAATGCGTGCATAGACTTCCTCCTGGATGAGAGAGGCTTTGTAAATGTTCTTTTGGGCCAGGGCGTTTTTAAACTGGATGGACAGGTTTTGATCAGTAATCGCTTCCAGTCCGCTTTTCTTATTGAGGTAGATGGTGACGATCGCTTTCCGGTGATTTTTCAGTATGGGTTCCAGTTGGTCTGCTACCGTTTTGTCCTGTAATTTGGTTTTAATAGCTTCCCGTGAAAGGCCGGCAAAGGTGGCAAAAGGCGTACGCTGGATATCCTCCAGGAATTCCACCCAATTCTCTGTGGCTGTCACTTGTTTTTGTATATCGGGCGACTGGTATTGCTGTAAGGCCTGTATCATGGAGTTAGCCCTTGCCTGTTGTAATTGCTGGTTCAGTTTTTCTGCGCCTTCTACAGAGGAATAGGCGCGTATGTCCATTTTCAGGATGCGGTAATCGGCCAGGTGCAGGGAATCGTACAATGGCTTCAGGTCGGCTTTGTTGTAGACCGACTTGCTTTTGGCAAACGGGATAGTGAATTGCAGTTTTTTTGTGTACAGCAGTTCCTGGGCATTGGTCGTATCCAGCAGTTTTTCGGTGCTGATAACGGTATCGGTATGCAGTCCCATAGGCAGGAGCGCCCAGAGGCTGCGGTCAATATCCAGGAAGTTGGTATAGTAGCATACGACCCCGTTTTTCAGGATCACCAGGTTGCCTTCCAGTTCATGGGCCTTCTTTTTCAGGTCGGCGGGCACTGTACCGATCTTTACCGCAAAATTTCCCATGCCCTCATCTTTCATGTTTTGTTTCAGGTAGTTGAGGTATACCGGTTGCATGTATTGTCCTTTGGGCAGTTGCCGGTAGGACGGGCTTGTTTTGTTGCAGCCGTACAGGTCTTTGGTTATGAGATCGGCGGTGACCCCATCCTGTGAGCTGGTGAAGATCTTATCAAACCAGGCGCGGCTGTTCATGGTAAAGTATACATCGCCTTTTTTGTCTATCCGGATACCAAATAATACTTCGCCGGGTTTGCTCTCGATCAGTTGATGGGTTTGCCGGCAGGAAACGTCGAACCGGGCATCTGCAATGACTATTTTCTGAGAATAGGAGTCCAGCGAGAAGGAGGCTATAAAAAGGCATGCCAGTAGTTGCCTGATAGAAAAGGGGTGGGGCATAGAATGTAACGGTTAGGGATTGTCGGGATAACAATATACAGCAAAGCTGGTTTATCAGCAGTCATAAAATCTTTTCGGGTGACGGGGAGTAGCTCTGGAATCTCCTGCCGATTCGATACCTTTGCACCGGTTTTTCAGGCAGTTATGCCTTTTATTTAAGATTAGTTATTGAGTATTAAATTGCTGATTATTAATTAGTAATCAGTTTAACCTGAAATATTGAATGAAATATAGTAACGAGATACAGAAGCGCCGGACCTTTGCCATTATTTCCCACCCCGACGCCGGTAAAACGACCCTGACCGAAAAGTTCCTGTTGTTTGGCGGCGCCATCCAAACGGCTGGTGCAGTAAAAAGCAATAAGATCAAGAAGCACGCCACGAGCGACTTTATGGAGATCGAGCGGCAAAGAGGTATCTCTGTGGCTACCTCGGTAATGAGTTTTGAATACAAGGGCACCCTGATCAACCTGCTGGATACACCGGGCCACAAGGACTTTGCAGAAGATACTTACCGCACCCTGACGGCGGTAGACAGCGTGATCCTGGTGGTGGACAGCGTGAATGGGGTAGAGGAACAAACCCGCCGCCTGATGGAAGTGTGCCGTATGCGCGATACCCCGGTGATTGTGTTCATCAATAAGATGGACCGTGATGGTAAGAACCGCTTTGACCTGCTGGAAGAGATCGAGAAAGAACTGAAGATACACCTGCACCCCATGACCTGGCCCATCAACAGCGGCAAGGATTTTAAAGGGGTGTATAACCTGCATGATAAAGGCCTGCTGTTGTTTACTGCCAATACGAAGGCTACAGAAGAGGATTCCATCCGCATTTCTGACCTGGCCGAGCCCGTACTGGATGAGCGCCTGGGAGAGAAGGATGCGGCCCTGCTGCGGGAAGATGTGGAGCTGGTGGACGGTGTACATGGCGAACTGAGTGGAGAGGATTATATGGCGGGTAAGGTGGCCCCGGTATTCTTTGGCAGCGCCATCAATAATTTCGGGGTCAAGGAGATGCTGGATACTTTTATCCGGATTGCTCCCATACCACGCTGCCGTCCTACCTCTATCCGGGAGGTTTGCCCCGATGAGGACAAGTTCTCCGGCTTTATTTTTAAGATCCATGCCAACCTGGACCCCAAGCACCGCGACCGTATCGCCTTCCTGCGGGTTTGCTCCGGCAAGTTTGAACGCAATAAGTATTTCCACCATGTGCGGCTGGATAAGGATGTGCGCTTCAGCAATCCCTATACGTTCATGGCCCGGGATAAGGACGTGATCGAAGCGGCTTTCCCCGGCGATGTGGTCGGTTTATTCGATACCGGTAATTTCAAGATCGGGGATACCCTGACCGAAGGAGAGAACTTCTATTACACGGGTATACCTTCCTTTTCTCCTGAAATTTTTAAGGAGGTGGTAAATAAAGATCCCATGAAGACCAAGCAATTGGAAAAGGGGTTATTGCAGTTGACGGATGAGGGAGTGGCGCAGTTGTTTACCCAGTTTGGCGGTAATAAGAAGATCATTGGTTGTGTGGGAGAGCTCCAGTTTGAGGTGATCCAATACCGTTTGCTGCAGGAATATGGCGCCTCCTGCGAGTTCAGGGCACAGCCTTATTACAAAGCCTGCTGGATCACCAGCGCCGACCCTAAGAAGCTGGACGATTTTACCCGGTTCAAGAGCAATAATATCGCTACCGATAAAGATGGCCACCTGGTATACCTGGCCCAAAGTGAATGGTTCCTGAATACGGAAAGACAGAATAACCCGGACATTGAGTTTCACTTTACGAGTGAGATCCATAAGGAGGCGGTGTAAGGGAAAGAATCCAGTATCCAGTATCCAGCATTCAGAATAAAACCACGCAAAAGCTGCTGGATTCTGTATACTGAATTCTGCATTCTAATGCTATCTTCAGGCTATGGTAGAGACATCCCGCTTGTTGATATCTCCGCTCAACAGGGAGCAACTGTCCCTGTACCTGCAGGCCAATGATCTGTTTGAAAAATCAATGGGATTGGCGTGCAATAACAGGATCGTGGTGCCGGCCGTGCAGGACATGGTCACCAAATTTACCATCCCCCGAATGGCCCATGCTACGGCCGATAATTACCTTTTTTATACTTTCTGGATCGTGGTGGAAAAATCGAGCAGGCTCATTGTGGCCGAACTGGGATTCAAGGGCGTCCCCACCGGTAATGGTGAAATAGAGATCGGTTATGGCACCATGCCGGCCCACCAGGGTAAAGGCTTTATGACAGAAGCTGTGGGCGGCATGCTGGGCTGGGGCAGGAACAGGCCCGACGTTACCTGCATAGTAGCTGAAACCGATGAAACGAATGCCGCTTCCATAAGAGTATTACTGAAGAATCATTTTATCCAGTATACCCGGAAGGGGAACATGTTGTGGTGGAAATACAAATTTGAGGATTACTCAGGATTGATCCCAACATAGTTATGTGGAGTTATCTTCTTTAATTCTTTCTTGAGAGAAGAGGATATCTTAAGGCTGTCAATAAATTCGTGCATGCTTTGCTTATTGATGCCGTTCTTGCCACGGGTAAGCGCCTTCAGCGCCTCATACGGCTGCGGATAGTTTTCCCGCCGTAAAACGGTCTGTATGGCCTCTGCTACCACAGCCCAGTTATTGTCGAGGTCGTTATAGATCTTCTCATCATTCAGTACCAGTTTGTCCAACCCTTTTTCAATGGATTTAATGGCCAGAATGATATGGGCGAAAGGAACGCCGATATTACGCAGCACCGTAGAATCGGTCAGGTCACGCTGCAGGCGGCTCACTGGTAATTTGCCCGCCAGGTGTTCCAGCAGGGCATTGGCGATGCCCAGGTTGCCTTCTGCATTTTCAAAATCAATCGGATTGACTTTGTGCGGCATGGCAGAAGAGCCTATTTCCCCTTCTTTGGTGCGTTGCTTAAAGTAATCCATGGAGATATAGGTCCAGGTATCGCGACAGAAATCAATGAGGATGGTATTGATGCGTTTCATGGCGTCGAAATGGGCTGCCAGGAAATCATAATGCTCTATCTGGGTGGTGAATTGCTGGCGCTGCAGGCCCAGTACCCCTTCTACAAAGTCATTGCCCAGTTTTACCCAGTCTTTTTTGGGGTAGGCTACCTGGTGCGCATTAAAGTTGCCCGTAGCGCCGCCAAATTTGGCGGTGAAAGGAATATAGATGAATTGCTCTACCTGGTTCTCCAGCCGCTCTACAAATACCCTGAGCTCTTTGCCCAGGCGGGTAGGGCTGGCAGGCTGGCCGTGTGTACGCGCCAGCATGGGAACATCCCTCCAGTCTTCAGACAGTATTTCCAACTGGCGGTTGAGGTTCAGCAATGCCGGCAGGTATTCAAATTCCACCGCATGCTTCCAGGAAAGCGGGATGGCGGTGTTGTTGATATCCTGGGAAGTAAGGCCAAAATGCACCCACTCTGTTATCTTTTCGGCTTTGGCTTGTTTGAGCTTCTCTTTAATGAAGTATTCCACGGCTTTTACGTCGTGGTTGGTGATCTTCTCTGTTTCTTTGATGGTGCGGGCATCTTCGAGGCTGAAGTCTTCCGCTATGGCGCGCAAAGCCTTGCGCTGGGCCGCTGTGAGGGGAAAGAATTTCTTATCGGACAGGAACTGGAAGTATTCCACTTCTACCAGTACCCGGTATTTTATTAAGGCGAATTCAGAAAAGTATTCATCCAGGTGCTGAACCTGGTTACGGTAACGTCCGTCAATAGGAGAGATAGCTGTAAGTGCGTGTAAGTCCATGAACAATTGTTATATCTATATTCTGTTATCTTTGCGCCGTAAAATTAAATCAATTGGAGAAGATTAAGGTTGGAATCGTCAATTATCTGAATACAAAACCGTTGATCTACGGTTTACAGCAGTCCCCGGTTATTAATGATATTGAATTAATTGGAGATTATCCGGCCAATATTGCCCGCCTGTTGCTGGAAGGAAAAATTGATATGGGCCTGGTGCCGGTAGCGGTGATCCCTCATTTGAAAGAATATTATATTAATACGGATTGGTGTATCGGATGTGACGGACCTGTGGCTTCTGTGGGCCTGTTCAGTGAAGTGCCGGTAGAACAGATCGAAACGGTATTGCTCGATTACCAAAGCCGTACTTCTGTGGCGTTGGCCAAAATATTGCTGCGCGATCACTGGAAAATACAGCCTGAACTGGTGGATACCAGTAAAACTGATTTCCGTGCCAATATAAAAGGAACCACCGCAGGCGTGGTGATTGGCGACCGGGCACTGGAACAAAGAAGTAAGTCGGCCTACGTATATGACCTTGGCGAAGCCTGGAAACAGATGACGGGGCTGCCCTTTGTATTTGCCGCCTGGGTAAGCAATAAAAAACTGCCGGCTGATTTCATCACTTCCTTCAATGAGGCCAACCAGGCGGGTGTTAACTGCATTCCCAGCGTAGTGGCCACCACATCTTACCCAACATTTGACCTGCATGCCTATTATACCCGCTATATCAGTTATCAACTGGACCAGCCCAAACGCAAGGCGCTGAAGTTATTCCTGTCAAAACTTACGGAAATTACCAGGGAAACGGCGTTGCCTGTCCGCAAATAAGCGATTATTTTCTGCAGGAAATATTACATTACAGGCAAATTAGCTGGGGATTATGCGCAATTGGCTGGGCCGACTCTTTTGGCTATGGCTTTCGGTAACTATTTTTTGCTGTATACCTGCCCGGGGGCAGGAATACAGCTACGCCCGCTATGATGCAAAAGACGGGCTGGCGGGCTCGGTAGTGTATTGCGGTGTGGAGGACAAAGATGGTTTTTTGTGGTTTGGTACCGAGACCGGCCTGAGTCGCTTTGACGGCACCCATTTCCGGAATTTTACTACTGCCGACGGGTTGCCGGATAACGAAGTATTGAAGTTGTTTGTTGATTCCAAAGGCCGGGTATGGATCATGCCCTTCCGGAATGCCATTTGTTACTATTGGAAAGGAAAGATCTATACCCAGCAGAATGATTCGCTACTGCGTAAGCTGCCGATTACTTCACAAATCGTTGACGTGGCAGAAGACGGCCAGGGCAATATCCTGGTGGCAGAGACTCATGGTATTCATATCATGACTGCTGCCGGGCAGGTGAAAACAGTCCTGGATGCAAAGGACGGGGAATTCGCCATTACGAAAGCCGGTATCCGGCATAACGGTCGTTTTGGACTGATGGTTAGTAATGTGGGAAAGTTCCCGGGTGCTGTCCGGAACGCTGTGCTGACAATCGAGCCGGATATGTATACGATAGTAAAAGAAATTACGTCTTACGATCCACATCTTTTAGCTTTAGCCAGGTTATCGCCTGTGCTGGAAACTTACGCAAAAAAAGACAGTCTTTATTTCCTGTGGGCAGCCGGGGAAAAGCAAAGTGTTTATCCTCTGTTGAATGTTACCAGCCTGTCGCCGCTCAATGACAGTCTTTGTGCTATTAATGCTGCGGATGGAACCACCATTTTTGATTTCAGGAAGGGTCAGGTGATCAGGCGCTGCCTGCGGGGTAAGGAAGTGAACAGCGTGATGCAGGACAGCGAAGGCAATTATTGGTTTATGACAGCAGGGGCCGGCATTTTCCGGGTAGGCTCATTTGAATTCCAAAGTTTCATCTTTAGCGCCAACAACAGGGATGTATTGCCTGTATTCAGTTTGCAAAGGATGGACAGGCTCTTATATGCAGGAACGGCAGGATCGCTGCTTTGGCATATAGATACCGGTACTTTGCAGGTGAAGCATGAATACATATATAATCCGTATAGCCATACGAGAATATCGTCTATGGCAATATTGCCTCGTAACAGGTTGATATTGGGCACCAATTTTGGATTAACAGGGTTTCCTGATCTCCGTAGAAAAGGAGCCTGGAGGGATCGATTTAATACAAGGGGATTTAATGGTGTTAAATCGCTTGCAGGCTATAATGACCAGTTTTTTTTAGCGGCCACCGTAAATGGGGTTTACCTGCTTGATGAGCAAATATCTTTGGAGGGTTTCTCCTTTATATGGCCTCCCCGTTCCGCTATATGGGTTGGCCGTTCCACCACCTGCTTTGCACAAGGGGATACGGTATATGTGGGTACGTTAAACGGGTTATATGTTGCTGATAGTACCCCCAATGGTAAATTCTTAGGCGATCAATTTCCCTTGCTTCAAAGCCGTATTGCTGCTATGGGCGCTTCTGCAGATGGTACTTTGTGGATCGCTACTTACGATAATGGCTTACTTGGTTTCAGGCATAACCGTATTACCCATGTTATCCGGCAACAGGATGGATTAACCAGTGATATCTGCCGTGTCTTGTACGTGTCGGGGAATACCATTTGGGTAGGTACCGACAAAGGGCTAAACCAGGTAGTGATTACACCGGCAGGCGCTGCCATCACTACTTATACAGAGGATGATGGATTAGTGGGCAATATGATCAATGCGGTATATGTGGATGGATCACGGGTATATGCAGGCACTTCTGCCGGACTGACCAGTTTTGATGCAGACAGGATCTCACTTAACTCCTTTTGTAAGTTACGCATTACGGGTGTTGGGGTGCTGAATGGAAAGAAGCAATATGATACCACCGGTTTGGTATTGCCGCATGCAGAGAACGATGTCCGGTTTGATTATGTGGGTATATCTTATCGTTCCGCTGGTGATATTACTTACCGGTACCGGATGGTGGGACTCAACGACAACTGGCAAACTACCCGGGAAACTTTTCTCAGCTATCCTGCCCTTCCCTCGGGGGATTATGAATTGCAATTAATAGCTACCAATAAGTTTGGGGTGGAAAGTGAAATGGTACGCATCCCTTTCCGGGTAGAGAAGTTGTTGTGGGAAAAGACCTGGTTCCGTATCCTGGTCTTGCTCATGATTGGCGCCCTGATATGGATTTTTGTCAATGCCCGCATCAAAAAGATACGCCGGCAGAATGAGGAGAAGATGCAGATCAATAACCGCATGGCGGAACTGGAGCAGATGGCCCTGAAGGCGCAGATGAACCCCCATTTTATCTTTAACAGCCTTAATTCGGTGCAGCAGTATGTGATCGACAAAGATTTGCGGGGCGCTAATAAGTTCATTACGGATTTCTCCCGGCTGATCCGGTTGACGCTGGATATTTCGTCTAAGACAAAGATCAGCCTTTATGAAGAAATCAGCTACCTCACCACTTATCTTGAACTGGAAAAAACGAAATTTGAGGATAAGTTTTCGTATAGGGTAACGGTGGCGGATAATCTTGATCCATCTGACTGGTATATTCCTCCTATGATCCTGCAACCTTATGTGGAGAACAGCATCCGGCATGGCGTACGGTACCGCACTGACAAGCTGGGGCAAATTACCGTGTCTTTCGGGCTCAATGAGCAGTATGTTATTTGCCGGGTGGAGGATAATGGAGTAGGGCGTAAGGTGGCTGCTCAATTCAAAAGCCAAATGCCAATAGAATACCAGTCGAAGGGCATGACCCTCACTGCCAGGCGTATTGAGATGCTGAACAGGCATCAGCAGGTCCCTGCTCTGATTGATGTAGAAGATATCCTGATCAATAACCAGACTGCCGGTACCCGTGTGGTATTGCAATTTCCTGTAGCGGAAGCCGGCAAATCCCATTAAATGTAATGCTTATGATTCGTGCCGTATTGATTGACGATGAACCTAAGAATAACCGCATCCTGAAGCTGATGCTGGAAGAATTTTGTCCGGATGTAACCATTGAAGGGCAGGCTGATAATGCCGCAGCCGGTGTACAACTGGTGCAGGAAGTAAAGCCCGACCTGGTATTCCTGGATATAGAAATGCCCTATGGCAGCGGTTTTGACCTGCTGGACCAGTTAAAGCCGATCCATTTTGAGGTGATCTTTATTACGGCCTTCAATGATTACTCCCTGAAGGCGATCAAATACAGTGCGCTGGATTATCTGCTGAAGCCGGTCAATATTGATGAATTGACAGCGGCAGTGGTCAAAGCAACCCAAAAAGTAGCCATCCGGAATGTCAACGAGCGTATAGAAGCCCTGCTGTATAACCTGCAGAAACCACAACAGGCAGTGCAAAAACTGGCACTGCCTTCCAAAGAAGGTTATGTATTTGTATTGTTGTCGGATATTATGCGCTGTGAATCGAAAGGCGGCTATACCACCTTTTATATTAAGGGTATGGAAAAGGTGCTGGCTTCAAAAAACATCAAGGAATATGAGCCTTTGCTGCCCGATGATCTTTTCTTCAGGATCCATAATTCTCATATTGTAAACCTCAATTGCGTAAAAAAATACCATCGTGGCAGGGGAGGATATCTCGAGATGGAGGACGGCACCATGATTGAAGTGGCCACCCGCCGTAAGGATGAACTGATGGCCCGGTTCGGCCTGCGTTCATAAGCGTTATTCCCCTCTTTATCTGATCAGCATGACCATGCCTTTGCGGCTTACTTCGCCACATAATGTTTTTGCTTTGATCACATAGATGTATCCGCCGGCATCCTGCGGCTTTCCATTGAAGGTGCCATCCCAGCACCGGGAAGGATCGGCAGTCTTAAAGACCAATTGTCCCCACCGGTTATACACGGCAAATTCCTCCACTTTTGCATTGCCCCATCTTTGAATGCCAAAGCAATCGTTGTTGCGGTCGCCATTGGGGGTAAAGGCATTGGGTACCACAAAGCGGGGTAATCCCTCCTTGCTGGCAATGACTTTCAGGAAGGCAGTGGAGCTGCAGCCATATTGGTTGATACCGGTTACTGTGTATTGTGTAGTGGTATCTGTATGAGTAATCGGGTTGGCTTTATAAGGATCATTCAGTCCCGCTACCGGACTCCAGGTATATTGCCGGGCGCCTGCCGCGTTTAATTGTGCAGTGGGTGTATTACAGTTGATGTCATTGGCTTTCTCCACCGTGAGCTCCGGCACAGGATTGACAATGATCCTCCTGTTGATGGTGGTGTCAAAACCGCAGGTAGTTTCCCGGATATAGACACTGAATTGGGTGGTGGTATCCGGCGTAGCTACCGGTTCCGGTGAACCGGCGTCGCTCAGCAAGTGGGCCGGGGTCCATTGGTACTGGTCGCCTCCACCTGCCCGCAGGGTTGCGCTGCTGCCATAGCAAATGGCCTGATTACCCGAAGCGGTAAAGACCGGGTAAGGACGTATAGAAACCTGCACAGAATCCTGGCTGATGCAGGAGTGGCTATCGGTAATGGTTACGTAGTAAGTAATATCTGCCGTTCCCGGGCTGGCTATGGGGGTATTGCTGGCTGGGTTATTTAATTGATTGGCCGGCGACCAGGCATAAGATGTCCCTCCCGCTATATAAAGCGGGAAAGCCGAATTACGGCATACCGCGGTGTCCTGGGTTTTGGTGATGACAGGTTTGGAGAATATATTAACAGCCACTGTGTCTTTAGCCACACAGCCATTCATGGTAATACCGGTAACAATGTATTCAGTATTGGCCGAGGGAGTGGCCACGGGATTAGCGATAGCCGGATTGGATAAAGTCGTAGCCGGCGACCAGGTATAGGTGGCTGCACCGGTAGTGTACAGGGTAACCGGCTTTTCCTTACATACTGTTGTATCCAGGATCGTTTTCACCACCGGTGTATCTACTTTAATGATTACACTGTCCCGTTTAATGAATACTTGCGCAAAGGAGATATCGTCCAGCGCAAAATCATTGCCATCTCGTATGGTGTTTTTATTAACGATGGAAATCTGGGCGGTTGTATTGTTGCCGGAGTTCCAGGTAGTATAGAATTGCAGCCAGTTACAACCAGGCATGGAGGCTGTAATGGCATTGGCCATGTCCTTTCCGTTGATGGAGAATTGTAGTTGGGCAGGGTTGGCTTCTGATATGGATTGGATCCAGGTTGAAAAAGCATAACTGGTATTGGGTATTACATTTACCGTTTGGGTCCATACTTTTTCATCGGCTATAGGATTCCCATTTACCAATAACATATTTCCGTTGCCACTGGTATGGTCACGACAGTTGCTGGCAGCACCATTCCATGTTTGAGGATTGGGGCCAACCGCATATTCGCCTTCCGTAGTATTGGTGGCTGCATAGATATATTGGGAAGTAAAGCCGGTATTGCCGGCTGAAAAGTCGCCGTTGACGATCAGGTTATTGCCTGTTACTTCTGCATTAAAGTAATAGGTAATGTTGTGTGGGGTGCTGGTAACCGGGTTGGGTGAGTTGGGATTGTCGAGGTAAGTGGTGGGGTACCAGCAAAAGCTCAGGGAAGGTTTGGTACGTAACTGTTTGGTGGTGCCATCGCAGATAACAGTATCAGGCGTAATAATGATGTCATCTTTCACCACATTGATGCTGATAATTTTGTCCACCGTGTCCCTGCAGTTGCCATCCTGCACGCTGAACCGGATGGTATAATCTCCAAAGTTGGCATAGGTGTGCACCGGGTTAAGGTTGCCGGTAATCATAGTGCCATCTCCTAGGTCCCAGTATGGGCTGGTGGTAGCGGTGCTTGCATTGGCAAATGTTACGGTATAGGGGTTGCATACATCCTGCTTAAAGCTGAAGTCTGATATTAGTATACGCTCCACTTTAAAGGTATCTGTAACACTGCAGCCAAAACTGTTGATGGTGACCCAATAGGTGCCGGCATTGGTAACATCAATGGAGTCGGTGGTAGCGCCGGTATTCCATAGGTAAGTGGCGTATTTGGCGCCTGTTCCTATCCTGGTGGTTGCTCCGGTGCAAAGGGTAGAAGTTTTGGTGGGTGATTGCACGGGGGCCGGCAATACCACTACCTGTTTACAAAAAGCAGTTTGCGTAGGCAGGCCATCGTCTACCGTGAGGTTAATATTATACGTGCCGGGTGTATTGTAAGTAATTGGTGGCGGATTGGTGGCTGTAGAGCTGGCTATGCTGGCATTGGTACAGCCGGGAAAACGGAAGCGGGTGATGGTATTGTTGGTGACATTGGTAACAAAACCAAAGATGTCCTCATTAACCCTGAATAACCTCGAAATGGAATGTGCAAAGTTCAGGTTGCCTATATTGCCTAAGGAAGCAGGCGTAGGAACAGCCGTAAAGTCATTGTTAAAATCAAGGCTGGAAATGTTACCATACCCTGGCTGACCATTGGCAATAAAAGCTACGGCCTGCCCGCAGGAACGCATTACAGTAAGATCTCTGGGTGTTACCATTACATTGCCAGGATTGCCCAGGTTAACAGCCGTGGGTGTATTCAACAGCGATGATCCAAAATCGAGCCTGGTTAAAGAGGCCCCGCTGCCTGCATTGCTGATAAAGATTCTGTAATTACCGTTGTCATTAATAATATAGATACCTGTAGGGTAGCTTAGTCCTCCCAGGTTCCCCATATTAATGGCCGTTGGGGTGTTATCAAAACTATTGGTGAAGTTGAACCGTGTGATCGTATTGTTGATTGCGTTGACAGTAAAGCCATACCAGTTATTGTTTTCCTGGAAAAGATCAAAGTCGATAGGCTGGTCCATATTGCCGAGGTTGCCCCAATCGGTGGCTGTGGGCGAAGGGTTCGTAATGTTGGCGCCAAAGTCGATTTTCAAAATCCGGGGCGGGTAGGTGGTTTGTGAACTCCCGCCTACAATGATGGCATACCATTTTCCATTGTTCTTTACTACACGAATGCCTTCAGCACCACTTCCGGCAGGTATGACGCCATTAAAGTTGCCCAGGTTGACTGAAGTGGGCGTATTCAACAGGCTGTTCCCAAAGTTGAGCCTGACCAGGCCGCCCGGTATATGGTTCACCACAAAGCCATAATAGTTGCCGTTGTCGAAGACATAATCCATGAATACAGGCTGCGACAAATTGTTGTCTATGTTGCCCAGGTTAGTGCCTACAGGCGGCTGTGTTATATCGGCCACACAAAAGTTCCAAAAGCTGGTAGTGGCCCCTGTGGAGGTATTGTTGATGGTTACCGGATTGTTGATACACACCGTATCCGGCGCTGTAAAAGCCGCCGTAACGATGCAACTGCTGGCATTGATAATAAAGGTGTCTGTTGCAGTACAGCCAAACCGGTTAATGTCCACCCAGTAAGTACCCGGCGCCGTTACATCTATGGAATCGGTAGTGGCGCCGGTATTCCACAGGTAGGTAGCTGAGCCAGAGCCTGTACCGATCCGTATATTGGACGTGCCGGCGCAAAGCGTTAGCCGTTGTGTAGGTGCTGATACCGGTTCGGGCAGTACGACTACCTGTTTACAAAAAGCAGACTGTGTAGGCAACCCATCATCTACCGTAAGGTTAATGTTGTAGGTGCCCGGGGTATTGTAGGTAACCGGTGGCGGATTGGTAGCTGTTGAACTGGCTATACTGGCATTGGTACAGCCGGGAAAACGCAGGCGGGTGATGGTATTGTTGTCTACATTGGTGATAAAGCCATATATATCTTCATTAACGCGGAATAGTTTGGAAATGGAATGCGGGAAACTAAGGTTGCCAATGTTTCCAAGCGAAGTGGCAATGGGCGTAGCCGACAGGTTATTATTGAAATCCAGCTTTACCAATGACCGGTCATTCAGATGACCGTTGACTACAAAGCCGATTATTTGTTCGCAAGAGCGTAAAATGGTAAGGTCTCTCGGGTGTTGCAATACGTTGCCGAGGCTGCCCAGGTTTACGCCCACCGGTGTGTTCAGTAGTGAAGAACCAAAGTCGAGCCTGGATAAGGAAAAAGTACCGCTGGACCTTGTATTATCCCCTGCATTCGTAATGAATACGCTCCAGTTGCCATTGTTGTTGATAGCATAGATGCCGGTAGGATAAGCGAGATTGCCGATATTGCCCAGGTTGGTGCCGGTAGGGATATTATTAAAGCTGTTGGTAAAGTCAAAGCGCGTGATGCTGTTGTCTTCAGCATTTACCGTGAATCCATACCAATTATTGTTTTCTTTGAAAACATGCAGGTCAACCGGCTGGTCCATACCGCCGATATTTCCCCAACTGGTAGCTACCGGCGTCGGGTTGGTGATGTTGGGGCCGAAATCTACTTTCAGCACCCGTGGAGTAGGGCCGCCGGTATAACCGCCTACAATAATGGCATACCAGCGTCCTTCATTTTGCACAACCTGGATACCTTCAGCGCTGTTTACCGCCGGAATAACACCTCCAAAGTTACCCAGGTTTACCGTTGTCGGTGTATTGAGCAGACTATTACCAAAATCATGTCGGATAAGCCCGCCTCCATTAAAGTTGACCGAGAACCCATAGTAATTATTATTGGCGAAAACGTAATCCATGAAAACCGGCATAGCCAGGTTGCCGCCTACATTACCCATGTTATTACCAATGGGAATCTGCTGGTTAATATCTGCCACACAAAAATTCCAGAAGCTGGTAGTGGCTCCTGTGGAGGTATTATTGATGGTAACCGGGTTATTGATACAAACAGTATCGGGAGCCGTAAAGCCGGCAATAACGGTACTTTGGTTGCAATTGGTAATGGTTATGGCTTTATTGATCGTATCATTAACGTTGCACGACCGGTAAATGACAACCCGGGTATTATAGACCGCTGGGGTAGCATAGGTATGTACCGGGTTTAGTAGCATGGAACTATCGCTGGCATCTCCAAAACTCCATTTTACAGAATCGGCATTGTTGGTATTGGTTAAGCTGAATGTAATGCCGATACCTGCGCAGCTACCTGATAGCTGTACAGATGCGGTATCTTTTTGTAAATAGGTAGCATTAAAAGTAGGCAGGCCAATGAGCGTGGCTTTGCCATTCAGGTTGATGGCATCCTGTATATATCCACAGCCGGCGCCACTTGCTTCAGGGTTATTAATGACGCCGAGGTATCCGTAGCCGATATTATATCCGTTTTCGGCAGATACATAAATCTTATTATCAGGGCCTAATTGCAGGGCGCCGAACAGCAGGTTGGCGGAATTGGTTATAGTGTATTGGGAGGCGTTTATATTGGGAGCCGTGAGATCATATTGTAAAAGCCTCTTTCCCAGCAACTCTGAGATATACAGGTATTTGTTGCTTTGAGAAAATTCAGCCCCGTAGGGACTGTTCAGGTTGTCAAGGACTGTCACAGGGCCTGATACGATGCCTGTTTTATTGTTGAACGACAGTATCTCTGCGCGCGACAGTGCCCCGGTATTAGCAGGTCCGATAACATGGACCAGTTTACTCCCGTCTGGTGAAAATTTCAGGTATCCGGCACCTTCCCAGTAGACTGCGTTGCCAATACTATAGCCGATATTATAGGTAACCGGCGCCTGTACACCGGTTGCGTTGACGAGGTAAACATAAAACGTGTTACTGTTGAGGGTATGTGTAATTACCCAGAAATCTGTTTTATTGCAATGTTGTACTGCAATGAGCTTTTCACTGCTGGCAGCAGGCGTAATGAGTGAAGTGTTTTTGGTAGCGGCTATCACATCTCCCAAACCTCCCGCCAGCGTCATATCAATGACTGAATAGCGTACGCCCTGTGATAAGGCAGTGGTAAAAAGATAGTATTGATTGGGATTGCCGGGATTGGGTACAATTATGGAGGATTGGGTGCTTGAGTAATCGCCTTGCAGTCCGGTCCCATTGGGCATTATGGCATGGTTCCGGTTCCATACTGTTGTTCCTTCTGAGTAAAATAGTAGTTGGCCGGTAGCTTTATCTGAAATAGAAGATACGCCTTCCCGGGTATTGATCTGGCCATTCATTAAAGGAGTGGGCGGACTGGTGTTAAAATCAAGCCCTGCATTTTTGCCAAAATACCAGATATTGGCTTCTTTCTGGGCTAAACAAGGGAGGCAAAAAAGGCATAAAAAACCTATAAGCGTAATAGCAGATAGGGATAAGCCGGGAACATATGTGCGAAAATTGGCATAAGAATATCTGGTCAGTATTGGCATTCAGGGTGTCGGGGATGGTTGCTGCAAGATAAATAAATATCAATTACCTGTCTCAGAGAACCCGTAACTGCGTCATTTTCGCCAATAAGTGTGCAGTTTTGAGCAATAACTGTGCAGCTCCATCAACCTTTTTTACCGAGTTTTTTCTTAACTACCTCAATAAATTGGGGAAGATCAGGTGTTAATCGCAAGTACAAAATACCGCCCAGCAAAAGGGAAGAGAACATTACTGACCGGAATGCAATACCCACAAAGCCATGGATATTATGCAGCAAAAGCCAGGTCAGTAAGTAGCAGGCACCTACCAGCAACAGCGCATAGACAGTTTTGATAGTAAAAGGCGACATATTGAACCGGTAGTGCATAAAAATCAAACGGATGGTATTGTAAAGAGTTATGGTAGTCAGACTGGCCAGGGCCACGCCTTCCATCCCTCTCCACCGGGCCATATAAATATTCAGGGGGATGGAAAACAGGAGCAGGGTAAGGCCCGAATAGAACTCAAAACGCCAGCCGGGTGATGTAGAGAGCATAGCACCATTGATGCCAGCGCCAAGCTCGAGGATATTACACAATCCCAGGATCAGGAAAACCATTTTACCTGCCGCAAATTTCTGGTCGATATGCAAAAACTGTAAACCATCATCATAATTGAGCCAGATATTGAAAAACAGGAAACAGGCAATCAGCAACAGGTTGATGGAAGACCGCTCATATATGCGTCTCAATTCAGGGTAGTTCTTGTTCTTCCAGTGCTCGGCAATGAGGGGGCCTGCGATGGCCTGAAGCCCCCGGAGAGGGACCTGTAAAATGGCCGCCAAATATTGGTTGAGGGAATATATGCCTGTATCATGCAGGCTTTTGGCTCCTGCCAGTGACAGGGTATCGATCTGCCGGGCTATGCCATTAATGGTAAGACCGGTATACACAAATGCCACATATTGCCATACGCTTTTCCTGATCCGCCTGGTCACTTTACTGAAGGTCGTGGGCACATACAAGCGGCGGATCCAGATAAGATAAGAGACAAGGATCAATACGACCAACAAGTAGATACAACAGAAGAGTTTTACAAACAAGCTGAAATCGATGACCCCAAAAGCATATAATCCGATCAGGACCAGTACACACAACCGGTAACCGGTTTCCCGCATAAAGCCTGGCAATACGGTTTTCTTTAAAGTGCCCAGGTAGCTTTCGAAGACCAAAAACCAGAGGTAGAAGAAGGAAAAAAAGAGCATCCAGTAATAATAAGTTACCACCAGCGGAGACCGGCCGCTAAACTGCCTGACCACAAAAGGTTCAAAAACAATACACCCGGAAAATATCACCAGGGCGCCCAGGGAACAGAACAGGATGACAACGGTCAGCATATCGTTTTTACGATGATCCAGGTGATCGGCATAATAAGGGAAAAACCGGTTCATGAAGGCTGTCATGCCTAGGCTCGCAAAGGGGGCAATGATCTGCGACAGGCTGATGATGACCTGGGTAAGACCATACTGTTCGGGCGTAAACATCCCTTCCCGGGTAAAGAAATAGGTATTGATGGCGCCCACCAGGAACCCTATATAGGAAAGGAAAGAGGATTGCAGCGTTTGTTTACGTATTTCCCCCATATTGTCAGAATTGGTTGATCACCTCAATGACCCGTTCAATGTCCTGTTGTGTATGGTAGTAAGAAATAGGTAAGCTCAGGGTAGTTTGGTGGATCTCTTCGGCAATGGGCGTTTCTTCATCAGAAAGGATCCCCTGCATGGCCTGCTGTTTATTGGGCGCCACCGGGTAATGGATATCGGTTTTAATGTCGTGCTTCAGGAGGTACTCTTTCACGGCATCCCTTTTTGGGTGACGGATATTGAAGATATGGTACACATCGAAGTAATCGGGATGCACTTGCGGGAGGACAAAGTCCTGTTTTAATCCCTGCAGATAAAGGGAAGCCAATGCTCTTTTATGTTCATTGATGGCATCCAGTTGCTGCAGCTTTACTTTCAACAGGGCTGCTTGCAATTCATCGAGCCGGGAATTGAAGCCCACTACCTCATTGTAATATTTGATGCGCGAGCCATAGTTGCGGAGGGTGGCGATAGCCTGGTACAGCTTTTCATCATTACAGGTAAGAGCGCCTGCATCGCCCAGGGCGCCGAGGTTTTTGGTAGGGTAGAAACTGAAAGCACCATAGTCGCCAAAATTGCCGGCACGGGTACCTTTGAACGAAGCGCCATGCGCCTGCGCACAATCTTCCACCACTTTCAACCCATGTTTTTGGGCAATGGCCATTACCTGGTCCATGGCGCATACCTTTCCATAGAGATGCACCACCAGGATGGCCCTGGTCCGCGGGGTGATCTTTTCTTCCAGGCGGGCCGGATCGATATTGTAGGTTTGGATATCCGGCTCTACCAATACCGGCTTCAGGTTATTGTGTACGATGGCCAGGATGGTGGCGATATAGGTATTGGAAGGCACCAATACTTCATCCCCTGGCTCCAGTTGAAATGAACGCAGTGCCAGGATCAATGCATCCAGTCCATTGGCCAGGCCGCAGCAATACTGCGTCTGGCAATATGCGGCAAACTGTTGTTCAAACTCCTTTACCTGGGTGCCCAATATATACCAGCCGCTCTGTAACACTTTTTCAATCGCCGCGCGGTAATCGTCGAAAAAGGGCTGGTTGGCCTTTCCCAGGCTTTCGTATTCTATCATCTATTTACTATAAGGTTCGAAAATATAATCTTCCTTCGCAAAGTATTCAGAGGCCAGTACCATCAGGATGGCATCGTTGGTGAACTGGTCCATGGTATGCCAGTCCTCGGGCTCAAGGATCAGGCATTTATGGGGAGCATCCAGGTAAAAATATTCCTCCTTTTTGCTATTGTTGTTGTAAATGCGGCAGGAACCCTGCAGGCATACAGCCGCCTGGATGGTCTTATGGTGGCGGTGCCCGCCCCTGGCCGAATTATCGACCCCATAGATATAAAAAATGCGTTTAATATCGAAAGGGATCACTTTCTCAATAACCGTAAGATTGCCTCTGCTATCGGTAAACGTTGTTAGATCGATCAATCTTGCCATGCTGTAAAATTTATACAAAAGCCTTTAGATCAAATACATGATCATGCCGGGCAAAGGTAATTTTTTTTGGTGTAAGAAGCAGGGAAGGGTCTTTCAGCAACATCACCGGCAGCTTTTGCAGGTATTGGTAGATGGTTTTGCTGCGGGGCTCACTGGCCTGGCGGGCCCCCTGTACATTAAGCGGAAACCCATCCTGGTGCACCTGTTGCGCCAGGCTCAGCAATCGCCGGATATAAGGAAAGTAAAACGCTTTTTTGGCCGGCTCCTCCAGTTCATACATCGGACCGCAAAAGGCCACCTTGTTGTCGGTAAAAAACTTTACCCCATGAAAATGGAAATAGATAGCGGGCGTGGGACTTTGTTGATTTGCCCTAAGCTGTACAACCGGGATCTCTCCATCGGGCAGCACCCTGTATTGCTGGATATTCCAGGGCGCCAATCCTTCTCCCGGGTGCCGGATCACGTGCACCCCTTCAAACCGGGTAGTCCAGTCGTCCAGGTATTTCTGATCACCAAATTTCCCCGCTTCAAAGCGGGCATAACACCATTCAATGCAGCGGTCACGCCACCAGGTGAGCGCTTTCAGTCCACGCTCATCATTCTTAAAGCACATAAACTGCACACAATAGATGCCGCTCATGGCCGATTGGTCATACACCCTGGTATAGCGGTGGCGGCTGATCATCACGGACTGGTTACCCATTTGGTCAAACAACACCTGCGGATCCTGGTAGAAAAACAGGTCTGCATCGAGATAAGTGCAGGAAGGCAACCTGAACTCCCGCAGGCAATACAGGATGGTGGAGGAGGTACAGGTCCAGCAATACTCGGCAATACTCCGCGTGGGTTTTATTTCGAGTAATGCGGGATCTTCAAACTCCCGGAGCGATACAACGGTAAGGTGAGGATATTGCTTTTGCTTTAAATACCGGTAGCAATCATTATCGAAAGCAAATACATATAAATGAAAGGAAGGGCAGTGCTGTACCAAAGAATGATACAAGGCCAGCCCACGCGTAAGGTAATTGGTATCAAATAAGGTACAGAAATTATGCATTGATATGGGCCAGTAGTTTATTGAATTGTTTTTTCAGGATCACCAGGGGCACTTTGATCTTTTCCTTTGACAATTGTCCTTCTACGGCTTTACGGTAGGGCTGAAAATCCATGTGACCGAATTGCCCCTGCGCCTTGTCGATAATTTCGAGCGCAAATCCATATTGCCTTTCCAGCAGGGCAAATACGAGTAATAACAGGGCCTGCCGTTCATGGGTAAAGGAAGGCTCATGCAAATAGGTCAGTTCGGCCCAGCAGGGCGATTTGCGCACCATCCGCTGGGCGGTAAAGACGCCGTACTGCCGGAGGTATTTTTCATGCAGGCGCTGGGTGCCTTTTACATCCATGGAAGATAACCAGAACTGCATTACAGGCAGTTCCTGCAATATGCTGTACAGTTTGTCTTCCCCTACATAGGCATCGATGATGCCCGGCTCAAACTCAGCGGCCAGCACGGTATCCCTGATCGCTGCCGGCAGGCTTTTGAAAAGCCGCAGGTCGGTACCCTGTGTATCGGTCTTGAACCAATCGATATAGGAAATACCGGCCTGTCCCAGCGCGCTGGCCAGGGTAATGGCAGGTAGTTGAAGCGTTCGGTCGGTCCTGAACAAACTACTGAAGCTCCAGGGTTCCAGTAAAGCGGTTTGCGGCGGCAGCAGGCTGGAACAGAAAGGAGAGGAGGCCAGGTAAAAGCTGGTGGCCGCCTGATCGGTAGCCGTTACAATACGATTGAACAGGATCAGTTTTTTATACACTTTGCTTTCCTGTTCGGTAACGGTAAATTCCCTGTCGTCCGCATCGAAGGCCAGGCAAATAGCATAAGGGGCAATCTTTTTCCATTTCTCATGAATACTGCCCGAAGCGCCAATATCCACCAGTACCGGTGGTTGCTCCTGGAATAACCTGGATTGTAGTATCGTATCAATGATTTTCATTGAAGCTGTTTTTTTAACACTGCAATAAATCCACGGTAAGGTATTGGGCGACCATCCAGATAAATGGTGGTATCATTGGTATGTTCGCTGATAATAGTGTATTTCTCCCGGACCGCTTCTTTTACTTTTTGATAATCCAGGAACCAGGCGGGATAAGAAGCCTCATAAATGGCAGGCGGTACTTTTTGAACAGTAAGCCGGTCGCCGGGCCTATCATTAAACGGGGTATTATCGATGATCAGCCATGGAATATCTAGGTGAATCAATTGTGCCAATAATTCATACGGTTTTTCCAGGTAGGGGAGGGTGCAGGCAGTAACAAGGATATCAGGTAAGCCGTTCTGTTGAATGCAATCCTGTGGAGTGAGAAAAAATTGTAATTTTTCATCCTGTATAAACTGACGGCCACAGGCAACAAAATTCTCCTGTTCCACTACATTCCAACGGACTTGCGATAAGGATTGCAGGAATTTCCTGTTTTGAAAGTAGCTGCTGCCCAGGCTTCCCCCGAAATCCAATACATTTAAATGTCCGTTGTTTTGTGCGGCTGCCCACATTAATGCTGATAAGAAAGGCCAGGAGTATTGGATCTCATTGAATAGAATAGAATCCCGTTCATATACAGCTTCGCCGTTTTTTACCTGCAGCGTAGCGGTCTTTACCTTTTCCAGGATATTGTCCGCGGAATATCCCCCGCATTCCTTTTGTGCAGCCTGCCAGGAGGCATAGCGGCCATGCCATCCAAAGGAGCCATTTTTAATTCTTCTGTATTGACCTTTAAGCCAGGACAACAATTTTTTTAATTTAAATTATAAAAGTCTTTTAGTGCTACTATTTTTTAGAAAGTGCCTGGGAAAACGCTTTTTTGGGAAACAGATCCAACAGGCTTTCGGGTGATAAATTATAAATGGCTATACCGGAGTTTTTATAGTTACGGATTATTTCTTCATATTGCTCCCACAGAATTACATATTTCTTGAACTCATCGCCCAGGTGATCATCTATCCATTCCGAATAGCCGTTTTGTGTGAATTTATGTTCTTTTTCTTCGTAAAAATGGCGGCTTTCTCCATAGTGCAATATCCAGCTGTGGTCAACTCCCAGCAAATTAATTTCTGTGAACCCCATGTAAATGGCGGCATAAATGGCCAGTTGCACCACTGTTTGATAGGAGGGGAGATTATGGGCCAGATTCACAGGAAAGTTTCCAAATTTGGAAAGGTAGTAATAGTGATCTTTTGTTTGGAAGATACGATGACGGTCGCAATATTGCTTATCATGCAGTGCCAGGAGAACAGTCGAAGTGCCTGGTATCTTTTCGTCGGCCTCTTTGAACCAGCTTACAATCTGTTGCTCCGTCAGGGGGGCATGTGTGGATGCGAACACATGGAGGAAAGGAGCAATTGTTTTATAATCTTCATGCACAAAAAAGTTGCTGACAGCGATGCATTTTTCATGCTGCAACAATCGAAGATCCTGCTGTTTGATGGAAGGTCCGGTTGCTAAAATAAAAACCCGTTGGTCCTTATACTTGTCTTTAAGCGCAGTATTATGGAGAATATGTCTCCTTTGCGAAAGATAAGATAAATAACCATTTACTTTTCGGGAAAGGTCAATCACGAAAGGTGGAAGAATATATTTCCAGTTCATTTTATAAACCGTAAGTATTTAATATTTCTTCCAAGAGGTTATTCTCCTGAAGAATGGTTTCTATAAATTCCCGGAATGCCCCCTGCCCCCCGGATTTGCTGGTTACAAAAGTGGTTATGTCTTTAATATAGTCGGGAGCATTGGCTGGTGATGCGCTTAACGGAACTTTTTTCAATACTTCTACATCGTTGATGTCATCACCAATATACGCTACATCATCAAACGTGATACCTAATTCCTTTATCAGTTGTTCAGCAACGCTGAGTTTATCTTTGATCCCTACGAAAACTTTTTTTATTCCCAGTTTGGCAGCCCGGTTTAGGGTTGCCTGGGAGTTTTCTCCGCTGATGATCGCTACTTCAATGCCGGCTTTTTCACAAAATACAACACCTGCACTGTCGTAGGTATTGAATCGTTTAAATTCATTCCCGGTATTGTCGTAGTACATACTCCCGTCTGTCCATACACCATCTATATCTGTAATAACTAATTTAGGTAACCTCATTTCAGCCTATCATTGAAGAATAAATAATTTCATTAGCCGGTATGTTCTGCAATGCTTTTTTGCCAACCACCTGTTGATTTTGCGCCCATTTGAACCCATCTCCGGGCGAAAGCAGATGTATATCATCTACGTTAATGATTTCTCCTGCTTTAATATCCCTGCGGGTTGCTATAGAGCGCTCCAGCTTTTTTTGTGTATCCGATACTGCTTCATCGATAAAGAACTCTTCTTTACCCATTGATTGCTCCAGGAGCCTGATATCACGGACCATTCTCTTAACACCATCCGGGCCTAGTGAACCTTGTTGATCGGTACCTTTCATATTGCGATCGATGGTGATATGCTTTTCAATGATCCTGGCGCCCATTGCTACCGCTGCAACCGGTATCATAATACCAATGGAGTGATCGGAATAACCAATGGTGTATTGAGGGTAATGCTTTTGGAGATAGGTGATCGTCCGCAGATTGATCCGGGTATATTCCGAAGGATATTGAGACAGGCAATGCAGGATGGAAATATTACTATGATATTTTGTTATCAACTGCAGCGCATCTTCCAATTCCTTTATGCCGCCCATTCCGGTAGACAGGATCATCGGGATCCTGGTTTCTGCCATAGCAGACAACAGGGGCAAGTTGGTAAGGTCCCGGCTCGCCACCTTTAGTCGATCCGGCTTAAAAAGTTTTAGCAGATCCAGGCATCCGACAGCACAAAGGGTTTCCACAAATTCGAGTCCTTTTGACTTTGCGTATTGATAGATCTCGAAATGCTGCTCATTGCTCAGTTCCAGTGCCTTTCTGTGTTCCCCGTAGGTTCTCCCAAATGAATGCGGAGAATCATAAATCCGGTTCATGGATGAATCGGTCAGCTCTTCATTCAAATCACGTTTAGTGAGTTTGATAGCATCGATGGCTGGCAGGGTTGTATGAAACAATTCATCTGCCGGCTGCCGGCAAACCAGGTCTACAATTAACTTTGCGATATCTACCGAGCCATTGTGGTTTTGCCCAATTTCGCCTATTATATATATGTGGTCACTCATTTTGAATTTTTTACTATTTCAATCTGCATTTTATGTTTTATATCGGGATGCTCGTTGATGATTGCCAACAACCGGCTGAGATCATATCCAGGCCCTTCCTGTACCTGGCTGAATAAGAACTGCTGTATTTGAAAATCCTCCGGTGTGTCTACTGTAAACCGTACATCCTCATAACCTTGTAATTCGGCAGGCAAATTTAGAAAATGGCAGTTAAATATGCCGGCATGCGTATATAAATAATTGGTAACGTGCTCCTGATACAACAATTCGTTGGTCAACATAGCCGCTTTTTGTAAAGCCTGACGGGTGGTTATTTCAGCAAACAGCCCCAAATGGCTCTTTATGGTGGGCAATCCCGGATGTACCTGATAGCTCAGGTAATCAATACCTGAACCTGTGTGCTGGTCCCAATGATCGGTCATCCTTTTCAGGAAATCAGCATTTAAAAAGGGATTATCTGCACATATCCTGGCAAATTCATGGTGCCCGAAATGCAGGGAAGCTTCAATGAACCGGTTCAGTACATTTTCTTCGCTGCCTGCGAAGTACCCGATTCCCAGGTGTTTGGCAAGGCCTATTAAAGTGTTGTCATTTTCTTTTGTTGTGGTAGCCAGTATGATAGGATGTGATGGAAAGAAAAATTGCAACCGCTCAATCAGTAGTTGAAGGATGCTTTTCTCATTATAAAAAGGTAAAACCATTTTCCCCGGAAGACGGGTAGATCCGGTTCGCGCCTGGATGATAAATGCAAGGGGATTTTTCATAGGGTAGTTATCCGGGATCAATTATTCTTTGCCAGGAGCAGAATGGAATTGTCACCGGTATATTGCTTTAGCGTAATGGTAAAATACTTTTCCAATACCGTATCGATAGCCAATAAACTATTGATGGGTTCATGGATAGGTGTTCCCAACAGATGAAAGGTCCAGACATGATCATTGTGGTCCCGGTTTGTATGATTGCCTACTCTCCAGGAAACACAGGAATAAGAAGGCACCAGGATAACAATATCTCCTCCCGGTTTCACCACCCGTTTCATTTGAATGGCAAGATTATCCAGATCTTTAATATGCTCGAGGGTATGGGAGGCATACAGGAAATCAGCTTTGAAATCAATGTCATCCAGGTACTTATATTGTACGGGCCGGCCAAAGATATCCTGCTTTGAAAAATCTACAATAACACCATACCTGCTCACGGGACCGTAGGCGCCCCCCAAGTCAATCCCCTTCGCGTTTTCCTTAAAAATAATTGGTGCTATCTGCTCCCTGAATTGATACATACCTTTCCATCGCCAGCTACCCAGTTGTTTTTGAATACTTTCACTGTGGCGGAATTGGTAATTGGGCGTGCTTTCCTGCGCATCATCAATAAAACGATCAAATAAAGATGGGGCGCCCGCATTTTTGAGCATCAATTTTTTATATTCATCAGAAAGAATAAAATCCCGGGTCAGGTACCTGTTCCGTTTAGGCCCATAGTACAGCGATTCTGCTAATCCTGATTTTGCAAGCCTGCCGGATGTTTTCCTGATAAGTCTTTGAATCATTATTTAATACCTTTCCGTAAAAGTACCTAAATTCAGTTACTTTTCAGGCTTTCCGCCAGGTGGCAACTGATAACCAATCCCGTAGCTATGCTTTTTTGGCCCGGCGGAATTCAATGACCAATCCTGCTATCAAGCCAATATAAAAGAGGATGGAGAACCACTGGGTAAGCTTATCTCCCAGGATTACGGACCTGGGCTCAAAGCGGAATTCAATGGTATGCTTGCCCGCAGGCACCGGCATACCTCTCAATGCATAGTTCACGCGGCAGTAATCGGTCTTCTTTCCATCGATATAGGCATCCCATCCGTATGGATAATATACCTCGCTGAAAACTGCAAACTGGGGTTGGGCCGATTCAGATTGATAAGTGACTTTATCATTGAGGTTTTCAACTAATCTTATCGAAGCCGTACTATCCGGCAGCGGTTGTGTGCCTGCTGTTTTTTCAAACCGGGCATCTATTACAGCACTGTCACGGGTATTCAGCGTATTCAAAATAGCCATTTCATCATTCGCATTTTTGGCTATGCGGAATCCCTTTACAAACCAGCAATTGCCCAGTGCATTCGGGTTCAGTTGGGCATCAGGCTGGCCGGTAGCAGGGTCTCTCACAATAAAGTATTTGGTATTCAGCATATTATACACACTCGTATTACCCTTAACCAACTGACTGTCAATGATATCCTGGTATAAGGCCAGTTTAGCAGGGCTATACCCACCAATTGAATTGTGGTGATAGGATGCGCGGGAATCGCTGAAAGGCCCATTTGCAGCCGCCTGATCGAAAACACGGAATTGTCTGGTAGTATCTGCTTTTATTTTTATATCTGCCGGGGTGGAAGCAAAGGCGTTCTCAAAATCTACCGGTTCTACGAAATCTTTATGATTCACGTATCGCCAGGCAACACCAAGTATATCGATAGAAGAAAGCAGGACAATACCAGCCAGGGCGGCATACGGTGTTTTTATTTTATCCTTTACATAAAGCGCCAGTAAAGCAATTGTGCAGGCAATAAAAATGAATGCCCGCAGCAGATCGCCGCCGAACAGGCTTTTCCGGTCCTCGTGCAGGCCATTTACAACAGCTCTTCCAAATGATTCAGCCCGCTGCTGCAATTCCGGGCCCGGCTGCTGCTGCCCCTGTGCCATCTGTTGCATCATACCGTTCGCAAAATTCTGCCGGAGATCTTTATCACTGGGAGCAGCATAATCAAACGAAAAATATAAGGCAATCAATATAACAAATACTCCCCCGGTTATAAAGGTGGCCAGCCTGAGTTTTTTCCATAACTCTTTCTTGTCTTCAGTACCGAACAGGAATTGTTGTAAGGCAAGGCAGGCCAGCATTACAAAGCCAAGTTGCGGAATGACCATTGCCATGGAAGGCGCACGGAACTTATTATATACCGGCAGGTAATCGAAAAGAAAATAATTAATGCCCGGCAGGTTTTTACCCCAGGACAATAGAATGCCAAAGGCTGCGGCAGCCAGTATCCACCATTTATGCCAGCTTTTTACGTATACCAGTCCCAGAATAAAAAGGAAACAAATAATGGCGCCCAAATAGGTGGGGCCTGAATGGCTGGGTTGTTTGCCCCAATAAGCGGGAAATGATCTGGCGTATTCATCGGCTTGTTCTTCGGGCATGCCTGTTTGTTCACTCAGTGCTTCTCCTGCTTTCGTTTGTTCACCGAATTCTTTGGCGCCATTAAGCCCTCCACCATAGATACGTGGCACAATCAATGTAAATGTTTCAGTTATACCATAGCTTCCATAGTAAAACGCATAATCTCTATCAAGCCCTCCTTTACTTTTATTGGCCTGGTTTCCGGATACCAGTTCGGAACGTCCGCCACGCATCGTTTCTTTGACAAATTCGTTAATAGGCCATAGATTAATGGCATTGATCCCGATAGCAAAAGCGCCTGCCAGCAGCGCAAGGGCTCCTGAAACTATAATGTGCTTATATTCCTTGTTGCGTGCCGCCCTGATGGCAAAGGCAACGCTTAAGGCCAATGCCATTATCATCGTATAATAGGCGATCTGGACATGGTTCTGCCATATGATCATAGCGACAAACAAGGTAGTAAGTACAGTTCCGATGACGTACTTTTTTTGGTAGAGCAGCAGTACGCTCGCCAGTACTGCAGGCATATACGCGATACAGATCATTTTTGTATTATGACCTACTATTGTAACGATTGGATTATACGTTGCATAGGCAAAAGCCAGTGCTCCCATGATACCGACCCAAGGTCGCACCCCCATCACTATAAAAAGAAAATAAGCCATAACGCTTGCCAGAAAAAAATAACTGACAGGTTCGGGAAGACCCAGTGTGAAAACATATTTATGAAGAAAGCCAATAGAAACAGCATACGGTTTTCCAAAAACGATCTGGTAAGTTGGCATACCGCTGAACATGCTATTGGTCCATAACGGATAGTGCCCATGTTTTTCCCTGAACTCAAAGGATTGTTGCGCCATTCCCCTCCAACCGGCAGTATCTTCCTGATTCAATACCATTCCGTTGAATGCAGGTAAAAAGAATATGGAAGAAACGGCTAAAAAAATCCCAATAGCAATAAGATGTGGGAATACTTTATTCCAGACAGCTTTGTTCATATGATTACAGAAAAATGATAAGAGGGCAAAATAAGGCAAATTATGGCAAGTGCTTCCTAATTTTTTAATTTATGCGTTTTCCAGTTTCAGCCACACTTTTACTTTGTACAGCCATTTGCCGATAGGACTATTAAGCAGGTAATACAACAATTTCAACCTTCCCTGCCAGCCTGCCAGCTTCCAGGAAAAACCGAAATGACGCTCATATACCCGGCGGGCTTCAGCCAGTGAGGGCAGGTAATTGCGGTAGGTAGTACCCCCTGGCGCAAAAACCACCATGGTTTGGGGAAGGAAGACAAAAGGCTCCCGGCTGATGCGGCAAACAAGATCGTAGTCCATGGCATTCTTCAGCGTCGTATCGTACTTGCCATATTTATCATGCAGCTCCCGGCGGATAAACATGCTCTGGTGGGAGAGGCTGCGCATACCCCGGTACAATTTACCCGGATCAAAAGGCTTACCAATTGTGACCCATAGGCCACCACGCTCCAACTGGTATTTTCCGTGAAGCCATTGAACGGAAGGATTGCCGGTAAATTCGGTCGTAACCAGCGACAATGTATGCTCATCGTAATAATGATCGGCCGAGTTTAACATATTAATAATATCACCTGAGGCCCTTTCCACGCCTTTATTGAAAGCATCGGCGATCCCTTTGTCCCTTTCGCAGAGCCATTTCCGGTAAGGTGGCTGTGGCGTATGCGTGAGCCATTGCTGTATATCGGGCGTGGTAGAGCCATCGATGATCCAGTGCTCATAGGGTAGTTGCGTTTGTTTATCGACCGATGCACAGGTGGTCTGCAATTCAGCCAGGTTGTTGAAACAGATGGTTATCGTGGATATCCGGGGACTCATGGGGTGGTGTTGCCTGTTTTAATGAAACCGGCTGCTTTGGCGGCAATGCTGCCCCAGTAAAACCGGCGGAAATAGGCTTCCGGGATGGTAGCCGCTACCTGGGCCGCTTTTTTGGTGGCGGCTGCAAAGCCGGTAAGTTCGTTATCGGTAATAAGCAGTTTACCATTGCACACAGCGGGATCAACGCCAATAGCGCCATTGCTGGTAGAAACAACGTTCATGTCCGAACCCAGCGCCTCTACCAGTTTGGTCTTAATACCTCCGCCTTCCACTACCGGGTTCAGGAACACATCGCAGCCTTTAAAGTACAGGTCAATATCCGGTACAAAACCGGGGAACAGCATATTGGGGATCGGCTGACTGGTATACGCAGCCGGGATATCCTTTCCGCATACCAGGATGGTATATTGGAAGTCATCCATCGCCTGCAGGGCGGGGTTGACCTGGTCAACGATACTGCGCAGGCCATTGAGGTTGGGCAGGTAATTGAAGGTGCCGTTGTACAGGAGCAGCCGGTGATGGGAGGGGATGCCATGTTGCTGCAGCAACTGCTCCCGGGCTGCCTTCCGCTCCGCCGCCGCGGGTGGCGTATCCCATTCAATGCCATAAGTAATGGTAGTGCATCGCTGGGGGGAAAGACCAAAATGACGGATGGCATAGTCCCGGTCTTCCTCAGTTTTGAAAAAATTGAAGTCGGCATTCCGGTGGGTCCATTGCTCGTACCGGGCCATGAGCTTCCACCATCGTTTGCCCAGGGTTTGAAAGCGCGCACTTTCTATATTATGGGAATGAACAATGAGTTGTACGCCCGTAAATCGTTTGAGGAGTACCCCCAGCCATCCGTAATAGGGATGCTCCAGCTCCAGGTGGCTGATGCCATACCGGCGGATGACCTTGCGCAGGGTGAAAAAATAAAAAGGATTGATATACCTGGAAGGCCTATCCGACAACAGGTTCAAAAGCTCATAGCCTTCTGCAAGCGCCGGCTGGTTCTTACGGATGGATACACAAACAAAAGGAACTTCTCTGCAGAGATATTTATAGAACAAAGCAATGCCTTTTTGTCCGCCCATCTTAGCAGGTAATATGGGATACGACACCAAACCCAGTACTTTCATCAAAAGTTCCCGTTTTAATAGATGGGCAAAATAACGCAACTTTACAGCAACTCGACCTATGCAGCGACTATTATTTTTCTCCCGGGTAGCCTTTATTTGCAATATCTGCTTTCTGCTTACCTGGCTTATGCGTTACCTGCCGCCTATGCAGCAGGGGCATATTGCCTCCACCGTCGTGATACTGGGCATTGGCCTCTCCCTCATATTGAATGTGATCATTAATTTTTTTATTATTGTGCTGCTGTTGCAAAGAAAGCCGGTAAAGGAATATGTTCCTTTGTGGCTCGTGGTGGCCAATGTATTATTCCTCATTGCTCAATTAATCCTTTTGCTTAAATGATCCATAATATTATTAAAGACAAGCCCACCCGCCTGTTTATCATCCTGGGGGGCTTTTTTATTGCCAATGCCATTATCGCTGAGGTGACGGGGGTGAAGGTTTTCTCCCTGGAAGAAACCCTGGGCCTGCCCAAAGCCAGCATTGATATGCTGGGCGAAAAGGGGCTTTCTTTCAGCCTTACCGTGGGTGTTATTCCCTGGCCGGTGATCTTTGTGATGACAGATATTATCAATGAGTATTATGGCGTGCGGGGCGTAAGGTTCCTGTCGGTGCTCACGGTGGTGCTGATCGCTTTTGCCTTCCTGGTCTTTTACCTGGGCATCCATACAACGCCCGATAGCGGCTGGCGGTCCCGGGAACTGGAACCCGGCGTTACTGACGGACAGGCCGCCTACGTGCAGGTACTGGGGCAGGGCATGAATATTATCATCGGTTCCATCACTGCTTTTATCATTGGTCAGTTGCTGGACGCCTTTATTTTCCGGAAGATCAAAAAGGTGACCGGTGAAAAAGCCATCTGGATGCGGGCTACCATCAGCACCCTGGCTTCCCAGTTCATAGACAGCATCGTGGTAACTTTTGTCGCCTTCTATTTATTCAAAGATTTCAGCCTTGCTACTGTAACAGCCTGGGCGCTGACGGCCTATATGTACAAATTCCTGGTAGCTGTACTCATGACGCCGGTCATTTACGGGGTGCATGGTATGATAGAACGCTACCTGGGGCGTGAACTGGCAGCGAATATGAAAGAAGCAGCGATGAGAGACAGATAGGTTATAACTTTTTCTCCATCACATAGTCATTCATATAATAATCGTGGCCAATATCTATATCTTCTTCTTTGGTAACGACGAAGCCTAATCTTTCATAGAACTGCCGGGCCTTGTTGTGGCGGTTTACATTCAGGCGCAGGACCTTTGCGCCGGAGGTGGAAACATGATCAGTAATAAAGTCGATCAGGTTTTTCCCAATGCCTTTCCCCTGTGTTTTGGGATGTACATACAATTTGTGCAGCTTGTACACGCCGGCCTCTTTGAGCGGGGAATAAGAAGCAAAGCCTACGGGCTCTTCATCCAGCTCGGCCAGCAGGAATAGATGTTTATGCCGTACCATCTGTTGTTGCAGGGAGTCGGGGCTATAGATCAGGTCCATCATGTACTGAAGCTGTTCCGGCGACAGGATGGAGCTATAGGTGCCGGGCCATATTTGTTGGGCAAGGTATCCAATCGTAGCAAGGTCATCAATACCGGCTGTCCGGATTACTAATTCATCATTCATATATCAAAACTAAAGTATATCCCTGGGGTTATCAAATGCCTGTTTGGAAAGTGCCTCGTGTTGTTTGATGGCACGCAGGGAAAGCCGGATGGCGATCCAATAGGAAACCAGGGCGCTGGTGACCAGTAAGGCTTCCGAAACATAGTAGGTGACTTTGGGGTTGTTCTGCAGGAACAGGAAAAAGTCGAAGCTGCCGTGAAAGAAGACTGCCAGCAATACGCCTTTCCATAAATGAAAAGAGGCTCTGGCGGGGTCGAATTTGGCAAGCCCGGTATGGTAGCCCATCAGCACACCAAAGCAGGCATGGGCCGGTACGGACAGGAACATGCGCAATACGCCGGTAGCAAAGCCATGCTGGAATACATACAACACATTCTCCAGGGTGGCAAATCCCATACTCACCATCACGGAATACACAATACCATCAAACGGTTCATTAAATGCCTTGCGGCGATAGGAATACAGGCGCAGGGCCAGGTATTTGCACCCCTCTTCACTAAAAGCTACCAGTATAAACGCCCAGAGAAAGTAATAGGTAAGGGAAAAGACGGGCACAAACCGGTCCAGCTCCGGTTGCAGGTTTCTTTGTATGATCGAAGCAGGTACCGTTCCGACTACCCCCAGGAGAAAAGAGATAAAGAGGTTCTCAAAAGGCTCCCTGTCATATTTATCTTTTGAATAAATATAAAAGATGATGGCTATTCCGGGGGCAAGGGATAAAGCTAATAAAGACAGCATGCCCAAAAATACGTAACCACCGGTTTACTTTAATATAAGATTAGGATATGAAAAAAGACTTAATTTCCCGAATCAATACTGCTAATAACCTGCTCATGTTAAAATGTTCTTTACTGGCCTTAGCCCTGCTTGTTTATGGATTATCGCCGGCCCAGCAATTTGGCGGTCATCCTACGCGTACACAATGGAAGCAGATCAATACAGATACCGTGCGTGTTATTTTCCCCGCCGGCTACCAGCGGCAGGCTGCTGAAATTGCAGGTATCGTGCACCGGTTGGGGCAGCAAACCACCACCACCCTCGGAAAGGACTTCCGTAAGGTCAGCATTGTACTGCAGCCCCGAACGACTATTTCCAATGGTTATGTAGGCCTGGGGCCCTGGCGCAGCGAGTTTGACTTAATGCCTCCGCAAAACAGCTTTGGCCTGGGCAGCCTGTCCTGGCACCGCACCCTGGCCCTGCATGAATACCGGCACGTACAGCAATACAATAATTTCCGGAAAGGTATTTCCAAAGCATTCTACTACCTCTTTGGCGAGCAGGGACTGGAACTGGTGAACAGTGCCGCGGTGCCCAACTGGTTCTGGGAAGGGGATGCCGTATACCAGGAGACCTCCCTGAGCGAACAGGGCAGGGGAAGGTTACCCTCCTTTTTCAATGGCTACCGTTCCCTGTGGAGCGCCCATAAACACTATTCCTGGATGAAGCTGCGTAATGGTTCCCTGCGCGATTTTGTGCCCGATCATTATAAGCTGGGCTATATGATGGTGGCGTATGGCCGCGAAAAGTATGGTGCTGATGTATGGGGCAAGATCACGGATGAGGCAGTACGCTATAAAGGGTTATTCTATCCTTTCCAGCAGGCCGTGAAGAAATATACCGGCCGGGATTATAAAACCTTCCGCCGGGAAGCATTGGATTATTTCAGGGCTTCTCTGGCTACCGGTGCAAAAGATTCTACAGTGGACCACTGGGCACAGCAACACCGCCATTTTGTGGCCGATGAAGAATTCCCCCAGTGGATGGATGACCAGACCCTCATTTTTGTCAGCAGCAGTTACAAGAAGGTGCCGGCTTTTTATATGCGCAATGTGCTGGGAGGCATGGATGATAAACTGCGGATGAAAGATATTTCCCTGGATAATTATTTCTCCTATCGCAATGGCCGGGTAGTGTATGCCGCTTATGAACCCGATATCCGCTGGCGCTGGAAAGATTACAGTGTGATCAAATTACTGGATGTGACCACGGCGCAGCAACGTACCCTGACCCATAAGTCCTGGTATTTCTCTCCCGATATTAATGAAGCCGGTACGCAGATTGTAGCGGTACAGGTAATCCCCGGCGCACCGGCAGCGCTGCATATCCTGAACAGCACCGACGGAGCAGTGATGAAGAAGCTGCCCAACCCGGACCAACTGCTGTATACGTACCCAAAGTTTTATAGCGACCAACAGGTAGTAGCGGCCGTGCGTAATGCCAAAGGCGCCATGTCGCTTGGTGTGATCAACACCGTTGATGGAAGCACTGAATACCTGCTGCCTTTTTCCATGAATGTGATTGGTTTCCCCACGGTACATAAGGACACGATCAGCTTTTCGGCTTCCTATAAAGGGCAGGACAGGCTGTTCATCTTCACCAATAAAAAGCTCTTCCTGTTTACGCCCCCTGCAGCCACGGCTGCTACCGGTCATTACCAATTGCAGGTAGCGCATGGCCGTTTTGCCTGGACAGGCTTTACGGCCGTGGGGGATCGACTGGAGCAGGGTGTATTGGCCGCCAGCCAACTGACGCCGGTTGCTGCTGATGATTTGGCAGCAGCGCCCTCCATCTTCCGCGTGCAGGAACTGGCGCCTGGTGCAACTGTATTGCAGGATGCGTTGCCTTCCGATACTACTTTATATCCTGTTACCACTTACCACAAAGCATTCAGGTTATTCAATTTCCATAGCTGGCGGCCCATTGTGGAAGACCCTGATTATACGTTCTCTATTATCGGGGAGAATGTGCTGAATACCCTGCAGTCGGAACTGTACTTTAATTATAACCGTGACTTTGAATACAAGCAATTCGGCGGGCGGTTTACGTATGCCGCTTTGTATCCATGGATCAGACTGGGCTCTGTGTATACGATTGACCGCACTGAGACCCGTAGCAACCAGCGGGTATTTTATAATACCTGGGAAAACAGTGTAGGATTACAGGTGCCACTCAATCTTACCAGTGGACGTTTTAACCGGGCGCTGACAATTGGCAGTGACCTGGTCCATAACCAGCGGTTTTACCGGGGCTCCTGGAAGGATTCGGTAGACAATAAGGCCTTTAATTATGTAAGCTCATATATCTCTTTCAGCAACCAGTTACAGCAGGCCCGCCAGCAGATCTATCCGCACCTGGCGCAAACCATTTACCTGAATTATACCCGTGCTGTAACAAAAGTGGAAGGCGATCAGTTTGTGGCCAATGCCAACTGGTATTTCCCCGGCTTTAGCAGGGACCACAATATTATCATCAACACCGCTTTCCATGGCCGGGATACTTTGTATAATGTAAGCTTCTCTACCGCTTTTCCTTTTGCCCGGGGGTATGTTGGTTTAAATGTGCACCGCATGTTTAAACTGGGCGCCAATTATCACCTCGCATTGGCCTATCCCGACTGGGGCTTGGGCAATATTGTGTATTTCATGCGTATCAGGTCCAACCTGTTCTATGATTTCGTACGGGTACAGGATTATGACTATCGCCGGTCACCGCGTCCCAAAGTAGAGGCCGATTTCCGCTCTTATGGTACAGAGATCTTTTTTGATACCAAATGGTGGAACCAGCATAATGTAACTTTTGGTTTCCGTTATAGCCGCCTGCAGGACCTTTCCCAGCTCAATCCTTCTGCCAACGTGTGGGAGTTTATTGTGCCGATCAATTTATTGGGGAGGAATTAAAAGAGGCAAGTGGTAAATAGCGAGTGGCGAGTAGTGATGGATTTCCCACTCGCTACTCGCCACTTCCTACTCGCTGTTTTCCTTATTACAGATGAGAAAGGCTCTCTTCTATGATCTTTATCTTCGCTTCTGCATCGGCCTTCTTCTTTTGTTCAATGTTTACTACTTCCGGTTTGGCGTTTTGCACAAAACGTTCGTTGCTCAGTTTCTTATTCACTGATTCGAGGAACCCTTTGAGGTATTCCAGTTCTTTGCTCAGGGTTGCTTTCTGGTGCGTAGTATCTACCTCTTGTTCGGAAGTGATGTAGAATTTGTCTTTGCCAATAACGGCTGCAATGCTGTTGGGCACCGGCTCCTGTACATAAGTGATGGAATCTGCATTCACTTGTTTGGCAAGGATGGATTCAATGGCTTTGTACAAGGTATTATCAGCCGTATGGATGCATAACTTGATGGCCTCTTTGGGCTTCAACTGGTTCTTGTTGCGGGTGTCGCGCAAACCGGTGATCACATTTTGCAGTAATTGGCCTTCCAGCAACATCGTTTTATCGGCAGGTTGTACAAGAGTAAACTGTTTTATACACAGCACATCGGTACGCTCGGCCAACAACTGGTAGATCTCTTCTGTGATGAAAGGCATGAACGGATGCAACAACTGCATCAGCTCGGAGAAGAAATCAACCGTTTTCTCATATACTGCTTTCGCGATCGGCTGCTCTGGTGCAGGCTTTATCCATTCGAGGTACCAGCTACAGAAATCAGTCCAAATCAGCGAATACAAGGTCTTCAGCGCTTCGCTCAGCTTAAATTCGGCGAACGACTTTTCAATATCCGCCTTCGCTTCGTTGAGGCGATGTTGGAACCAGTTCACCGCAAAAGGCACGGTCTCGTTGCCCGCTTCCGTTGCCTGGCGCGCTTCGAATATTTTTACCAGCTTAAGCGCATTCCACATTTTATTATTGAATTCGCGGCCCTGAGCTGGCGATGAGTCATCAAACAGCAGGTCATTACCGGCCGGAGAAGAGATCATGATGCCAAAGCGTACCGCATCGGCGCCTGACTTATCAATCATTTCCAGCAGGTCGGGTGAGTTGCCCAAGCTCTTGCTCATCTTACGGCCCTGCTTATCGCGCACCATGCCGGTAAAGTATACATCACTGAAGGGTTTCTCATTCATGTATTCCATACCCGCCATGATCATACGTGCTACCCAGAAGAAGATGATATCCTGACCGGTTACCAGTACAGAAGTAGGGTAGTAGTAGTTAATCTCCGGGTTGCCGGGTTGGGTGACGCCTTTGAATACTTCAATGGGCCATAACCAGGAAGAGAACCAGGTGTCCAGACAGTCTTCGTCCTGTGTAAGATCTTTAATAGTAAACTGTGCTCCTTGTTGCTTAAACTGCTCCAGCGCAGCTTCCTTGCTCTCTGCTACCACAAAACTACCATCAGGTGCATAGTAAGCCGGTATTTGCTGTCCCCACCACAACTGGCGGCTGATACACCAATCCTTTACATTCTCCAGCCAGTATTTATAGGTCGCCAGGAATTTATCGCCGGGGTGTATACGTACTTCACCACTGGTAACGGCCAGCAGGGCCTTATCGGCCAGTGTACGCATCGCTACAAACCACTGGGTAGAGATACGGGGCTCTACCACCGCGCTGGTACGCTGGGAAAAACCAAGACGGGTGGTATACTCTTCCTCTTTCACCAGCAGGCCCTGTTCTTTCAACAGCTTTACCACTTCTTTACGGGCCTCAAAACGGTCCATGCCTACGCATACCTGCGCGGCTTCGCTCAGCCTGCCATCTTCTGTTAAGGTATCAATGATCTCCAGGTTATGTTTCAGGCCAAGGTTATAGTCGTTGATATCATGTGCCGGCGTAACTTTTAAAGCGCCGGTACCAAATTCCTTATCTACATACTCATCAAAGATCACGGGTACTGCCCGGTTCACCAGCGGCACAATCACTTTCTTTCCTTTCAGGTGGGCATAGCGTTCGTCAGTAGGATTAACGCATACGCCTGTATCGCCCATAATGGTTTCCGGGCGCTGGGTAGCAATGATAATACCTTTATCGCCGGAAGGAGTGCCATCTGCATTCGCTACTTTGTATTCCACGTAATACAGCTTGCCCTGTATTTCCTTATACTCTACTTCTTCATCGCTGAGGGCTGTTTTGGCGGCAGGGTCCCAGTTGATCATGCGGGCGCCGCGATAGATCAGTTTCTTATTATAAAGGTCTACAAATACTTTGATCACCGCTTTATAATAATCCGGGTCCATGGTAAAAGATACCCTGTCCCAGTCTACACTGCAGCCCAGTTTTTCGATCTGGTGATAAATGATGCCGCCATATTTATCTTTCCATTCATAGGCATGTTCAAGAAACTTTTCACGGGTAAGGTCACGCTTCTTAATGCCTTTCTCTTTTTCCAGCATCTGCACCACCTTGGCCTCTGTGGCAATGGAAGCATGGTCGCTGCCGGGTACCCAGCAGGCGTTGAAGCCGCTCATACGCGCCTTGCGCACCAGGATATCCTGTACGGTTTCATTGAGCGTATGCCCCATGTGCAGCACACCGGTTACATTGGGAGGGGGGATCACCACCGTGAAGGCCTTGCGCCCGTCGGGTTTGCTGTTGAAATAGCGTTTTTCTTTCCAGATCGCGGTCCATTTTTCCTCTATTGCCGAGGGAGTATAGTTTTTACTTAATTCCATCTGTATGATCATCTTAAAGGACGGCAAAGGTACGGAAAACAGGCGAGTGGCTAGTGGGAAATGGCAAGTGGGGTGGAGACTGACGGCGGCTAGTGGCCGATTAGTTAACAAGCTACACTTAAAGCC
Organism: Paraflavitalea devenefica; assembly: GCF_011759375.1. Classification (NCBI taxonomy): domain Bacteria; kingdom Pseudomonadati; phylum Bacteroidota; class Chitinophagia; order Chitinophagales; family Chitinophagaceae; genus Paraflavitalea; species Paraflavitalea devenefica. The sequence goes on along the minus strand of NZ_JAARML010000008.1, from coordinate 177,386 downwards.
CTACTCGCCACTTGCCATTTACTACTCGCCTAAAAAACAAAAAGCGCCCCACTTTAAACGTGGAGCGCCTGAGAAAAAGAGGTTACTGCGGGCAAACTCGTTGCCTGCGGCTTTCTGTGGTTAGGTACAGTGGTACTTTTATATTAAGCGTACCAGTACAGGTAAGACAAAAGCATGATCAGGGTCAGGAAACCGATTGCTACTAAAACAACCTTGGTAGTTTCACTTACATGTAAATGAGTCTTCTTCATACGACTACGTGTTTTTTTTGTGTGTTAAGAAATTGTACGTGTACGATCTGTACAATCGGTCTTCAGAGGGATGGGAATCTCAGGGGCGGTCTGTCAATAAGATACGTAGTACGATTCAGGGGATAAATCAACAATCGTTTGAAGCGCTGCTTGAGTTTTAATGGCCGGTGCTGAGACAAAAGTAATACAGGATTTTTGATCCTGCAAGCTAAATTTTCCCTAATACAAAATACCCACAGGGAAGTCGGCTCCTGCGGGTAAGAAAACCTATCCTCATTGATTATCAGCGAAATAATCAACTTTGGGTGAACCAATAAGAAAACAGAATCAACGCTGAAAAATAAAGTACTGTGGCAATGGCAAGCACGCTGGTTTCGCCTGCACCTTGTAGGTCGATTTTTTGCATAGATATGGATTTTGAGGTTTAAGACTGCTCAAAGTCCTCACAGGGGGCGGATGTGGATAAGAAGCTGCTGGCAGCTTCCTGTTGGGCGGTACGGTGGATAAAAACCGGCGTGTGTTTCCTACTTTTTTGCTGGCACTTCTTCCTAACTTTATCATCCCATGTATGCCATTGTAGATATAGAAACCACCGGCGGTTATGCTGCTAATAACGACATAACGGAGGTGGCTATTGTGTTACACGACGGGGAAAAGATCGTGGAGCGCTTTGAAAGCCTGATAAAACCTGTGCGGGCGATCCCTTATTACATCCAGGTGCTGACGGGCATTACGCCTGATATGGTAGAAGAAGCGCCTTCTTTTTCAGCAATAGCCCCTGCTATACATGGCTTACTGGAAGGGGCTGTATTCGTTGCCCATAATGTGAATTTTGACTATTCTTTCCTGAAGCATCACCTGTCGCAGGCCGGCTACGAGCTTACGGCCAGCAAGCTTTGTACAGTACGCCTTTCCAAAAAGGTATTCCCCGGCTTCAAATCCTACAGCCTGGGCAACTTATGCCAGAGCCTGGGTATTTTCATAGAGAACAGGCACCGGGCGGGCGGCGATGCCGATGCCACTGTACGCCTGCTGGAGCACCTGCTGCGCCATGATGCCATCACCCATATCCAGCAGTTTATTAAAAAAGGGGCCAAAGAGCAATCCCTTCCACCACACCTGCCCAAGGAAGAGGTAGACAAGCTGCCGTATACACCCGGCGTGTATTATTTCCATGACCAGAAAGGCAAGGTGTTGTATGTAGGCAAGGCCAAGAACCTGAAATACCGGGTACGCAGTCATTTTACCCACAATGGCGCCGGCCGCCAACGGCAGGAGTTCCTGCGCAATATTTACAGCATCACTTACCAGCCTTGCGCTACCGAGCTGATGGCCTTTATCCTCGAAAGTGTAGAGATCAGGCGCCTATGGCCTCCCTATAACAGCAGCCAGAAACGTTTTACCCCGGCTTACGGATTGTACCTGTATGAAGACAGGAGTGGGTACCAGCGCCTGGCCATTGATAAAATGAAGAAGAACCTGACCCCCATTTATACGTTCAACCTGCTCCTGGAGGGGCACCGCCTGTTACGGCGGCTGATGGAGAACTTTGAGCTGTGCCCCAAGTTGTGCCACATGCAAACGGATACCGGCCTCTGCGCCGGCCTGCTGGACAATACCTGCCGGGGCGCCTGTGCACACCGCGAAACTGCTCAGGAATACAATGAACGGGTACAACAGGCAGTAGATTACCTGGACCAAAACCTGCCTACGTTTGCCGTGGTCGACGAAGGCCAGCAGACCATTGAACAAAGCTGCATCCTCATAGAAAAAGGCCGTTTTTATGGCATGGGCTACCTGCCATCCGACTGTTCAGTACATGATATAGATTCCCTGAAAGGCTACCTGACCCGCTATCCTGAAAATGATTATATCAGGGGCCTTGTATACCAGCACGTTGAGAAATATCCCCACAAAAAAGTGACCTGGAAGGCCGAAGCCTGACAGCAATTTCCTCTTTTTACTGATGTCTACAGGACCGTCACACCGGCGCCGCTTTCCCGTTGGGGCATCTTCCTGTATGCCATACCTGAGGCCTATGTAATCCATCCTTAGTCGTATCTAATCCATTATTTATACTAGATATATTAAACAGATATTATGCAAATATTCCAGAGATATTCCAGATGTATTAGAAGCGGTATATCTCTGGAATATATCTGCTTTATATGTGGAGTATCTCTGGATTATCCTTTTTCTTAGTGACGAACTAATATAAGATTATCAGGGGTTTAGGATAGCTGTCTTGTACTGAAGGGATATTGCTTATTTTTGAACCCCTTTTCGCAAGCCAAACCCATACTATGTCCCTGACCCGTTTGCTCCTTATCTCTTGCTTCATCGTGCTGATGGGCGTTTCCTGTAAGGAGGCTCCTGAACCAGCGCCTGCGCCCGGTGTGCCGCTTACCCTGGCCGGGCAGCGGAAAGCATTGTTGTCGGGCATCCGGTACCAGCTAGATTTTACCCTGCCAGCGCAAAAAGACCAGCCGGTTACGGGCCTTGAAACGGTGTTTTTCACCCTTAGCAGTGATACCGTCGACGTCGTCCTCGATTTTAAACAGGCCCCGGGAAGTGTACGGTCATTGAAGGTAAATGGCCATCAGAAAGATGTACGCCATGAGAATGAGCATATTATCATCCCGGCTGGCAGCCTGAAGAAAGGGGAGAACAAAGCAGAACTGTTATTTGAAGCTGGCAACAGCGCACTGAACAGGAACCCTGATTATATGTATGCTTTGTTTGTGCCCGAGCGGGCAAGAACGGCTTTTCCCTGTTTTGACCAGCCTGATCTGAAAGCCATCTTTGAGCTTTCCATCACCATACCACAGGCATGGAAAGCCATGTCCAACGGACCACTGGTAAAAACCACGCCGCAAGACAGTAGTACCGCCTGGCAGTTCGGCCCATCAGATACCATCCCCACCTATCTTTTTTCTTTTACGGCGGGCCGGTTCAACACAGCAACGAAAATGGCCGGCGGCCGTGAGATGGAGTTCTTGTACCGGGAAACCGACAGTGTCAAACTGGCTTCCAGCATCCCGGCCATCTTTGATATGCATGCGCAGTCCCTGCAGTTCCTCGAAGGGTATACCGGTATACCCTATCCCTTCCGCAAATTCAGCTTTGCCGCCATTCCCGATTTCCAGTTTGGCGGCATGGAACATCCGGGCGCCATCTGGTACAATGCCAATTCCCTGTTCCTCGACAGCAGCGCTACCCGTACGCAACTGATCCGGCGGGCCACCCTGATAGCGCATGAAACTTCCCATATGTGGTTTGGCGACCTGGTGACGATGAAATGGTTCAATGACGTATGGATGAAAGAAGTGTTTGCCAATTTTATGGCCGATAAAATTGCGGGCGTCATGCTGCCCGATAATAATGCCGGCCTGAAGTTTATGATCGATCATTATCCCGCTGCGTATAGCGTAGACCGTACCCGGGGCGCCAACCCCATCCGCCAGCCGCTGGACAACCTCGATGAGGCGGGCTCGTTATACGGCAATATCATTTATCACAAGGCGCCCATCATGATGCTGCAACTGGAGCGGCTGATTGGCTCGCCCGCACTGCAGAAAGGCTTGCAGGAATACCTGCGTAAGTATGCTTTTAATAATGCCACCTGGCCCGACCTGATCACCATCCTTGATAGCCATACTACAGAAGACCTGCAATCATGGAACGACAGTTGGGTCAATAGGCCGGGAAGGCCAGCGATCAACCAGTTCCTCACGGATGTAAAGGGCAATACGTATGGATTGTTCAATATAGATACGACAACAACAGGAACTATCTGGCAGATCAAAGACCCTGTATTGCGGGCATTCAATTATGTCAACCTGTATGAGAATGTGATCGAAGGCAGAGACGTGACGCCGGAAAACTGGATGTTGGTTATCCTGAAAGATCTGTCGATTGAAAAAGAGGAACTGATCAGCCAGTTATTACTGAATGAGCTGAATAATATTTATTGGGTTTATCTATCACCGGCAAAGCGTAGTGAGTTGCAGGTGATCGTAGAAGCGCAACTGCTGAAGATGATGAATAATGCCGGTAAACCCAATATGAAGAAGCAGTTTTTCAAAGCCTGGACAGGCATAGCAGCGAGTGAAGCAGCCCGGAACAGTATGTACAATACCTGGAATCATAAACAACCACCGGCAGGCGTAAAGCTGACGGAGGATGATTATACCGACCTCGCTGCCGGGCTGGCGCTGAGGAACCATCCCGCAGCAGGGGAGATATTGAAAGAACAACTGGCGCGGACAGAGAACCCCGATAAAAAGGCAAGGCTGGAGTTCCTGATGCCATCGCTGGCTGCTGATGAGAAGGTCAGGGGCAGCTTTTTTGAATCACTGAAGGATGTAAAGAACAGGCGCAAGGAAGCATGGGTGAATACCGCCGTAGCCTACCTGCATCATCCCTTGCGGGGAAATGGCGCTGAGCAATACATTATGCCTTCATTGGACTTACTGGAAGACATACAGCGTACCGGCGATATTTTCTTCCCCTACAACTGGCTGCAGGCCACCCTGGGCATGTACCAAAGTGAGCGGGCAGCCGCTACCGTTTCAGCATTCATCAGCACCCATCCGGGTTATAACAGCCGGCTGCTGAATAAATTGCTGCAGACGGCGGACCATTTATTCAGGGCAAGGAAGATATTGGACAATAAAAAATGAGTGACCGGCACAGGGTAAAAGGTAACCGTCTGGTCATTTGAAACTTCCCTGTTTTCGCATATATTTGAACAGTTTGCATAGGCCGTTTTACGGATATGGACACGCCCAAAACATGAACCCGCGAAAACCAAACCTGCTTATTGTCCTGTTGCTCCTGGTACATGGCTGTAGCCTGGCGCAGGACCTGCTGCCCGGAAGGGGTAATGCACGGACAATAGATTCCCTGCACCGTTTGCGCACCTTGAACAGGAGAAGCATTCAGAACACATCACCACTCTTTCCCCAACAGGCGGGCGTATCGCATTCACCTCACCGCGATACAAAACGACTTCAGCAACCGGTAGCCAATATATCCTTGCCTGCGGCACTTGCCCGCACCATGGCCGTATGTTTTGATACGGCCGGCCGTTATTTTCTGCAGGAAGATACGATGACGTATTATGTAACCAATTCACTCTTACTTTCCGATGGCAATGTATTGATCAGCGGAGAATGGGCAAGCCGGAATCCGCCTTACCGGAGTGGTGGTTTCTTAATGAAATGCACAGATAGCGGCACGCTTCACTGGAACCGCTTATACGACACTGTGAATCACGTCAACTACGGTTTTATTAATTATTATAAGCTGGTTGAACTGCAGGATGGTTCTTTTCTGCTGGGAGGCGCTACCCATAATCCGGTTACCCAAAATAACGATGTGATATTTACCCGTACAGATAATACCGGTAATATAATCTGGAGCAAAACGTACCGGTCGCGGCTGTGGCAGGTGGGCGGTAGCGGTAGTGCCGACTATTTTTATATACAGGACCTGCAACAGGACCCTTATACCGGCGATATTTTTCTTTCCAGTCCGCACTGGGCCGATGGTTACAATATTACGCGGCTCAGCGCTGCCGATGGTACGATTGCCTGGAGCAGGTACTACACCTTATGGTCAGCCAATTTTGACAGACCTATCGGCTTCGATATAAAACAAAATGAGCTGGTTTCTTTTGCGCGATACCTGCCTTATAATGGCACCAGCTTCAGTATGTACCGGATCAATAAGAATACCGGCGATACGATCTCAACGAAGTTTTTCAAACCCATAGACGCCTCGAATTTTAACCTGGGCTTCCTAAGCGGAGAACAGGTGGTAAAGCTGGATAATGGCAATTATGCGCTTGTTGGCAAGTTGTACAAGTATTACCGTGCGACCTGGACGATTGATACGGCCGATCTGTACCATGCAGGGGTGGTGGAGCTTGATCCTTTGGGCAATTTTGTACGGGCTTATTGTTTCAGGAATCCCTATGAAAGTAATTATTACAATACCCGCATAACGGTCTTTAAAGACGGATCGGGCGTATTCAGTATGCTGCATGTTTTAAGTGGCTATACGGCCGATGCCTATTATGTACAGTTTAAGAATGGACAGATACTGAAGCAGCGGCGTAAGCATTACCTCGGAGAGGGGATGCCCGTTGAAAATACTGCGCTCCGCCTGGCGGATGGCAGCGACCTGGTGGTGAAACTGCTGGGCGATAGTATTTCGAATATCAACAAGATTGAATTCCTCAACCTGCATATTTCCGACACGGCTTCCAATTGCCTGGGGTGGGATGATTTTGGTACTTATATAGAGCCCTACAAGCTGGAGCCAGACATTTATGGAATACAGTCTATTGGCTCCAATGACCTTTCTGAAAGCACCAACAAGACCCTTATTTCATGGAATACGGTGCCTTATGCGCTGCCTGCCTGCCGGCAGGTCTCACATTGTGATACGTTATCCTTGCTGGCTTCGGCCGATACGATCTGCGTATCCGGTTCACTGACGCTCAAAGCCCGGAAGAATCCCGGCTGCGGTACCTTTCCCTTCCTGGAATATGACACGACGTATGTTCAGTCATTCCGGGCGGTGAATGATTCTGTATTCCAGTTCAATTTCAAAAATCCGGGCGAGTTTAAACTGTATGGAAGCGTGCAAGGCTGCTCACTGCTTACAGATTCTATTAAGGTAATCGTACGCCGTTCAAATGGCCCGGTGCGACTGGGCAATGATACCATCATCTGTCCCGGCAATACCATACAACTGAATGCGCGCAAAGGCTATGCTTCTTACCAATGGCAGGATGGTTCGGTTGATTCTGTATTGAAGGTAACACTGCCCGGCATCTACCATGTGCTGGTCACAGATTCCTGTGGCAATCCTTTCCGGGATACACTGGAGGTGAAGCCGCATCCACCCATCCCTTTTGATATTGGCACGGATGTAATAACCATCTGTGAAAAAGATACCATCACAATTACGGCGCCGGCTTCTTTCTTTAATTATAGCTGGTATCCCAATTACCGTATCAGTGCTCTCAATACACAATCCATCAAAGTAGCGCCACTCATGGATACGATGTATTATGTGAGTGCAGAAAAAACAGCCGGCTGTTTTGTGTATGATTCTATCCGGGTGAAGGTGAACCAGGCGCCACCCATCGCACTGGGTGCCGATGCGTCCTTTTGTGCAGGCGACAGTTTGGTGCTGGATGCAGGCCCCGGTTTTAACCATTATCAATGGAGCAATGGCAGCACGGCCCAACAACTCACGGTATTTACTGCCGGCACTTACTGGGTGAAAGGGGAGGCGGTCAATGGCTGTAAGTCGGCAGATACCTTCAGGGTATTGCAGGTATTCACCAACCCTGCGCCCAGCCTGGGAGCAGATGCTCCTTTGTGTGAAGGTGCCACACGCCTGCTGGATCCGGGCGGTTACAGTCTGTATGCCTGGAATACCGGTCATACCGGCCGTACAGTAACGGCGGCACAGCCAGGCCAGTATGCGGTGGAGGTTACAGATCAGCATGGTTGTACCGGCGCCGATACGGTTGTGGTAGACAGGATGGTGCCGCTGCCGGCTGGTTTCCTGCCTGCTGATACCACCATTTGCAGTTATAGCAAACACACCCTTACACCTGCCGGCGCTTTTGCTGCTTATTTATGGAGTTCGGGCAGTACCAGTAATTCGATCCTCGTTACCAAAGCGGGCGTTTACTGGCTGGAGGTGAGCGACCAGTACCATTGTAAAGGAAAAGATACCGTGGAGATTGTAATGAAGGATTGTATGAAAGGGCTATATATTCCCAATGCTTTTTCTCCCAATAACAACAGGCAGAACGACCTCTTCAAACCATTGATCTTTGGCAACCTGGCCAAGTATGAATTTGCTATTTACAACCGCTGGGGGCAGCCCATTTTCAGAACGACAGATATCCGCAAAGGGTGGGATGGGACCTGCGGCGGGCAATTACAGGCCGGCACTTTTGTATGGACCTGCACGTACCAACTGGAAGAGGAACCGGTGAAAAAGGAAAAGGGGATTGTGATGGTGGTGAAGTAGGGGCGTGTGCGCGTATTAATAGAGAATGAAATAAAAAACAAAAAAGGATCACTACTGTAAGTAATGATCCTTTTTTTGTGGGAGTTGACGGGCTCGAACCGCCGACCCTCTGCTTGTAAGGCAGATGCTCTGAACCAACTGAGCTAAACTCCCTTCTCCAAAACTTCCCTCATTTTTCCTTTTCGCTGTACCGTATTATTGTTTTGGGAGTGCAAAGATAAGGGTTGAATAATTACTACAAAACTTTTTCCTGTTTTTTCTGCTATTTTTTTAAAAAAGCATGCCCATAACCTATTAATTGATAGCAGTTCATGAAACATGGCGCAGGTTGTCCTCCAAAATCACAAATCAGTTTTTAAATCACAGTTTTCCCTTAAATTTAAGAGAAGATTGTATTGCCATTCACTTAACCAAACTAAGCTTTATGGCAATACGTGTGGCAGTACGGCACAAAACTACCTACAGTTATGACAGGCCGGTGTCTTTGTCTCCCCATCTATTCCGTTTGCGGCCTGCTGTGCATTCCCGTACTGCCATCGAAGCCTACTCCTTTAAACTGAAACCCGCAGATCATTTTATAAACTGGCAGCAGGACCCTTTTGGTAATTACCAGGCAAGGGTGGTTTTTCCCGAAAAAACAAAGTCGATGGAAATAGAGGTGGAAGTGATTGCCAATTTGCAGGTCATTAACCCTTTTGATTTTTTTGTGGAAGAATATGCTGAAGAGTACCCCTTTGCCTATTCCCCCCTACTCGCAAAAGAGTTGGCGCCCTACCTCGAACACAGGGAGGATGGTTTTTTATTAAAAAAATGGGTTGACCGGTATGTTGATAGCAGCAGGAAAACACGTATTGTTGATTTCCTCGTTGCCCTTAACCAGCAACTGAATAAAGACATTGCTTATACTACCCGGATGGAGCCCGGCGTGCAAACCCCGGATGAAACACTTACCAGGGCATTGGGATCCTGCAGGGACTCGGCCTGGCTGCTGGTGCATGTATTGCGCCATGCAGGGTTGGCTGCCCGTTTTGTATCTGGCTACCTGGTGCAGTTAAAAACAGATGAAAAGTCATTAGACGGTCCTTCGGGCCCTGAAGCAGATTTTACCGACCTGCATGCCTGGGCTGAAGTGTATGTGCCCGGGGCCGGCTGGATTGGCCTGGACCCCACATCGGGTTTGTTTGCGGGGGAGGGCCACATACCACTGGCCTGCACAGCCGACTATGCAAGTGCGGCACCGGTTGTAGGCGCCACCGATAAATGTGAGGTAAGCTTTTCCTTTGAAAATACGGTTACGCGTATTTATGAAGATCCCCGTGTGACCAAACCATTTTCTGAAGAACAGTGGGTGGCCATTAATGCGATCGGTTGCCAGGTAGATAAAGACCTTGAGGTGAACGATGTGCGGCTTACGATGGGTGGCGAGCCTACTTTTGTTGCTATTGACGATATGGAATCGGGGCAATGGAATACAGCAGCGGACGGCTATGAGAAAAGGATTTTGTCGCACGACCTGATATTTCGTTTACGGGACAAATTTGGCCCTGGCGGGTTGATCCATTACGGACAGGGGAAATGGTATCCGGGAGAACCTTTGCCCCGCTGGCAATATGGTTTATACTGGAGAAAGGATGGCTACCCGGTATGGAAAAACATTAACCTGATTGCCCATGAAAAGACATCCCAAAACCTGACTGGCAAAGATGCGGAGATATTTATAAAAGAATTGGCCAGGCACCTGGCTGTGAGCCCGGAAAATGCAAGTCCGGCCTATGAAGATGTGTTTTATTTTTTGTGGACAGAAGGAAAGAACCCCGTGAATGTTGATCCGCTCAAGGCCAATCTGAAGGATCCCCTGGAAAGAAGGACATTGACGCAATTACTTAACCAGGGTCTGGGCGATCCGGTGGGTTATGTATTACCCCTGCAATGGAATTACTGGAATAATAAATGGCTTAGCTGCAAATGGGTGTTCAACCGGGAGCATCTTTATTTGATACCCGGCAATTCCCCCATTGGCCTCCGCCTGCCGCTGGACTCATTGCCGGTAGTGGCCAAAGCAAAAATGCCTCAGCAGGTAGAACGCAGTTTGTTTGAAGAGATGCCCGCATTGGATTTTTTTCACGATACCATCACCGCACGTTACGGGACCATTACAGTACACGAGGAACCACCCCAGCGGGTAATACACCAGGTAACTGAGGCGCCTGTTACAGAACCAGCAAAGAAAGGCAAAACACCTGCTAAAAAAGAAGATCCGCCGGAACCAGAACCGGACATTACGTTTGAAGTAACCACTATTAAAACAGCATTGAGCGCGGAAATAAGGAACGGAATTTTATACCTTTTTATTCCGCCCATGCATTACCTGGAGCATTATCTCGATGTGATGGCTTCCATAGAAGCCACTGCCGCCAAACTGCAAATGCCGGTGCGTATAGAAGGGTATGAACCACCCCGCGATAACCGCCTGGAGCGGCTGGTGGTTTCGCCCGATCCGGGTGTGATAGAGGTAAACATTCATCCTGCCAAAAGCTGGAAGGAGCTTTGTTATAATACCGATGTATTATATGAGCAGGCCCGCCTTTCAAGATTAGGCACTGAAAAGTTCATGCTCGATGGAAGGCATACCGGAACAGGCGGTGGCAACCATATTACTATTGGCGGTTCATCGCCTGCCAACAGCCCTTTGCTGAGAAGGCCCGATCTGCTGCGCAGTTTGATCACTTTCTGGCAACACCATCCTGCATTGTCCTATTTATTTTCCGGGGCCTTTGTTGGCCCTACCAGCCAGGCGCCGCGGATAGATGAGGGGCTGGAGGATAACTTATATGAAATGGAGATCGCTTTCAGCCAGGTGCCCGAGAAAGGCTTCATTCCTTTCTGGATAACAGACAGGATATTCCGTCATTTACTCACCGATATTACCGGCAACACACACCGGTCGGAATTTTGTATTGACAAGTTATATTCACCTGATTCATCTTCCGGCAGGCTGGGCATCCTGGAATTCCGTGGTTTTGATATGCCGCCCCACAAACACATGAGTCTCTTACAGTCACTGCTTATCCGGGCCCTCATTGCTGCATTCTGGAAAAAGCCCTATAAGCATAAACTGGTGAGGTGGGGAACTGCTTTGTATGACAAATACCTGTTGCCGCATTTTGTAAAGGAGGATATGGTGGATGTGGTGGAATATTTAAATAAGGAAGGGTACTCATTTGATATTAACTGGTTCAATGCATTCTTTGAATTCCGGTTCCCGCATTATGGTTCTGTAACGATCCGGGATATTGAAATGGAGCTACGCATGGGCATAGAACCCTGGCATGTGCTGGGCGAAGAGATGTCCAATACCGGTACTGCCCGGTTTGTTGATTCTTCTCTTGAAAGGGTACAGGTAAAACTGAAAGGTATGGTGGACAGCCGGCATATTTTGTTATGCAACGGGAGCAGGGTGCCATTAACGGCTACAGGCGTAAAAGGAGAATTTGTATGCGGCATCCGGTACCGGGCCTGGCAGCCGCCCAGCGCCCTGCATCCAACTATTGGGGTGGATACGCCGTTGACTTTTGATATGGTAGATACCTGGAATGGCCGCTCCATCGGGGGTTGTACGTATTATGTTTCTCACCCCGGCGGCAGAAGTTATGATACATTCCCGGTAAACAGTTTTGAAGCAGAATCCCGCCGTATCAGCCGGTTTGGCAATACCAGTCATACACAGGGACAGCAGTTTGTGCGGTCTTATCTTTCCATCATGCAGCATTATGTGGAGAATAACCGGCAGCCTTTCTTATACGATGCGCCGGTACCGGAGATCAACAGCGAGTTTCCCTGCACGCTCGACCTGCGGAAAAAGAAAAGTTTTATGTGGTAATGCGCTTCACATCAACCGAAACAAAGAGCTGGTGCTGATCGCTGCTCATAATAACACCGCGCAGAGGAACAATATCAAAATAATTTCTTCCCCAGCCAATGACGATATATTGTTCATCAGGTATTTTGTTATTGGTGGGGTCAAAATCTACCCAGCCCATTTCGGGAATATATACAGAAAACCAGGCATGGGAGGCATCGGCGCCTGCCAGTTTTTCCTTTCCTGGCGGAGGAATAGTTTCCAAATAACCGCTGATATATTTGGCTGCCAGTCCCATGGATTGTAAACAGGCAATGCCCAGGTGGGCAAAATCCTGGCACACTCCCTTTCTTTCTTTCATTACCACCGATAGCGGAGTGGATACGGTAGTAAAACCGGAAGTGTAGGTGAAGTCGGTATAGATACGCCGCATCAGGTCTGAAACAGCTTCAAACAAAGGGCGTCGTGGCGTAAACGATGGTGAAGCATATTGCTTAATGGCTGCCGACGGGACGGTCATATCTGCAGGAATGGCGTACTGCTTTTCGCGAATAAAATCTCCTGTTGACGACCGGAGCATGTCTTTTACACTTTCCCAGCTTTGCAGGCTAACTGCCTGTTGTTCCAATCCGGACGATCTCCTTTCTATAATGGACGTAGTGATTACAGATAGTTTTTCATGTTCCTGTTCTACCACGAAGTAGAAAACCTTATTGCCAAAAAAATCCTGGTATTCTTCAATGATCTCGGCTACAGGCGATATATCAAGCTGAAAGGAACGGCAGGTTTGGCTGGCTGTATCCCTGGGCGCCAGCACGGCCAGATTATGGCACAGTGGAACTGTTTCATGATAAAGATAAGTGGTCGTATGTTTAACGCTGTATAACATGAAAGGGTTTATAGGAGCCTTTTAACAAACAACTGCTGTTGTGAAAGAGTATGCTTGAAATAGGTTTTTGAGATAACGGTGTTGGCTTCCAGCAGTAATTCGTTGAGCCTGCCAAGCAGTTCTTTTAAATTAAGGTATTCCTGCCCGTTGTTTTCAAACTTGCATAATGCAAGCCCGTTCGAAAGATGCAAAAGTGTATGGGCTTCCAGCATAAGCCGCTCCGGCTCGCTCAGTGTTTGAGCCTTTCCCTGTTTGGGCAGTGCTGCTACATGTTGCCTGATCTTGTCTATCAGGTAAGCCAGCGATTTGGAATAGTTCATATCCAGCATCATCAGTTCCAGCACCAGGGGAAGTTGCAAATGGTCCCTGAAAGTATAACGGTAGGTCGTCATACTTTGTGTGGCTGTCAGCATGGCTTCCAGTAACTCATACTCTGTTTGTGCTTCCTGTTTTTTATCGAGGACCTGTTGCAGCAGCCGGATAATAAACAGGGATTGTTCAAACTTTCTACCCAGGTCAAGTATTGTCCATTCCTGTTCACGCCGGGCGCTCTCCCGGTTCATGCCAAGGAAGGCAAACATAGAGGTGTTCAGGTTGTCTAAATCATTCACCATGGACATAGGGTCATGCTGCGACCTGTTTTTTGCTTTTTGCCATGTTTCTGCTATCTGTTCTACCACACGCCAGGTATCCGTTGATAAGAAACTGCGTACATTATACACTGATTTTTTAAACAATAGCAGGTTTTGAGAAAGCCCGCCGTTTTTATTTTCATCATATAGATTTTTTGAGAATTCTTCCCAGGGGTGGTTGATAAGATCTTCGTACTGTTCGATACTATCGCCTGCTAAAAAGCCCGGATAGGAATAGGTACAGTGGGTAAGTGCTTCCAGCAATAACTTTTTAGTGATTCCGGTGGCGGGAAGTTGAGACGATTGGTGTTGCATTAAGAATTGCATAACGGTGCGCACCAGCCTGGCATTATTGATCAGCCTTTCGGTGTGGCGCCCGGCCCAGAACAGGTTTTCGGCAGTATGGCTTGGCAACGACTCTTTTTGCAACAGATTGTAGGTGCTGCTCGTTTGCAGTTGCAATTTTATAGGTTGTACATGGTCTTCGCCCGCTGAGAGCACCCAAGTGTCCTTACTGACGCCACCGGTTTGATTGGAAATAATGAAGCTGTTTTCTGCATTACTGGTACGGGTAAGCCCGCCTGGCATGGCCATAAAACCATCCTCTTTTTTTACCAGGAAACTCCTGATGAGGGAATGTCCGGGCTCAATTTTTCCTCCCCCCCAGGAAGGGGTGGATGAAAAATTGATTTTCTCCTGCCCGGTATATAAATAGGGATTCGCTTTAATTTCCCTGATCAGCCCGGCTGCATCTTCTTTAGAAAGAGAAGCCCCGTCAATAGCAGAGCGGGTGCCTGCCGTTCTGCGGAAGATCCTGCGGATGACGAGGTGCTGCAGATTGTCTATCACATACTGCATTTCTTTTGGTTGCCCGCACCACCAGGTAGCGATAGATGGGATGATTAACTCTTCACCGACCAGGTGGCGTGCAGCCTGGTGAAGGAAAGGCACCAACCCGGCATTTTCAATAATACTGCTGCCCAACGGGTTGGCAATAGCTACATTTCCTTTTCGTACCACCTGCAGCAACCCAGGCACACCCAGTAGCGAGTCGCTTTTTAACTCCAGGGGATCGCAGTACGCATCATCCATCCTGCGTAGTATAACGTCCACCTTTTCGAGGCCTTCAATGGTTTTCAGCCATAAGAAGTTGTCTTTTACCATCAGGTCATTCCCCTGTACCAGGGTAATGCCAAGGTATCCCGAGAGGTAAGAGTGCTCAAAATAAGTTTCATTTTCCGGGCCAGGCGTGAGAATGACGATCCTGGGGGATTCGTTTTTTGAGGGAGCAATGCTGTTAAGCGCCTGTTGCAGGGTATCGAAAAAAGGCGACAGCCTTCTTACCTGGAGATTGGAAAACAGCTCCGGTAAAACGCCCGACATAGCGAAGCGGTTTTCCAGGGCATATCCATAACCCGAGGGCGCCTGTGTTCTGTCACTAATGATCCATAACCGGCCATCAGCCCCCCTTCCCATATCTGCAGCATATAACACCAGGTATTGTTGTGCCGGTAGATTTATATTCATGCAGGATCGCAGAAATCCCGGGTGCATATAAATTAATTCCTGTGGTATAATCCCTTCTTTGATCAGTGTTTGAGGCCCATAGATATCCTTCAGCAATAAATTAAAAAGAGTAGCCCGTTGCACCAGCCCTTTGTTGATAACAGCCCATTCTGATGCCGGTATTAATTGAGGAATGGGGTCCAGTTCCCAGGGGCGGGTTTCACCCGATGGATCGTTATAGATATTATAAGCTACCCCGTTTTCCTTCAGCAACCGTACAATATCATTGGTACGGTTTTGTATCTCTTGATGCCCAAGACCCTGCAGCGACAAAAAAAAGCGCTCCCAGTCTGCTCTTACTTTTCCCTGTTCTGTATAAAGCTCATTGTATGAATTGGAGGCAGGAATATATTGCTGTAGGAATTCATGTACAGAAGTTTGACCGGGCATATTGATTTTCTCAGCTTTTGGTACTTAAAATTAAGGAATAATAGGCAATACGGGGTTTGCTCCTTATTTCGATTTCCACCAAACCACTTCGCCAACCATGATCCTGGACAGGTCTGCATGCTCATATACAAAATCATATTCAGTTTGACCATTCCATCCCAACGCATACCTGGTTGCTTTTATAATCCTGTCTGTACCGGGATCATAAGTGTAATAGGTAACCGACCAATTACCATCGCTTCCCACCACCATATCAATTTTGGTAGCTTCGTCCAGTTTTTTGAACCGGCCTGTAGAAATGAGTTTATCGGGAAAATCCTTTCCCGGGTAATGCCTGGCCACGTAATACGTTGTTTCATCTGAAGGGCCGTACTCATACAGTTTTGTATTTACTCCCAGCCGTACTTCTTTCCCTATCATGTTTTGCATCAGTCGCAACTGATCTGACCGGTCAAAGCCGAAAGAAAACAGGTTTTGTTTACTGAAACGGTCGGATTCATTGATATTTTTCAGCAACCTGCCTTTCTTTAATTTGTTCAATTCATTATGATAGGGTACCGGACAATAAAATTCATCTGTTGCAAATTTCCAGTGATCTGCTTCAGATAATACCTGTTCAATTTTATGGCTGATGTTTTTTTCATTTTCCCGGAGTACCAACGACAAATCCGACCTGAGCTGTCCGGTTGCTGCATGATTAACGATGTCCATTTTTCTATATTTAATGACAACTTATACTGTTTTTCCATTGGCCCGATTCCATTCTTTTACCGATATCCTCAAGAATTCTTTCCGGGTTAATGCCTCTTTTTTCGGCATTACTAAGGATCCGGTGGATCAACTTATCATTGGCCGGGTTATGAATATGCCTGCCGGCATGGTAGTTACCAGTCGCCCGGGCCGTAGCCCGGCCCGGGTGATTGGGCATGCTGATCTGGCCCGGATGAGTGCCCCAAAGCCGGGCGCCATTGGCGGCAATATCCGGATGCAGGCCATGCCTGCTCAACAGGTCCCGGGAGAGTTGGGCATAATAATTAGTATTAGTCAACTGCACAATATGATGTGCTGTTTGCCCCGGTTGCATTATACGGCCTGCCGCGATCAGCGCTTTTTCAAGCCAATAGGTCTGTGAAAGACCAAAAACATCTATCCAGGCATTGGGATCATGCACATAAGCATACAAAGCAGTGCCGCCACTACTCCTGATCGGATCCTGGCTGATATAACTGCCCGCTTCAGGGTCATAATACCTGAACCTGTTATAATACAATCCTGTTTCTTCATCTTCATATTGCCCCTGGTAGCGGAATGGACAATCAATCAAAGAGCCTTCCAAATGTCGTTTAAAACCATAAATATCCAATTCATTATTCCAGGCTTTTTCTCCATTCCCGTCATACATTTCCAGGGGAGTGCCCAGGTGATCGGTGAGAATAGAATAATGCTGGTCTTTTGTTAACCTGGCAGTGGGAGAGTGCTTGCTTTCCTCGAAAATCCAGGTCAGCCATTCATCTATATTGTTTTCCGCCAGTTTTTTTTGCTGCAGCTCATGCAAGGGTACATCACCATCCCATATCCACTGCACTTCTTTTTGTGGGGTATGCTTTACTATTCTTCTGCCCAGCGCATCATAGGTAAAGCGGATAATCGCTTCATCAGGCCGCTGCACTTCTTTAAGGAAACCACTTACATGCCACCGGTAATGCCATTTTTGACCATCCTTTCCCGTCTTTTCAGTAAGATTGCCCAATTCATCATATTGATAGTTGAAAACATCGCTTTTCAGCAACTGGCCTGCTTTGCCATAAATGCGGTCATCTGCCTCCGGCTTTTTGTAATAGTTACCTGCCAGGTCGGCTATGCGGTATTGTTTCTTTTCATGGTTGTATTGAGCCCCTGCCAGGTTGCCTGTAATATCATAATCAAACCCTGAAAAGCCGGAATAGGTATCTGTGATTCCCTTCAACCTGTCATGCCCCTGCCATTGATACACCCGTTTTCTTTTTTCCTGGTTGCCTGCCCTTACGATCTGTGCCAGTGGCCGCCCCGTTTTATCCCGTTGCCACTCCTGCGTTACATTACCGGGCAATGAGCGCATTACTTCAAGTCCCAATGCATCGTATTGTATGTGTGCCTGCCAACTGTCTGATTCAATTTCCTGCAAATCCCCCCTGTTATTATACCGGAACTGTATATCGGCGCCAATATCAGAGCGCAGGCGGGTCCGGTTGTTTAAAACATCGTATGCCGTGGTGATGATATGCGCCCCCTGGGTCTCTTTTATTTTCCTGCCTAATACATCATATTCCATCGTCACCTTACTATGGTTGTTGATGGCTTCAGTCAAAAAGCCCGCCTTATCATAATTAAAGGTGGAAGTTTCGCCATCTGAGTAGTGAATACGTACTACCCTGTTCATGACGTCATAATCATAGCGTATATTTTGGTTGCCCGGCTGGTTGATTTCAACGATCTTTCCCGAAAGGTCACGGGTGAACCGGCGGGTCAATCCGTCAAATCCTGTTTCGGCAATTACCGATCCCTCTCCATCGAGTATAAATGTATAGTCATCGCCCTTTTGATTGGTAATACCTGTTAAAACACCCTCCTGGTTGTAATAATATTTAACAGTGCCGCCTCCTTCGTGCTTTGCCGACAGGCTATTGAGCTGGGTATATTCAAAACGGATATCTTGCTCCCGGTCCCTGACCGAAAGTAAATTATCCACCCCATCATAGGTAAAATGACGTTCATTGCCGTCCGGCTCATTTACCTGTACCACCCGGTTTTTCAGGTCATAGCCCACCCATTGTTCATTTCCCTTTAGATCGGTGTATTTGATATAGCGGCCGTTATTATCGTACAGCCACGACTGGATGTTATTGTCAGGCCCAACCAGGTGCCTGAGGTTATATTGATCATCGTAAGCCAACTTCGATTGGTTATTGGCCGCATCGGTAAATTCAACAAGTAATCCCGCCTCATATTTATATTTCAAAATGCTGCCTGTTGGCAATATTCTTTCAGTTAAATTGCCATTATCATCATATTGCCATTTCCATTCGTGGCCATTAGGGTCCTTTCCATATACAGCCAGATCGTTCTTATAGGCTGTATGCAGGGATGAACCGTCGGGGTATTGAACGGATGTCCTGTTCCCACGCTCATCGTATTCATACAAGGTCGTGTTGCTGAGCGGATCTTGTTCTGCGATCAGTTCATTGTGTTCATTATAGGAAAATAATTTTACAGCGCCGAGGCTGTTGGTCTCAATGGTAACCAGGCCATTATTATGGCTGTATTCAAAAACAGCTCCCTGAAAATTGGTGACCATTGTTTTTCCCGGAAAATATTGAAACGCATACGTAAGGAAATCATTATCGCCCCAGGTCCTGATGCACTTCGCATCGGGGTGCTTCCCTTCATACCGGAAGTAAAAACAGATACCATTGCGCAGTATGCGTTTGGTGAGTAAATGATCAGTATATTCATACACATTCTTCTCACCCAACGGGTCGGTAACCTGGACCAGGTTACTATCGTTATCAAACATATAGGTGACAGCTACAAAGGTCTGGCGGTTTTTTTGAGGATCGGGGAGGAGAACGGATGTAATATGGCCATCATCTGTAAGCAGGATGGTTATTTTCCTGCCGGCACTATCCGTCATCTTGTTCAGCCAGCCTTTTTCATTATACTCCAGCGTTATAGCGTGATGATGGGTGTTGGCAATCTTTACCAGTTTCAATGCACTTATACCCGGGACCGGTTTGAAATAATAATAAAGCCTGTTTTCAATACTCCACAAAACATAGCCTTCGTCTGCACGCGACAATTCCAATCGTTCTTTCCGGTACAATATCTTTTCATCTGCACCAGGTTTCCGGAAATAAATATCCCTTCCATCCCAGTTCCGAAGCAGGAGGAAATCCTTTTCATTTTCCTGTATGGCCATGTCATACCGGTGGTGCCATCCATGCCCCAGCGGACCATTGTACAACGAATCAGCATACCATATCCTTCCCCATACAAGCGGAACAGGGCCTGGCAACTCAAAATCCACCGACTCTGTGAACACCCTGCCGGTAGCCACATCCACCGGTTCGCCGTGCGTGGTACATTTACTATTGGGCACTTTTTCCTTTCCCAAACCTGCAACGTCATCTGCACCCCTTGACAGGTTTCTGCCTGCATCACCTGTTTTATCAATAGCCCTTCCTGTATCTGCCGCTTTATCGGCAGTTCTCACTGCATCGCCTGTTTTGTCCATCGCACGAACAGTATCGGCAGCTTTATCAAGGGCCCTGGCGGCAGTTGCCGCACCTGCCAATCCGGCTGCAAAAGGAAGAATGCCCAATGCCCTTTCCCAGGCTGACAACTGCTGACCGGTAATAAGATCACGTCCCGTAATAGCTTCGATGCCACCTTTGATGGTCCCGACAATGGGTATAAAATCCAGCCCCATACTGACCAATGCACCGAAAAGCGCAAGCCCCATGGCGGCGGCAGTGGCTGCCCGCATATTGCCAAAGCAATCCAATAATCCGCTGCAATTGTCGGCCAATACAGCCACCGGCATTAGCAGCAGGAAAATAACCGGGATAACTTTCAGTTGTTTATTCCTTGGTTTCATAAGTAGTGGTATTAACTGGTTTACCGGGATTTAAAAGGAACAGGATCAGGAAGGCTATGCAGGTGGGAATGATCAGTGGTAAAAAAACAAGGTCGTTCTGCCACAGTTTACCAATAATATATTTTGTGATCAGGAAGATGAGCAGGAAAGCAGCGAGTACACGGAAAAGGGAAGGGACTTTATATACTTGTTCCGACCATTTGTTGATCCATAGTGGTCTTGGGATAAGGCCTGCCGTAAGCGCCTGGAAGAAAAATACCAAGGCCCCAACTACCAGCATGGATTGCCAGTTCAGCAACATACCCGAAAGTGTGAATACTGTGATGCCGGCATAGATGGATGTCCTTACCCATGGGTTTATATAAGAAGTAAGTGTTTTTCCGGAAGAAATAGTAAAAAAATGGGCTTCTATAGCTGTATAAAATGGTTGGTTAGCCGGTTGTAATGCCATCCTGCTTTGCAGCAGGAAGCGGATTATAACCATAACAACTCCCGGCCACACCAGCCAGTTTGTTTTGTTTTGCATCACAGTGATCGCTTCAACAGTCGGCTGGGAATCATGCCAGGTAAAAACAGGGCGGATAAGCACCGGCGCCATTTTTGACCAGAAATAAATATAGAAATAGGTAATGGCCGCATAGAGTATGCCGGCTATGACCAGCCGGGTGGTCAGGTCAAAGGTGACAGGCATTTTTATTTCAGCCACCAGGTACTTGGTGATAATGGCCGGCACTACAGTTACCAGTATCAAAACAACATAGCTGACAAAAAGGGCAAGCACTTTAGTTATACCCTGGTAGCGTATATAATGTGAATCAGCAAGAAAAAAATCGCCCAGGATAAAGCCTATGGTGAAAGCCAAACCAAGGTGACTGCTGATACTGCCCAGTATTATGGCCAGTACCAGGAACCAAAGGCTTTCAGTGTAAACATAGGTGTAGCCAAAATGCCACCACCCCCACACAAAACCAGCCATAAATAACAGTGGCGTGAGGAGCCCCCCGGCTTTGGTGGCTGCTATAAAATAACCATCCGTTGAGGACACCAGCAATTTGCGTGACAGCTTTCCCAATTGCGAGGGCAATATCAGCCAGTTAAACCGGTGCATCGGCGACCGGAATTCATATTCTGTTGATGGCATAGACCTGTTTCTTGGTGAGTAAATATTTTGCAGTGAAGCCCAATGATATTCCGTAAACAATATGTCCGAAAACGGAGACCTGGAGAAATTCGTCCAGTGCTTTTAAATGCAGCCAGCCTGGGTATACCGATACCATTAACAGTTCAAGGGCAAAAGCAAATGCCAGACCGGCCCCTATCCCCTTTTTTCCCCATAATAAAGTATAGGCAATGGCAAAACCTATCCCGTTTGCAAAGTGGTAAAGCACCCCGGTGATCACTATGCCAATACCCCTGCTGTCGGATTGCAGAACGGATTGGCCAAAAACAGTAAAAATGTCGAACGGCCAGAATTGAATGCCGGTAAGCTTGATCAATAAAAAGCGGCACCCATCATACAAACCTGTGGCAATGAGTCCGCTGATCAAACCGCAGAAGAGGTGTTTTTTGATATAATCCTGCTTACCGGTTTGTTTCGATTTGCGCCAGACAAGTGCAAAGACGGTACCTGCCACTGCAAGAACAGTGCATAAGGTGGCAGGAAAGGATATGCCTGACAGGATATAGACCAATAATGCAAATCCTGTAGAGAGAAACAGTGAGCCTAATAAAATAACAGTTTGCTGCGACATAAATCAATTTTAGTGGCAGCCTTAACCAGAACACGATCGAAAAAGGTGAAGTTTAATGTACCGCTACGTAGGATACTTCATAACAGGCAGGTACATAAATATAAATATTTTTATTAAACCCCCGGCAATCAGCAAAAAATTGCCTGTACACAAGAACTTTCCCAAGGCTTGCTAGCCTCCGCCCGATTTTATACATTTGTGTCAACAATACACCGAGATTATGGCATTTGACGGACCTACACGACCATATGAAGCAGAAGACGTTGATGTGCTCACCGAAAGTGAGGAGCCCTGTAGTCTTATCGTGTGGAATGATGAGGTGAATACCTTTGAATGGGTAATAGAGACCCTGGTAGAAGTGTGCGGCCACAGCGCCGAACAGGCCGAACAATGCGCCTACATCATTCACTTCCAGGGGAAATATGCGGTTAAGCAAGGTACCTATGAAGAGCTCAAACCCCAGTGTGATGCCATTACCGACAGAGGTATCGGCGCTACTATTGAAGTAGTGGCAGCATAATATACCCCGCATGCCATTGTTTGCATTAGAAAAAGACCTGTTTTTCCCACCTGTTCACCTGGCTGAACCTGATGGCCTGCTGGCCATTGGCGGCGATCTCTCGCAGGAACGGCTATTGCTGGCTTACCGCAGTGGCATCTTTCCCTGGTATGAAGGTCAGCATATCCTGTGGTGGTGCCCGGATCCCCGATTTGTATTATTCCCCGGTGAGTTGAAAGTAAGCAAAAGCATGCAGCAGCTCCTGAAGCGGCAGGCTTTCACCTTTACGGTCAACAAAGCGTTTACGGCGGTTATTGACAACTGTAAAACGATCGAGCGGCCCGGACAATCAGGCACCTGGATAACGCCTGCCGTGAAGGATGCCTATACCAAACTGCACTACGCAGGCTATGCCCATAGCGCCGAAGTGTGGCAGGGCGATGAACTCGTAGGCGGTCTGTATGGCATCCGGATGGGGAAAGTATTCTTTGGTGAAAGTATGTTCAGCAAAATGAGCAATGCCAGCAAATATGCCTTCATCAGTTATGTGCAATTACTAAAGGCCGAGGGCGTACAATTGATAGACTGCCAGGTATACACTGATCACCTGCAATCACTGGGCGCCCGGATGATTGACCGCGATGACTTCATTCAACTCCTTGGTAAATTAGTATAAGATGAATGGGGCTTTCTCGTTGCCTCAGTGCCTCTATACCTCGTTGCCTTTTAAAACCGCGTGCCCAGGTAATGCGGCAGCATGGCCTTCCAGGTGGGCCAGTCATGCTTCCATTCCTGCCCCCAGATGTCCAGCTCATAATGAATGCCTTTGCCATACAGGATGCCGGCAAAGCGACGGGCCGATTCGGGGTCTTCATAATCCCCGCTGCCCGAAAGCAGGTGTACATGTTGGCTGCGCCTGATCTGTTCCAGGATCGAATGGTCGGTCAGGTTGGGCATATAATGCATGGGGCTGTTGAAATACACATCATCGTCAAAATAGCCTTTGGTATATTCCGTAAGCTCATATACGCCGCTCATGGAAATGCAGCCCTGAAGGATATCGGGCCGTTGAAAGAACAGGTTAGCACTGTGCAGGGCGCCAAAGGAAGCGCCGGAAACAATAATGGGTGTTTCGTGGCTGGTATGGGTATGTATATACGGCACTACCTCCTGGTATACATAATCATTCCACTGGCGGTGGCGGATGGCTTTATAACGGGGCTCCATCTCGTTATTCATCCAGCTTTCCGTATTAATGCTGTTGATGGAAAATACTTTCACCTTACCGGCATCAATAAAAGGGCGCAGGGATTCCATTAATCCAAAGCGTTCATACTCCAGGTAATCGGCCGCAGCGGTAGGGATCAGCAGCAGGGCAAAGCCATAATGACCATATACAGCTACGGGCATTTCTTTATTCAGCGCCGGACTGTACCAGGATGTGATCTGTCGTTCCATGAAGAATAGTATATTAATAACAAGATACTGTATCCAATGCAGAAGGCAAGTAGCGAGTGGTTAGTGGCGAGTGGTAAATACACCTGCGACGCAATAGCCCACTAGCCACTAGCTATTTACCACTAGCCTCTTCCTGGTAGGTAGCTACCGCATAATGTTTCAGTGCAGTGATCTTCAGCCGGTCGCCTGGCGCCACATATACCTTCTTATATTCCCGGAACTGGTTGTCCTTATCCATAAAACCTATAATGCAGGAATACTTCTCCGGCCCCTTGCGGATTTCCGGCCTGGGCATGGTGCCGAAGTTGGGTAGCTTGAGGGTGTCCTGCCCCTGGATCTCTTCATACTGCAGCTTGATGAGGTAATAAAAGGTCTTACGGGTTTCATACAGGCGTACGGAAAAATACCAGTCATTCAGCGGGTTCTCAGTTTTTACCCGGAATTCTGCTACCGGCGCTTTTTGTACTGTATCCCGGAAGGGGGGTACCTGGGCGGCGGCATTCACGATGGCAGGTCCCTGCGTGCTATCGGTATCGGTTGTCTTGGGTTGGGTACCGGTTGAACCGCAGCTTCCCAACAAACAGCAGGATAAGGCAAATAAGATGGTTCTCATAGTTGTATGTCGAACATTTTCCACAAATATGCCAAAAACCGTGCAGGAATAAAAACGCTTCTTCCAGGGAATGATTACCCCGTTCAACAAAAAAGAGAAATTACGCAAAATCACTTCCTTAGAAAGTTTAATTATTATTATATTGCAGAGCAGTTTGTCCCTGAACGGTCTCTTTCTTCCTGTCTGCTTGCATGTACTCCGATAGTAGCCCTTTGACCAGGTACGGTCAACCGAATGTATGGTGAATGGTTGTGTCATTTGCTTTCAGTTTATTCTGTAGCTTAGTGTTTGCTCAATTTTGTTTCTTGACCCTCATCCTTACGAAATAAAGACTGGTTGGCGCTTTGCTTTACCCGGCGCCGATTAGCCAGGATGATCCAATATTATTTCATGAACCAGCTCGTAGAATTTTTTTCCAGGTTACTGGATACTTCAGATTGGCCTCCCCGTTGGCACTGTGGAAAATGGTCATCGTTCCACGGCTGGTTGTATATCATTAGTGATCTGCTGGTATGGTCGGCTTACTTTGCTATCCCTCTTATCATCATCCGTTTTATTACCAAAAAGCATGACGCCCGTTTTATCCGGCTGTACTTCTTATTTGCAGCGTTCATACTGGCCTGTGGCGCTACCCATTTTTTTGACGCGGTAACCTTTTGGTTCCCGGTATATAGGGTAAACGCCCTGGTTCGGGCTATTACAGGCATCATTAGCTGGATCACTGTATTCTATCTCATTAAGGTGCTGCCCCTGGCGTTTAGCCTGCGGTCATCCCGTGAGTTGGAAGAGGAAGTAGAACAGCGGAAGAAAGCGGAAGATAAATTCCGGAACTTCCTGGAAAGGGCGCCCGACAGCATTATTGTGGTCAGTGAAGATGGGATCATACAACTGGTCAATGCGCAAACAGTGAAAATGTTTGGCTATAACCGCGAGGAAATGGTAGGCAACCGGATAGAATTGCTCATGCCGCAGCGGTACGGTAAAATGCATCCCTTCAGGCGCTTCCGTTTATTCGATACCGGCCAATCGGTGCAGGTGGCAGAAAACTATGAATTGTTTGCGGTGCGTAAAGATGGCCGGGAATTCCCCGTGGAGATGAGTCTCAGTCCGATGGAAACAGATGAAGGGCTCATGCTAACGGCCTCTATCCGCGACGTATCAGAAAAAAAACAACTGGAGAAAGTAATCCGGGATACCAATATAACGTTGGAACGTAAGGTCAGGCAACGTACAGAAGAACTGGAACGTAAAAATAAGGAGCTGGAGCAGTTTGCCTATGTGGCTTCACACGATATGCAGGAGCCTCTACGTACTACTTCCAGCTTTGTAGACCTGCTGCGCAAGCAATACAAAGGCAAGCTGGACGAAAATGCTGATAAGTACCTGGATTATATTGTTCAGTCGTCCGACCGGATGAAGATCCTCATCAGGGATCTGCTGGAGTATTCACGGCTGGGGCGGGAAAAAGAGAAGCGGCGCGTGGATTGTAACAGCATTGTAGAGCAGGTAAGGGCCGATCTCAATAAGGTAATCAAGGAAAGCCAGGCCGAAGTGAGGGCCGGAGAGTTGCCCCTGCTGGATGCCTTTCCTACAGAACTAAAACTATTGTTCCAGAACCTGGTGAGCAATTCCATCAAATTCCGCAGACCCGGAGTGCCACCGGTAGTAGAAATTAATGCGATCAGGGATAATGGATGCTGGGAGTTTTCCTTCAGTGACAATGGCATAGGCATAGAGCCGCAATACCTGGACCGGATATTTGTGATCTTTCAACGCCTGCACAACCGTACCGATTATGAAGGCTCTGGCATCGGGCTGGCGCATTGTAAAAAGATTGTGGAATTGCATGAAGGTAGAATATGGGTAAAATCAGAGCCCGGCGTTGGCAGCACTTTTTTCTTTACCATTTCTGAAATGCAGTGATAAAATGAAAAGAAAATTAAATTGTGTACTGCTCATTGATGATGATGAGCCTACTAATTTCCTCAATAAAATGATCATTGAGGATACGGGTTGCGTGCGGGAAGTGAAAGTAACACAAAGCGCCCGCGAAGCATTGGACTACCTGTCGGGCAGGCAACAATTGACCGATGGCGATAAGCCACCTACACCGGAAATCATCTTCCTGGATATTAACATGCCGGCCATGGATGGCTGGGAATTCCTGGAAAGGTATGATAAGCTATCGCCGGAGCAAAAGGCTTCTATGATTGTTGTTATGCTTACTACTTCCTTTAACCCCGAAGATGAATTAAAAGCCAGCAAGATCAGTTACATTTCCAGCTATCAGAACAAGCCGCTTACACAGGAGATCCTGATGGATATCTTTGAAGAACACTTTGGTTCGTGAATCAATATCGTTTGTCACCCTGAGCCTGACAAAGTATTTCTACAACGGAATATCCACTTTCAATACGCAACCATGTCCATTACTGCTGATGATCTCCATATTGCCGTTCTGCATTTCCACCCGGCTCACAATATTATTTAAGCCGATGCCTTTGGCTTTTTGTTTGGGATCAAAACCAATACCATTGTCTTTAATAATGAGATGCGCTTTCTTGCGGGAGGTCTTTAACTCTATATCGGCCTGCGTGGCGCGGGCATGCTTTACAATATTATTCATCTGCTCCTGTACAATACGGTAAAGGATCAGCTTTTTATTATTGGAGAGGGTTTCTATATGCTGGTCATTGGCCTTGATGCGGATATTCAGGTCGGGCGACACCGTCATATTCTCGATCATTTCCAGCAGGGCCTCCTTGAGGCCGATATCGCCCAGGGAAGGGGGAACGAGGTTCTTGGATAAATACCTGATCTCATTGATCGCTTTCGAAATATTATCATAGCTCTTATACAGCAGCTCTTTGCGCACATCTTCATCATTCATGGCCATATCCACGCATAGCTTGGCCGTAGCCAGTATCTGGTTAATATTATCATGCAGCTCGCGGCCTATTTCCCTTCGTTCCTGTTCCTGCGTCTGGATCGTGATCTGCGTGATCAGTTTTTGGGTCTCTATCTGGCTCCGCAGGAGTTCCTCCTGCATCTTCTTGCGCTCTGTAATATCCATCATGGCGCCGATAACACGGTAAGGCTTATGCTGGTCTGTGCGCAGGATATATCCCCGGTCAAACACAAAACGATAGGTGCCGGTGGCCGACAGGTAACGGTATTCTTCCTGCCACTGGTCCTTGCCCTCGTGAATGCACTGGTCTATCTTCTGCATCACCCGTTCGCGGTCGTCCGGGTGGATCTTTTGGTTGTGCCATTCAATCGTATTCTGCACATCAATTGGCTTAAAGCCAAAAATATTGGTAATGCCTTCATTCCACAATATCTCATTGGTGCGCAGGTCCCAGTCCCAGATCGTATCATTGGTGGCCTTGATCAGCGTATTATAACGTTCATAGTTCTCCACCACCTTTTGGAGTATCTTCTTGCGCTCAATACTGTATTGGATGGATTTGGCCAGCAGCTTTTCATCAAATTCCCCCTTTACCAGGTAATCCTGGGCGCCCGTGACAATGGTATTGAGCGCTATTTGGGTGTCGGACAGGCCCGACAGGACAATAATGGAAATATGGGGCGCCTGGTCATTAAGGCGGGTAAAGGATTGAATGCCTTCGCTGTCGGGTAAAGTCAGGTCGAGAAAAATAAGGTCGGGTGTATGATCTTGTATGATCTCCAATGCTTCCTGCAGCTTTTCAGCATGATGCAATTCGCGGATGGGCAAATTGGTCAGACGGAGGTATTCGGTAAACAGGAAATAGTCGCCGGGATTATCTTCTACTACTAAAATGTTCAATGGATGTGTTGACGTGATCATACTCTTTTTTTGTGGTGCAGGACAGTACTACTTTATGCCTGCAAAAGCTTGTCAGGTAATCAGAGCCAGCGGTTAAGGATCTCATCATTACGGGTTGGCCCACTACCGTAATTTACGGCAGGCAGGGAAAACGATATAATCTGAAAATAATAACAGTGTGGAACGTTATAATCTTGAACCAAAGGTGTAAAAGACGAAGAAAAGGTACTAAATACTTTTATCAGAAAAAAATTACGGGGATTTCTTTTTTTAGCCTGGTGCGGCTGTTAATTTTGGGACGTAAACATTTTAATCTTATTTAGTTAGATGGCCATACAGGCGCCTAAAAAAAGTTATTGCGAAGCGGTTTGGGAAATGGAGCCCGGAAATGTGCATATCCGCTACCATGATCACGAATATGGGTTCCCGATCCGGGACGACAATGAGCTGTTTGGACGCCTGGTGCTGGAAATTAACCAGGCAGGGCTGAGCTGGCTCACCATCCTCAAAAAGAAAGACAACTTCTTTCAGGCATTCGACCATTTCAATATTGAAAAAGTAGCCCGCTATACCGATAAAAAGATAGCCAGTCTGCTGCAGGATGAAGGCATCATCCGCAACCGGTTAAAAATTAATGCCGCCATTGAAAATGCCAAACGCATCAGGCAACTGCAAAAAGAGAACGGCTCCTTTCAGCAATGGTTACAGGCCCACCATCCGCTTACAAAAGAAGAATGGGTGAAACTATTCAAAAAAACATTCGTTTTTACCGGCGGCGAGATCGTGCATTCCTTTCTCATGAGCATTGGCTACCTGCCTGGGGCGCATATAGAGCGTTGCCCCATTTACAAAAAAATACTAAAGACAAAACCTGCCTGGCTTACCCATGCTAAATAAGTACTGGCTGGTGTATTGAACGTATTAATTGAGTTGTACAGCGGGAAGGCGGTAATGCTGGCCATCGTAGATGAACAGTTCATCAATTTCGTAGGTCCAGTATTTATGGATAGGAGAGTTAAGGAGGTATTCTTCAATCTCCGTTTTGTCTTTGGCAGTAAATGTAATCCATACACGTTGGGTTTCCATAGACACCACATACTGGTCTATGATCCCCTTTTCAATCAGTGTGTCAATGTACACTCGATGGGAGGGAACCAGGGACATGAATTCATCATCCATCTCAAAATGTATCGTAACCTGGAATTTCTTCATACTATCCATCTTCTAACACCTGGCAAATCATAAATGTTTTACAAAGCACAATCTACTATCTGGTTGGCGTGGTCGGCACGGTAAGGCATCGTGATCTTGATATAATTGTCGGTATACCCTTCCATCATACCATTCTTCTCATGCCTCTCAAATAATACTTTACGGGTTTGACCAGCATGCAGTTGGGTAAAATACTGCATTTTCATATAGGACAGGTTGCGCAACGTTTTGTTTCTTTCATGACGGATATTGACCGGCACGATAGGCTCAATTTCCAATGCTTTGGTATTGTCCCTCTCTGAATACGTGAAAACGTGGAGATAAGTTACGTCAAGTGCGTGCAAAAAATCAAAAGTTTCTTTGAAATGGTCATTTGACTCGCCGGGAAAGCCTACAATGACGTCCACGCCGATCGCACAGTGGGGCATCAGAGTTTTGATCAGATTAACCCGGTCGGCATACAATTCCCGTTTATACCGCCTTCTCATCTGTCCCAGAATATGGTTACTGCCACTTTGCAGGGGCATGTGGAAATGAGGCATGAACTTGTCGCTATTGGCCACAAATTCAATGATCTCATTCGTCAGCAGATTGGGTTCGATGGAGGAAATACGGTAACGTTCAATGCCTTCTACCTTGTCCAGCGCTTTGATCAGGTCAAAAAAGCTTTCTTCGTGTTGACGGCTTCCGTCGGGGCCTTTACCAAAATCGCCCAGGTTAATACCTGTTAAAACGATCTCCTTCACGTCGGTTGTGGCCAGTTCCTCTACATTGCGCAACACATTGGCGATGCTGTCACTACGGCTTTTCCCCCTGGCCATGGGAATGGTACAGAAAGCGCAATTATAATCGCAGCCATCCTGCACTTTCAGGAACGTACGGGTCCGGTCGTTCAGGGAATACGAGGCATTGAACCCGCTCACGGTCTCAATATCGCAACTGCATATCTTAGCAGAGTCGCCTTTGGCCAGCTCCCGGATATGGTGGGCGATATTGAACTTTTCGGCGGCGCCCAGCACCAGGTCAACCCCTGGTATTTCAGCTATTTCTTTCGGCTTTAACTGCGCATAACAGCCGGTGATCACCACCAGGCTTTCGGGCGATTTGCGCTGGATGCGGCGTACCAGGTGCCGGCATTCCTTATCGGCATTGTCGGTTACAGAACAAGTGTTAATAACATACACATCTGCCTGATTCTCAAAATCAGTCTTCTCAAATCCTTCATTTTCCAGTAAACGGGTGAGGGTGGAAGTCTCTGAAAAGTTGAGTTTACAGCCAAGTGTATGAAATGCTACTGTCTTTTTTTCTGCCATGACGCGGCAAAGATACTTGAATTCTGCTGTAATTTGCCCCCATGAAAAAGGCCCGCCCTGTTATTGTAGTCTTACCGCTTATTGTAGTCGTCCTCTTCATCTTGTTGAAAAACAACCATTCACGCAACAAGGGAAAAGAGCTTCCCAGGCAGGAGCAAACAGAAACCGGTCCCCAAAGAACAGCCGACACCCCCAACCGTTTCCCCAGGCGCCAGGTGACAACTCCTCCCAGTGACGGGCCAGTCAGGGACGGGGGATTTGACCGCCGCACCAGCAACATGATCTATACCAAACATGCGCGCTGCCGCATGGCCTGCCGCCATATTGATGAAAGTGAAGTACAGGAGATACTGGAAAAGGGTATCGTGAATGAGCGTAAAAGTGAACCCGCCGGCCGGCCCGATCCCAAATATGCCCTTGAAGGCCGCACCCACGATGGCCAGCAGGTACGCATTGTTTTTGCGCCTACCAGCCGGGGGATGGTGGTCATCACCGTAATAGACCTCGATACCAATTGGAGTTGCGATTGTAAATAAGCGGCGAGCTGCGAGCTACGAGCAGTTAATTGATCAAATCCGCGCTAAAAGGCTCGAAGCTCATAGCTGGCTTTCTCAAACTAAATGCTTACTTTTCCCGCTTCAAATACGGATACTACCCGATGAAATCCCTCTTCACCCCTTTACGTTGGTTGTATTGCCTTTATGCCTCCCTTACATTCATTGTAGTGATGCTATTGGTAATTCCATTCGTGATCATCGGGTCTTTCTTTGGGAAGATCAAGGGCGGCAACTTCATCTACAGGTTATGCACCCTTTGGGGCGATGGCTGGTTCTTCCTCATCGGCATCCGGCACCGGAACCTCTACGAAGCGCCGCATGACAAAAGGGAACAATACATCTTTGTGGCCAACCATATTTCCTACCTCGATGCCCCCATCATTGTGAAAACACTCCGCCAGCAGGTGCGGGTACTGGGCAAAGTGGAAATGGCCAAAGTGCCCATCTTCGGTTTCATTTACAAGAATGCAGTGGTGACGGTTGACAGAAGCAGTGCCGAAAACCGGGCCCGTAGTGTGCGCGTGCTGAAATCGGTCATTAAAAAAAGGATCTCCATCTTTATATTCCCGGAAGGCACTTTCAATGAAACCCACCGGCCGGTGAAGGATTTCTTCGATGGCGCTTTCCGTATTGCTATCGAAACACAAACCCCTATCAAGCCGGTCCTGTTCCTCGATGCTTATGCAAGGCAACATTACCGCAGTCTCCTTTCCATCAATCCCGGCCGGTCAAGATCTGTATTCCTGGCGCCGGTTCCCGTAGCAGGACTAACCAACAAAGACCTCCCTGCGCTGAAACAAAAGGTATTTGACATCATGGAACAGAAGCTCCGTGAATACAAAGCCACATGGATTGAGTGATAGCTAAAGCGTATCTTGCGCCTTAATTTTTTCAATTTGTTTGCAGAAGTAATCATACCGCTGGCATTACCCAAGAACTATACCTGGGCTGTACCCGACCACCTGGCAGAGCAGGTAAAAGAAGGCGTGCGGGTGGAAGTAGGGCTCCGGCAAACAAAAAGATATGCAGGGGTTGTCAAGCGGCTGCACAACGAAAAGCCTGAATTCTTTGAGCCCAAAGACATCCTCAACGTGCTGGATGCAGAGCCCATCGTGTACAAGGAACAATTGCAATTGTGGGAGTGGATTGCCCGTTATTATATGTGCAGTGAAGGAGAGGTGATGGCGGCGGCATTGCCTTCGCATTTTAAATTAAGCAGTGAAACCCAACTGGTCTTTAATGAAGAGTATGGAGAGAACTTCGATCAGTTGGATCATGATGAATACCTCGTGGCGGAAGCACTGCTCTTAAAGAAAGAACTTAAACTGGCCGAGGTGCAACAGGTACTGGATTCCTCGCATGTATACCCGGTCATCAAAAGGCTCATTGATAAAAAGGTATGCTTTGTATGGGAAGCGCTCAAAGAAACCTATACGCCCAAAAAAGAGACCTTCGTATTGCTGAACCCGCTATATGATAATGAAGACGAACTGGCCAAACTGCTCAATGAAGATAAAAAGCTGCAGCGCGCCGAAAAGCAACTGGAATTATTGCTGAGCTACCTGCACCTGGTCAAAACAGAAGGAGAGGTATCCAAATCCCAACTGCTCAAAAAGAGCGGCGCTTCCGATGCACAACTGAAGGGGCTGGTAGATAAGAGCATCCTGTTCCTGGAAAAGCGGCATGTAGACCGGCTGATGTACCTGCCGCGCAACATCAACATAGACTTTACCTTAACGCCTGCCCAGCAAATAGCGCTGGAAGAGGTCAACACCTCCATGGCGGAAAAACCGGTCTGCCTCCTGCACGGCATTACTTCCAGTGGTAAAACACAGGTGTACATTAAACTCATAGAGCAATATGTGCGCAAGGGCAAACAGGTATTGTACCTCTTGCCGGAGATTGCCCTTACCTCGCAGATCATACGCCGCCTGCAAAGGCATTTCGGCGGCTACATTGGCATCTACCACAGTAAATTCAACCAGAATGAACGGCTGGAAATATGGAACAAGGTAAAGACCGGTGAGCTGAAGATCGTGCTGGGCGCCCGCTCGTCGTTATTCCTTCCCTTCAGCGACCTGGGACTGATCGTGGCCGATGAAGAGCATGATGCTTCCTATAAGCAGCAGGACCCTGCACCGCGCTACCATGCACGGGATGGAGCCGTATACTATGCCTCGCTGTTCAATGCACGGGTGTTGCTGGGCAGCGCCACGCCTTCCATAGAAAGCTATTTCAATGCCCAGACGCAGAAGTATGGACTGGTAGAACTGAATGAACGTTTTGGCGGCGTGCAACTGCCGGTGATCAACATCATTGATACCAAAAAGATCCTGCGTCCCGATAAAGATAAAGTGATCATTTCCCCTGAATTACAGGTGGCGATTGAACATTCGCTGCAAAGGAATAAGCAGGTGATCCTTTTCCAGAACCGCCGGGGATATTCACCCTATCAGATCTGCCAGGCCTGCGGATGGATACCACAATGCAAGTATTGCGATGTATCGCTCACCTTTCACAAGAATACCAATAAACTGCATTGCCACTATTGTGGTACGGTATACCCACCCGTTCACACCTGTATGGCCTGCGGCAGCGATCGCTTCCTGCAACGTAACTTTGGTACAGAGAAAATAGAAGAGCAACTGGAAGAAATATTTCCCAAATACCGGATCGCCCGCATGGATGTAGACAGTGTACGGGGGAAGACGGCCCATGATAACCTCATCCAGTTGTTTGAACAGCAAAGGCTGGATATGCTGGTAGGTACGCAGATGGTGGTGAAAGGACTCGATTTTGAGCATGTGGAGCTGGTAGGCATCCTCGACGCCGATAGTCTGCTGAGCTTTGCCGATTTCCGGGTCAATGAACGCGCCTTCCAGTTGATGGAGCAGGTGAGTGGCCGGGCAGGCCGTAAAGACGAGCAGGGGCATGTAATGATACAGGTGTCCAATACACGGCACCCCGTGCTGCAATACGTGCAGCAACATGATTACCGTTCTTTTTATCATTATGAGATTGAAGGACGCCGCCAGTTCTCCTACCCGCCCTTCTCCCGGTGTATCCTGCTTACCTTTAAGCACCACCTCAAAGATGTGGCGGATGCTGCGGCCAATAGCATTGCTGCCTCCCTGAAAACGGAATTTGGCAACTACCTGGTGGGGCCTGCAGAGCCCATCGTAAACCGGGTACGCAATCAATACCTGATGGAGCTCATGATCAAGCTTCCCCGCGAAGCGCAGATCATACAGCGTTGCAAGCAACAGCTCCAGGAGCAGATTGCTATCATGCACCAGCACCAACGCTTCAGAAAAGTGGTTGTCATTGTTGATGTTGATACCATATAGTATTTTAGTTGAATATTGAGCATTTAAGTACTTCTATGCAGATCCAGCAAAACATATCGCTCCTTCCATACAATACCATGGGCATTGATGTGAAAGCCCGGCACTTTGCCCCTTTTACAGATACAGATGAGCTATCGCAGCTATTGGAGGTGCAACCGGCTACAAAGCCTGCCCTCATCCTGGGAGGCGGTAGTAATATCCTGTTTACAAAGGACTACGATGGACTGGTAGCAAAGAATGAGGTGAAGGGTGTAAACGTTGTAAAGGAAGACAAGAGCCATGTATATGTAAAAGCAGGGGCAGGAGAGAACTGGCACTCCTTTGTAGAGCACTGCCTGCAAAGGAACCTGGCCGGCGTGGAGAACCTTTCCCTCATTCCCGGCAATGTAGGCGCCAGTCCTATGCAGAACATCGGGGCCTATGGAGTGGAGATCAAAGATGTGTTTGAAGAACTGGAAGCCTTTCACATCCACGACAAAAAAATACACCTGTTCAGCCTCAATGATTGTGATTTCGGCTACCGGGAAAGTGTATTCAAACGCCGCTACCGCGATCAGTTCGTGATCCTGAACGTTACCTACCGGCTTAATAAAACACCCCGCTTCAATACCAGCTATGGCGCAATTGAGCAGGAACTGGAGCACATGGGTGTACAGCAACTGAGCATCCGGGCTATTGCCAATGCGGTCATTAACATACGCCGTTCCAAATTACCCGATCCACAGGAGATTGGCAATGCCGGCAGCTTCTTCAAAAACCCTTCCATACCTGCTCCTTACTACCAGCAACTCCAACAGTCATTTCCTGGAATCGTTGGTTATGCCAATACCGATGGTACCGTAAAACTGGCGGCCGGCTGGCTCATTGAACAATGCGGCTGGAAGGGCGTACGCCGCGGTGATGCAGGCTGCCATGCCAAACAGGCATTGGTGCTGGTCAATTACGGTCAGGCAACCGGGAAAGCCATCTATGACCTCAGTGAGGAGATCCTCCAAAGCGTGAAGACTAAATTTGGCGTAACGTTGGAAAGGGAAGTGAATATCGTGTAGCTACAGATTCAAACTTTCTACCGCCGGATTCAAAAAAGCCAGGCGCCGGCAGTAAAATTTATTTTCCTTTACATAGCCATAATAAGTTGTCCATATGTCCATACGGCCGGGATGTTTATTTTTCCTGTTTGCTTATATCATACTGCACCCGGTACCCCTGGACGCACAAGACCCTTTTTTCGCCAATGCCGAACAAAGGATGTACACACGCACCATGGGCATACAGGTAAGCAATGAAGACCTCCTGGACTACAACTATGGGATGGATGGATACTGGTCGGCTGGAAATTGGAATCCTGTTTTAGCGGCTGTGGGCGGCAATAATGTGTACCTGTACTTTTTCCTCAACCACAGCGCGAACTGGCAAAGTACAGGGCACCACCTGCAGCGGGAGGTTGATCCCATAACCGGGGCGCTTGATTTTAAACGCATGTATGGCGAAAACAGGCAGCAATATCACTACAATTCAGACTTCAGGATATTGATCGATACGGTACCGGTAGTGGGTTGGACCAACCTGCGGCAATTGATAGAAACCAACATACCGCACAACCTGGCCACAGGCAACCTACTGGTAGAGCCCACTCGTTTTGCCCGCTACCATTTCCTCCTGTTACCCGGCAAAAAGCTCAGGATTGAAGTAAGGAACGCTACTACCAAAAAAATGGAGGCTGAATCTTATATCATAGCCCGGCTACCGTCGCTACCGGCTATTGCTGCTGTGGGCGATCTGGCCGATGGGAAAACGCAGATGGCCCTGCTGCACGACAGAGATAGCCTGCAGTTGAATGCCAACAACCTGCCTTTTGAAAAAGACCACACCATTACATTGGGCGCGGGTGTAAGAAACATCGTTGTATTACCTAAAAGATATCCCGGGCTCGATAAGATATTTATTGAATACAAACTGGAAAGCGGCACCTCCGCTGGTAGTAAATGGGCTGCAAGTTCCGACAGGGTAATACCGCTTTTCAATCTCAACAACCTGGAAGCCGGTAAAACCTACGACCTGTACCTGCGTTACAACAACACACCCGATATCTTCTCGCATTACAAGATCATTGTACAACAACACTGGTGGCAAACCGGCTGGTTTAAAATAACAACGGTTCTGTTGGCTATCCTCCTGTTTTTATCCATTGCTTTCCTATGGTACCGCCGGCGCCAGCAACGGCAACTGCAATCGGCCCTGCTGCGGCAACAACTGCTGGCCGCCGAAATGAGGTCCATACGGTCACAGCTAAATCCTCACTTTGTTTTCAATGCCATGAGCTCCATACAAAGCCTCATCAACAAAAGGGATATATACCGTGCTAACCAGTACCTATCCCTGTTTAGCCAGTTAATGCGGGAGGTATTGACCAACAGTGAAAAAGCAATGATCACGCTGGAAGAGGAATTGCAAACCCTGCACAATTACCTGGAACTGGAAAAACTTCGTTTCGGATTCAGCTATTTCCTGCACACCGGCGAAATAGGCAACACCGGTAATATTGAATTTCCTGCCATGCTGCTGCAACCGCTGGTAGAGAACAGCATCAAACATGGCATCAGTGCCATGAATGCCGGAGGGATAATAGACCTCCGCATCAGGGCAAGCAGTAAAGACATGATCATTGAACTGCATGATAACGGGAAAGGCTTCGACGCGAAAGAGGAACAAAATGGTTTTGGACTAAAATCAGTACATGACCGTATTCAACTGATCAATCAGTCAGTGAATGACAGGCGCATAGCCATGGTCATTGCCCCGGAAGCAGGAAATGGAACAAGTATATTGTTAACTTTTTTCAACTGGCTGCCATGAAATGGAAGGCTGTTATCATCGACGATGAGCGCAACAACATCGAGAACCTTTCTTTACTATTACAGGAGTATTGTCCCGCCATCCAGGTTGCCGGCAGCGCGATCAATGCCATGGAGGGAAGGAAAGTAATCACGGATTTGCTGCCGGACATCGTTTTCCTGGACATTCAAATGCCGGAAGAATCAGGGTTTGACCTGCTGCGATCGCTGGACAATATTGATTTTGAGGTGATCTTTGTTACAGCCTTTGACACCTATGGCATACAGGCGGTGAAATTTTCGGCGGTGGATTACCTGCTCAAACCCGTTAACATAGAAGAACTAAAGAAGGCGGTCAACAAAACGGCCGCCAGGCTCCAGGTAAAACGCGAAAATGAAAACGTTCGCAACTTGCTGCAATACATCAAACAACCGGCTCCGGCAGGTGACCACAAACTGGCGCTGCCCGGCGCCCGGGAAACCCGTTTCGTATTTGTAAAGGATATCCTCTATTGCAAAAGCGACAATACCTATACTACTTTTTTCCTGTTGAATAAAGAGAAAATAATCGTCAGTAAGTCTATCCGGGAATATGAAGAGCTTTTATATCCCTATGGCATCATCCGCACCCATCAATCTTACCTCGTTAACAAGCACTTCATAGAAAGCTTTAAAAAGGAAGAGGAAGGCTATCTGCTGCTGTGCGATAAAACAGTTATTCCCATTTCCCGCCTCAAAAAAGAGTTTGTAAAAAAAGAGCTTCAGTTATAGCAGGCGGCCCGGCAGATTCAAGCCAGGATGTACCGTATTCAAACCTGCGCAGAGCATGTAACTACTGGTGTTCCATCTTTGGTTGGTCAATAAAAACAACCAATCAAACGTCATGCTATGCAACTAAAAAACATCTCACCTGGCCGGATAATCTCTTTGCTTTTTTTATTCTTTTCCTCGCCGGTATGGGCGCAACAGGCAACCATCCAGGCCCCGGCTGTTGGGGAAAAAGCACCCGGACTGCAACTCAGTGAGGTAGTGCAGGGACCTGCACTCAACACCATTTCGCTGGAAAAACTAAAAGGGAAAATAGTGGTGCTGGAATTCTGGACTACCTGGTGTGGTCCTTGTGTGGCCGCCTTCCCACACATCAATGAGTTGGTAGAAAAATACAAGGACAAGCCAGTCGTATTCATTGCTGTTACTACCGATGATAATAAAGTGCTGATGAGCAGCCTCAAAGAAAAAGCAACCCGTGTATTGCACAACAGGCCATTGAATACCTGGGTAGTAGTGGATGCCGAAGGCGCACTTACCAGGAACAGGTACAAAATAGC
The DNA here is from genome assembly GCF_011759375.1 of Paraflavitalea devenefica. NCBI lineage: Bacteria > Pseudomonadati > Bacteroidota > Chitinophagia > Chitinophagales > Chitinophagaceae > Paraflavitalea > Paraflavitalea devenefica. Next base: position 138,388 of record NZ_JAARML010000008.1, on the reverse strand, counting down.
TGCATATCCTACCACCGTATTGATCAATCAGGAGGGTAATCTCGATGCTGTTACCCGTCCTTTTAGTCTCAAAGAAGCTGCGCTCAACAACCTATTGGCCGGTAAACCCTCCGGACTGGCCAAACCACCTGGTTCCGCTATGCCCTCATCACCTGCTGTAGTTGAAAAAGATAAGACGGTGCCTGTATTCTCCGTTTCCTTAAAAAAGCAATCGAAAAGAGGCGGCTTATCAACCAGTTCAAACCGCAACTATTTTGTGGAAAGCGCTTCTGCTACCGATGTGCTTAAATGGGCCTTTAACATCAATCCTCTTCGCATCGTATTTAAAGACTCCCTTCCCGACGACCGCTGGACCATTGAAGCCAATTATCCCCCGGGCCAGGAGAGCCTCGCAAAGGAATATTTCCGGAAAATGATCCCGTTAGGTTGGGGAATTACCATTACTGCCGGCAAACAGGAAATAGAAGTATATGTAATGAAATACAACAAAGTGCCGCAAAAAAAGAACAAGTCATGCCTAACCCCGGCAGATACACTCCTGCGGGGAGGCCACCTGAGTACCAGCGACGGTACAGCCCTCGCCACCCACTGGGAATTTTCGGGTATAGTGGCACATTGCCAGGGCCTGCTTAACCGCCTGATCATTGATGAAACGAACCTGCAGGGGTATTATGATCTTTCGCTGTTCTACCAGGAAGGTGATGCTGTATCTGTCGTAGAAGCACTAAAGGATTGCGGATTAATGCTCACCAAAGAAAAAAGAATGATGGACGTATTATGGGTAAGCCGGACACCTGTCCATTAACTTGTCAGGTTTTAAATATTCAGCATTAAAGGTGACACCTTTCATTTGCAATACAGGTGAAAGGTGTCACCTTGATACAATATTGTCAATTTGACAACAATTGATAAGATTTCGCTATAACAGGTTAATTTTTGGTATCCTTTCTTTTTAGCAGCTTAGTATATTTATAACCGGTATTATTACTGCTCTGATTGCCGCAGGCCTGCCTGCGGGTCCACGTGTCGGCATAGCCATGCCTGTACAAAATCATTCTGTACCATACGGTTTTCTGTAACCTGCCTGCACCCCTCTTTGCAGGTGGTATACATCTCTATTCCCAACCCCATAGAAGATCTTGTTCCATTGAGCAGGACAGCGCTGTCATTTGCTTTTGACGTACTCTATGTCAACACAAGCCTTTTTATTATTCAATATTAAACACTTATTGTATGAACAAACTACAAACCTATTGCTTTGTCTTTTTGTTACTCAGTTGTTCTATCCTGGCAAGAGCGCAAACCAATGTGGCGCCGCAGGCAACTGCTTCTACTTCCTATGTATCACCCTGGGAAACCATTGCCGCTTTAAATGATAATTTTACCCCGGCCAACTCAAACGACAAATCCCACGGCGCTTATGGCAACTGGAATAATCCCAATTCCTTGCAATGGGTGCAGTACGATTGGGCGCAAACTTATGCCGTCACTTCCATCCAGGTTTATTGGTTCAATGACGGCGGCGGTGTATTAACACCGACTACTGCTTACGCAGAATACTGGAATGGTTCTGCCTGGATCAACCTGGGCAATGTGCCTTTGCAAACCAATGCTTTTAACACCTTGTCATTTGCATCGGTCAACCTCAGCAGGATACGGGTAACCATGCGCAACACCACCCAATCCACCGGTATGCTGGAGTGGCGCGTCATGGGTACGGTAGTAGGAGGGGGCGGCAACGGCAATCCTTACACCTGGCCTTCTTATTCTCCCAACATCAGTTACAACTTCCGGGATGAATTCCCCAGTCTGCCTACACCGGGCAACGTATTGAATGATTGTCCGCAGGTAGTAGGCACACAGTCTTCTAATTGGTGGTGTTTCCGCTGGGGACCTAATAAGAATTCGCTGGTTACCACAGCAGCCATTACGCCCATGCTCGCGCGGTTAAATACCGACTTTGCCTATTTCCGGGATCAGATGGGCTGGCCTCCCGACCTGCGCGCCAAGAATGGCTATCGCAGTGCGGTATACCTGTATGGCTCCGGGCTTTGTACCGACAATGCGCCCAATACCGCACTCGGTGGCTGGCAGAGCGCCATCAATTACAATGGTACCAGTTGGCCAATGGTACTCGCGTCCTATTATCCTGTTTATAGCTTTGATCCGGCTTGTCCGTATTCAGACAGGGAATCTCAGCGGGGCGCTATGGTGCATGAAGGCATCCACTCCTTGCTGGCCGACCTGCCCGGCGTAAAACAATCAGCCTGGTTCCATGAAGGCGGCAACGTATGGTTACAGCAAACCGCCGACGCCAGAAGAACCAACAACTTCAACTCCATGGGCGATCTGAACGGCACCGATTTCATCGCTCCCTTCATGCCGATTGAATGTTATTCCGGCTGGTTGCAGGATGGTAGCTTTGGCGGTCCTTCAGCAGAAGGCGTCAACCGCTACAACAGCAGTGGTCAGCAATTGTGTACCTGGCGCACCTACCTGGGCGGACACCAGTACAGCAGTTCCTTCCCCACCTTCCTGGGCAATGTATTGGGAGATGGCGCTGTACCCTGGATATGGAGAAACGCCCCCAGCCGCGTATTGCAGGGCATAGCCTCTGGCATCGGTACTGCACAAACGCGCCGGTTGATCACTGAATACCGTGCTAAACAGGCACTGGTAGATTTCGGTCCCTGGAAAAATGCCATCCTCGCTTTATTGAATGCACACTTCGGACAAACCATACAGGCCGAATGGCAACCCTCTTGGCTGAACCCGGCTCCCTGGACGGCCACCCCGTATGTACAAACTACCAATAATGCCGGATTGCTAACACCCGAAGCCCGCACCTTACCAGGATGGTCAGGCGCCAACCAGATACCGTTGACTGTAACAGGCAACATGGTAACCGTCAACTTTGAACCCATCGGGGCCAACATGACCTGCCAGCTCGTATACCGCTCTACCAATGGTACACCGGTATACAGTCAGTTCGTATCCAGCGGTCAGTGCAGCCTGCGGCTCGACCTGCCGCCAGCCAATAACGTAGTGATCGCCGTAATCACCAATACGGATCATATCTATAATGGTGAAAGCACCCGCACGGCCCACTATGATTATCGCTTGCGGCTGGTAACCGGGGTTACCGGCGCTGCCAACATCAACACCAAATGGTATAACTCAGCCACCCTGGCTTCGGCCAGAACAGCCGGCGAAGAAACCACCGGTGAAGTAGGTATAGACATGGGTAAATATTGCACACATGCCTATCACCACACACGTGAAGTGGCAGCCGTACAAAAGATCATTAATCCCGGTAAATTCCTGATATATCCCAATCCCGTGGCAGTAAATAAATCCGTTATGCTGGAGTTTGCGAATGCAGCGAAGGAAGAAACAGTCATCACCATTGTTACCCTGCAGGGAGCGAAAGTGTTTGAAGCATCCACCACTGGCAACAATTATATCCTTGATCCGAAAAAACTGGCCAGCGGTACCTACATCGTACGGGTACAGAATGCCAGCAGCAGTACGACGCAAAAGCTCATTGTGCGGTAAGCCTGCATAAATTAAAATGCCCTGGCTTAAGTGAAGCCAGGGCATCTTTATTGAATGAAGTGGAACTGTTAATTGAAATCCTCGTTCTCCAGGTCTTCATCTGAAAATGAACCCGTATTACCCAGGTTCAGCATAGAACCCATCAGGTCCTTGAACTCTACCTTATTCTCCACGATCTTTTTACTGATGAGGGAGAAGGAGGCCAGCCCGTGCAATACAAACTCCATCAGCAAAGCCGCTTCCTTTTCATTGGCCTGTTTGAAATACCGCTTTACTAAGGCGTGCAGTCCGTCTACCTTATACAGTTGCTGTATTTTTTCTGCATCTGTAGTATTGAAAAGGATATTCAGTGAATTGCCTTTATCAAACCAGGACTGTATAGAACGGTAAGGATTCTCTTCCGCCTGCTCTGAAGCGCTCCTTGCCGACTGGCTGCGTTTCTTCTTGACTGATTCCGGGTTGGGGAAGAAATGTACAAACTGGGTGCGGATAGCCTTATCCAGCAGGTTCATGGCCACCTGGTAAGGGCCTTCCTGTTCGCCTTCATACACCAGCTCTATTTTACCGGTGATGGAGGGAATAACGCCGATCATATCACTGATCCAAACCTGGGTATCTTTTTCCTGGTTAATGATCGTACGTCTTTCTGCCGCGCTGATAGCATTCTCAAAAGCAGAGATACTTAAACGAGCCGATACACCACTCTTCTTGTCTACCAGCTCACTGCTGCGTGCTTCAAAGGGTATCTGTTCAATCAGCCGCTTGATCAGGTCACTGATACGTACCTTATCCTTTTGTTCGGCCGGTACATCTGCTTCCTGTTCCGTGATCGTCAGGGCCGTTTCAAGATTCCTGGGGTAGTGCGTTAATATCTGGCTTTCTATCCGGTCTTTCAGGGGCGTCACAATAGAGCCCCGGTTGGTATAATCTTCCGGGTTGGCGGTAAATACAAACAGGATATCCAGCGGCATGCGCAGCTTAAAACCACGTATCTGTACATCGCCTTCTTCCAGGATATTGAACAGCGCTACCTGTATGCGGGCTTGTAAGTCGGGGATCTCATTGATCACAAAAATGCCGCGGTTACTGCGGGGGATAATGCCATAGTGGATTACGCGTTCATCGGCAAAATGCAGTTTGAGGTTGGCGGCTTTAATAGGGTCAATATCCCCAATCAGATCGGCCACGCTTACATCGGGCGTGGCCAGCTTTTCGCCATAGCGTTCGCTGCGGTGCAGCCAGGTAATGGGCGTCTCATCGCCTTTTTCCTCAATCAGGTCTTTGGCATAGCGGGAAACAGGATGGAGGGGATCATCATTGATCTCACTGCCGTATACAACGGGAACATATTCGTCCAGCAGGTCTACCATTTGCCGGGCCATCCGGGTCTTGGCTTGTCCGCGTAAGCCCAGGAAAAGAATATTGTGTTTGGACAGCAGTGCCCTTTCCACATCCGGGATCACCGTTTCCTCATAGCCTATAATGCCCTTGAAAGTATTCTCCTTCTTCTGCAGGGAGCAGATCAGGTTCTTGCGTATCTCTTCTTTTACCGATAAAGGTTTATAACCACTTTTCTTTAGTTCTCCTAAGGTTGCTGCTAATCTTTTGCTCATTAGTATTTGTTCAGTTAATTATTTTGAATCCAACAAGGTTCTTTTTTCTTCATCAGACAGATCAACCAACGCATACTTCTTAATTTCATTGATCGTCATTTCGTCCAATATATCAACAGTGTTCTTATAGGTGGCACTGGCATGTGGCTTAATAAGAACCACCATCTTGCCGTCTGTCTTCTTCTTAAAATTCACTAAAACTTCCCGGATGCCTTTGTAATCAACCTTATTCACCTGCGGCTGATCCTTGAACGCACCGGTATAATATAAAATATTATCGCCGGGCGCTAATATGAGTGTTAAGGCGCTATCTGTATAGGCAATTGAATCAACTGGTTTTTCGGAATCTTTGGGCAGGAACAATTTCTCGGCTTCAGGGGAAGGCTGTGTGTTCAGGCATCCTGCTGCCAGGACTACTACCAATATAATACCAATGATACTTTTCATTAGCGGGTTTTAGGTTAATATACGGTTTTCCGCCTGCCGCTTTCAAAATCCTTGAAGATAAAAGCCCCCAGTTTATCCAGTGAAGCGAAGAAGGCTTTCCCATTATTCGTTTCTGTAAACTCCTGCACAAATCGCTGTAAATAGGGGTCGGTGGCGATCATAAAGGTAGTAATAGGTATCTTGATCTTCTTGCATTGGGCGGCCAGGTTCAGACAACGGTTCGTGATCTTCCTGTCCAGTCCAAAACTGTTCTTATAATAACGTTTGCCCACTTTCAGACAGGTAGGCTTACCATCCGTGATCATAAAGATCTGCTTATTCGGATTCTTCCGCCGGCGCAGCAGGTCCATCGCCATTTCCAGTCCGGCTACCGTATTGGTATGATAAGGACCCACCTGCAAATAAGGAAGGTCTTTGATCTCTACCGGCCAGGCATCATTCCCAAATACCACAATGTCCAGGGTATCCTTCGGGTATTTGGTAGTAATAAGTTCGCTCAGCGCCATGGCTACCTTCTTGGCGGGCGTAATGCGGTCCTCCCCATACAGGATCATTGAGTGGGAAATATCAATCATCAGTACGGTAGATGTCTGCGCCCTGAAATCCGTTTCCCGGATCGACAGGTCGTCTTCTTGCATGCTGAAACTGTCAATACCATGATTGATCTGTGCATTGAGGATGGAAGTAGTGAAATCTATCTGCTCCAGGGTGTCCCCAAACTGATAGGGGCGGCTGTCCGGACTGATCTCATCACCCTGTCCCGGCTTAAATGTATGGTGCTGACCCTGCCGCGTTTTCTTGAGTTTGCCGAATATCTCTTCCAGCGACTTCTTCCGGATGCCCTGTTCGGTCTTGGAAGTGATGGATATCTGCCCGTTTACCGGGTTTTCCTGGATATATCCTTTCTCCCGCAGTTCCTCAATAAAATCGCCCATACCGTACTCACTATCTGTGAGTTCGTATTCCTTGTCCAACTGATTCATCCAGTTCAGCGCTTCCGTAATATCGCCATTGGTATAGGCCAGTAACTGCATCAGCACATCGAGCAACTGGTCGAACCGGCTCTTTCCCTGATTATTGGGATCAAACTTTGTAAAATGGTGACCTATCACAAATTATGTTTTTAGCTATATAAGGCGTTTATCTCAATTTAAGCATTATTGCCGACTTCAGCCGGTCATGCTCCTATCAATTTCAATAACAAATTGTTAAGCGGAATTGTTGAGGGGCTTTTGCTCCCATATCCATGTAGAATTATACCTTTATCCGGTGAGGCGTTGGTAGTAATGTTATTGCTTTTAGAATTAAATTAACAGTAGCAGCCTTACATTTCAGAGAACTACTTCAGTCCAACCAAGATAAAAACAACCATACAATGAAAAAAGTTATCCCCTTATGCGCTGCCCTGCTTGTATTGACCCTTGCTGTGACAGCACAGATAAATGACCCTGTTAAATGGACCTTCAGCGCCAAAAAGAAAACAGCAAACACCTATGAAGTGGTGATTACTGCAACTTTTCCCAAGCCCTGGCACCTGTATTCACAAACAACGCCCGACGGAGGCCCAATTCCTACCAAATTTACTTTTAAGAAAAATCCTTTGGTAACTGCAGACGGCAAGGTTAAAGAAGTGGGGAGCCTAAAAACGATTTACGAAAAGTACTTTGGAGTAGATGTAAAATACTACAGTGATAAAGTCGACTTTGTACAAGTAGTAAAAGTAAAAGGAAACGCCAAGACCAATATTACAGGAGAAGTAGAGTATATGGTCTGCGATGATAAGGAGTGCTTGCCACCTACCAGTAAAGCATTTAATATTAAGCTACAGTAATAAAGGCAACAGGAAAAACCTGTATATTTATCGCTCACTCCGGTTGTTCATGAAGATTATATTTTTTTCTCTTCTGCTGCTGGTGGCAGCAGGATGCGGGGTTAGTGCACAGCAATCCCTTATTCAACCCTTTATCAAAGCATGGAAAGTAACCGATACTTCTCAAAGTGCCCGGGCGCAGGTACTGTACGACACCTTACACCTGAAAAAAGACACGGCCCGTTATGAGCAGGTCATTGAGCAGCTTTATCAATACTTACAGGAGCATCCGGACAAAAGACTGGAAGCCCGCACCATTCTTTATCAAACCCTGGGAGCGCTTGAGTTCAACTATACAATAGACAACTACATTGGCCGCATGCAAAAGGCCATCAGGCTGGCAGGAGAGATCGGAGATGATCAACTGGCCGCTGAGATCTATAGCGTGTATGCCGGGATAGGAGGGCCTGAAAACTACCTGCTGTACAACCTCAAGGCTGTAGAATTGCAGCGACGGGTAGGTCTGCATCATTTTTTCTTTGTATATACCCGTTTCTTTGATCTCAGTAGGGCCTTATACCTGAACCATGATTACCGGCAAAGCATCGCCTATGGGTTGGAATGCCTGCATACCCCGGTTACTGACCGGGATCATTATGATCCCCTCGTCTACGTGTTTCAACTGGATATATTGGGCGCCTGTTATAAAAAACTGGGGCAGTATGACAGTGCGGTTTATTATTACGAAAACCTGCTCAGGCATGTTCCCGGCGCTATTCCTCATGATGTACGCAAGCAGCAACTATGGATGGGGATCGGTAAAGGCAATCTCGGTCATCTGCTCATCTTACAGGGAAAATATGATGAGGCCCTGCCCCTGGTAGAAACCTATTTTAAAAGCAGTGTTGACTATGACGATCAGTTGAACATGGCCATGGCCCTAAACTACCTCGGCAGCATCTATGCTCACAAAAAACAATATACGCAGGCCCTTACCGCCTGGCGGCAGGCGTATTACTGGAGCCGGCAATCCGGTTCAGTTGATAACGCCGTACAGGCTGCCCAGGGAATAGCCGGCATCTTCAGGCTTACCGGACCGACAGACAGCGCCTACCATTATTACGAACTGTATCACCAGCATAAGGACAGCCTGGCGGCCACACTGAGCCAGTTGCAGCTTTCCGGCATGAAAGCAAGGATCGCCTTTGATGAACTGCAGGCATCGCTTGGTAGATCGCAGGCTGCCCTGCAGAAAGAACGATCCACCCGCAATATCATCATCGCAGCCATTGCGTTCATCGCCCTCATCGCTTTATGGCTGTATAACAGGTACCGGTTAAAACAAAAATATGCGCTGCAATCGATCAGGCAGCAGCAGGAGGTTGCCGGGCAGGAAATAAAAAGCGCCAGGGAGCAGATAGCCAGCTTTACAAGCCATCTGATAGAAAAGAATAACCTGATTGAAACGCTGGAAGCGCAGATCAGTAGCCTGGACCAGCAGCAGGACCCGCAGGCGATCGCCATCAGCTTACAGCAATACACCCTGCTCACAGATACGGAGTGGGAAAAATTCAAGGTCGAACTGGCCAAAGCCTACCCGGATTTTCTGACCACGCTCCGGCAACAGATCCCGCAAATAACCCCTGCCGAAGAACGGCTGGCTACTTTATTATTCCTCCGGCTCAATACCTACCAGATTGCCAGTGCCCTGGGCATTGGCAAGGAAAGTGTGCTGCGCAGCAAACGCCGGCTTAAACAACGCCTTCAACTGCCCGAGCCTGTTACTGTAGAGGAATATTTATTTAACCTATTGTCTACCAATATGTAAGAGCGCTACTGAACAATACCCCCTGCAGTTTGTCCGCTTTTGTCCGCTCCCTGAATCCGCCTTTGTCCGCCCGTATTGCTTGCAGGCACCCCAGGGTCCTTATAGGTTTGCAGCTACCTATAAAACCCAATAACCTGTATGAAACGATCGCTACCCTTTGCCCTGACAATAGGCGGTTTGTTGCTCACTGCATCCTATGTTGTTGCTCAGAACCCCGTACTATCCGGTAGTTGCACCGGCAGTCCGCTCACTGTTACCGGCAGCAATACGGCAGCCCGTAAGATCGAGTGGGTAAGAAACAGCGCTTCCGTGGAGAAGATCAATTTTTTCAAATTGGGCAACCCGGCAGTAATAGCGGGTGTGGAAGGCCAGTGGGGGAGTGCAGCAAACCAATTTTTCCACCCCAAAAGACTATTCGTAGCATCATCGGGCGATATTTATGTGGGGGATTGGGGCAATAGCCGCGTCCAGAAATGGTCGCCTCCGTACACTACAGGTGTCACGGTAGCCAGCGGGTTGAATTGGGTGGAAGATATACAGGTGGAAAATGGCAATACCATCCTCGTGTCTGAGCATTGGGGAAAACGTATCAGTCGCTGGCCAGGCAATACTACAGTGGCCGATATCGGTGGAGGGGCAGATGGTATGTGCACTGATGCCAGCGGCAGGGTATATGTGGTCGATTTTTGGGGTGGGCGGATATTACGCCTGCCAGCCAACAGTCCGTCACCAGCCCCATGGTCTGTTGTTGCTGGAAGTGGTGGTGCATTGAGCTTTCCATCGGATGTTGCCGTAGATGGCAATGGACAGATTTATGTGCTGGATACCGACAATGATCGTGTGATCCGTTTCCCGTCCAACAGTACGGGTGGTACTAATGGCACTGTTATGGCAACCAGCCTGGGTAGTTATTATAACCATTCCATTTCCATAGACCCGTCGGGGTTGATTTTCGTGACTACTACCGGCAGCATTAAAGTGATAGAGCCGGGATCGGGTATAGCTCATGTGGTAGCTGACATGGAGGCCAGTGGCATACAGCCGGTCAATAACGAGGTTTACGTAACAAACAATCAGTGCGTAAAAAAGCTTTCCCGGCTGCCGCCATCCAATACTTTTACACCTACTGTACCTGGTACTTATACGGCGAGGATCTATTATAATGATGGCACGGTGAAAACATCCAATGCCATCAATGTACTGTTAAGCCCCGCCGCACCAACACTTACTGCCAATACACCGCTTTGCCCGGGCAATACACTTACGCTGAATGGCGCCAGCACTACACCGGGCGCTACCTGGCAATGGAGCGGGCCCCTCGGCTTCAGCGCTTCTACGGCATCGCCTTCCATCAATAGCGTTACTGTTGCGCACAGCGGCAATTATATAGCTACCATAACAGATCCCAGCGGCTGTGTGTCGCCCCCCGATACAGTGGCAGTTATAATAGAACAACCGGTGCCATCGGTAGGCATTGCCGCCAACACGCTCCGGTATTTCTGTCCTGGCCAACCGGTAACCTTTACGGCTACCCCCGTTAATGGCGGGCCAACGCCCACGTATCAATGGAAAAGAAATGGAACTACGGTAGGTACGGGCAATATCTTCACCACTGCCGCCATCAATAATGGCGATGTTATTACCTGTGTAATGACGAGTACAGCTCCCTGCGCCTCTCCGCTGACTGTGACCAGTAATGCCATTACCATGTCGGGTAGCCCGGAACCGCTGCTGCAGGCGCCGGCCAATTGTGTGGGCACAACCATTACGATGAACAGTCCGCTGCCCCTCAGACAAATGTCCTGGTACAGGGATGGCGCTTTTGTACAGTATGCACAGTTATTGTTGAACGGTGTCACCATTGCAGGAGGCAATGGCTGGGGCAATGCCGCCAATCAATTGATGGCTTCGTACAGTATGGCAAAAGATGCTGCCGGCAACCTGTATGTATTGGACCTTTCGGGTGTCCGTGTGATAAAATTTCCGCCCAACTCCACTTCATTGACCAATGGAGTGGTGGCGGCTGGTGGAAATGGCTATGGAACGGCGCTGAACCAGTTTGATAGCCCCTCAGCCCTGTTCGTGGACGGAGCCGGTAATCTATACGTGACAGACAAGTCAAGGATACTCAAATTCCCGCCGGGGTCAACCAGTGCTACCAACGGCACTATTGTAGCAGGCGGATCAGAAGGGACCGCCCTGAACCAGCTTAAATATGCTTTCGATGTATGGGTGGATGCGGCAGGCTATATTTATGTATATGATGAATACAATTACCGGGTAATGAAATTTCCGCCCAATTCCACTGCCGGTACCAATGGTGTTGTGGTAGCCGGGGGAAATGGAGCGGGCACTAACCCGGATCAATTCCTTTCTGCCACATCACTGTGTGTGGATAATTACGGGAATGTATATGTGGCAGATGCAACTTATCCCACGCGCCGGGTTGTAAAATGGGCGCCGGGTGCTACCAGTGGCGTTATTGTAGGGAATAGCGACTTCAACCAGTTTTCTTACGGCTCCACTCTTTTTGTAGATGCTGCCGGCAATTTATACCTGAATGATCCTAATGGTCACCGGGTACTAAAATGGGACCCCGTGGCTGCCACTACTACGATTGTTGCAGGGGGTAACGGCAACGGAGGTGGCGCCGACCAGCTCCGTTATCCGAGGGATGTGTATGTTGATGCAGATGGGTACGTTTATGTGCTGGACAATAATAACTTTCGGGTGCAAAAGATCGTACCGGAAGTAGTATCCACATTTACCCCCACTGTGGCGGGAACTTATAAAGCCATGACCACCAGCCAGGGTGGTTGTACGGCCACTTCCAATGAACTGGTCATTAATGCGCTGAATACGCCTGCTATTACCATCAGCACGGTTGCTACTGTCATCTGCTCCGGCACACCGGTTACTTTTACAGCTACGTCCACCAATGCCGGTACCACTCCCGTATATCAATGGAAACTAAATGGCGCCAATGTGGATACAGGAGCTACTTATACGCCCTTTGCGCCGCTGGGAAATGGGGATGTGATCAGTTGTGAACTGACGGTAGCTGCCGATGCAGGCTGCGTGACCAGCAATACGGTAATGAGCAATACGATCACCATGACGGTGAACGCTACCATGCAGATAACGATTGCGGCTGATCATCCCGGACCGGTATGTCCGGGCGCTTCCCCTTCCTTTACAGCCACTGCCACGGGTTTGGCTACGCCTGCTTACCAATGGCAGGTGAATGGGGTTAATGCAGGCAGCAACACGGCCAGTTTTGCACCGGCTGCGCTTAGCAATGGCGATGTGATCACCTGTGTACTTACCGGTACTACCGGCTGCCCTGCTTCCAACAGCGTTACCAGCAATGCCATCATCCCCGTTGTATATACTGTCAATGATACGATCCTGCATGTCAATAAACATGTGAGCGGCGGCGGGCAAACGGGCCTGGGCTGGAACAATGCTATTTCCGAATTATCAGATGCACTGCTGATAGCAGCCTCCTGCAATACCATCAAAGAAATATGGATAACTGGCGGTGTGTATCTTCCTCAATATGATGCTGCCGGTAATCCCCCGGCAGATCCGCGGGAAGCCAGCTTTCACATTCCGTCCGGCTTGCGCATCTATGGCGGTCTGCATACCGGGTACAATGCAGCTTCACCTACTGATGTAAATAGCATACATAACGGCAACTATATCATTGCTGCTGCTGATTCCAGCTACCTCGATGGCGGATTACCTGCAGGGAATGCTTACCATGTAGTAAGCCTGAACAATACAACGGCCGGTACATTACTCAACGGTCTTGTTATAAGAAATGGCCAGGCCAATGGTACCGGTGTCAATGGGCAGGGTGGTGGCCTCTTCATCAACGGAAGCAACGCCACCATCGCCTGGTGCTCCCTCACCAACAACCAGGCTGTTCAGGGTGGCGGTGTATACCATGCCGGCGTAAACGAACTCCGCTATAACTATTGCACTTTCAGCGGCAACAGCGCTACAGATGGCGGCGCTCTCTATATGGCAGACAATACCAGCATCGGCATGGTAAACAGCCTGCTGTATAACAACAGCGCAGTCACCAACGGCGGCGCATTATACATCGCCAGCAATGCCACCAGCCATATTACCAATGTTACTTTCTATAAAAATACTGCGGGCAACGGATCAGCCATTTATCATACAACCGGTAGTACATTCCTGAATAATAGCATTGTAATGGGGATTGGCACCTCCATCGTTAATGGAGCAGGTTTCAGCCAGCTACATACTGCCGTACCGGCGCTCACACCAGCCAATGAAGCCTGGTGGTTTTTGTCGACCACACCCGGTCACCCGGATTTCCTGCGGCTTACCAACTGCTCACCGGCGGTGAATGCAGGCGACAATACCAGTTACAACAGTAATGGTGGCGCCAATACCGACCTGGCCGGCAACGGGCGGATACAGCAGGGAGTGATAGACCAGGGAGCTTACGAATCGTCAGGCATGCCGCTCATCATCACCCAACAACCCGTACCGGCGGTGGTATGTACACAGATAGATACTTCCTTTTCTGCGCAGGCTACCAGCAATGCCACCATTAGCTACCAATGGCAGATTGATAAAAATGATGGCAATGGCTTTACAGACTCTGTTGGCGCTACTGGTTCCACCCTTCAAATTATCCATCCCGGTACCGGCCAGAACGGATGGCGATACAGGGCCTATGTCAAACATTGTCCCTTTGCAGCCGACACAACAGCCATTGTACCACTTACGGTCAACGCCCTGCCTGCTATGCAACCTATTACCGGTAACCAACAATTGTGCACCGGCAAAACCACCCAACTGAGCAATGCAACGATAAGTGCAACATTCGCCTGGAAAAGCCTCGATGCCTCCACGGCAACAATCAGCACCGCAGGCCTGGTACAGGGCATCAAAGCAGGTAATGCCACCATGAGGTATATAGCCACTACTGTTGCAGGATGTACCGACAGTGTGGCGGCCAATATCACCGTGCATCCGCTGCCGGCCATGCAACCCATTACCGGTGTGCAATTGCTGTGCGCCAACAGCAGTCTGCAACTGGCCAATACCACCACAGGTGCGGCCGGCTATTGGAAAAGCACCAACCCGGCGGTGGCCACTGTTGACATAGCAACAGGCAAAGTGACCGGTGTGGGAGGCGGCAATACCACCATCCGGTATATAGCTACCAATGCGGCGGGCTGTACAGACAGTGTGGAAGCAGTGATCACTGTACATAACCTGCCTTCGCTGCAACCCATCATTTCCGCCACCAATGATTTCTCCTTGTGTGAGCAGGCTGTGCTGGTATTGAGTAACGCTACCAATACAATGAACAGTTCCTGGAAAGTGCTCAACAACGCAGTGGCCACGATCAATACAGCAGGAAAAGTGACCGGTATAGCAGCCGGTAATACCACGGCCCGGTTTATAGCGGTGGGTATCAATGGTACAGGTTGTACCGACAGCAGTGATGTTGCGATCACCGTACTGCCCACACTGCCAACAGCCATCAATATCTCCGTATCTGACCAGGAGATCTGTGATGGTGAAACCGTCACCTTTACAGCAAAGACCATGAATGGTGGTACATCGCCCGGTTACCAATGGATGTTGAACAATCAGCCTGCCAACTCGCATACCAGTACCTACACAAGCAGCACGTTGAAAGACGGAGATGTCGTGAGTTGCGTACTGCAAAGCACGGCGGTCTGTGCTTCGCCCGCCATCCTGCCTTCCGGCACCATCACCATGACCGTGCATCCGCTGCCGGTAGTGCAGCCTGTTGCCAGTCGTATGGCTATTTTCAAAGGCGACCAGCTACAGCTCAATGCAGGCATTGCGGGCATCGTACAAAATATCAAATGGCAGCCCGGCATTGGCCTCAGCAGTGATACGGTGATGGCCCCGCTGGCACGGCCGCTTGTAACTACCGTGTATCAGGTGCAAGCCACTACACAATATGGCTGTACGGCTTCCGGACAGCTTACGGTGATCGTTATGGAAAAACAGGACATTCCCAATGCCTTTTCACCCAATGGCGATGGTATCAATGACCGTTGGGAGATCAAATACCTCGACAAATTTCCCGGGGCTTCCGTGCAGGTGTTTAACCGGTATGGACAACTGGTGTACAGTGCTACCAGCTACCAGCCCGGTAATGGATGGGATGGAAGACTCAAAGGGCAGCCACTTCCAATGGGTGTCTACTATTACATCATTGACCTGAAAAATGGTCTCGAAAAACTATCCGGTTCTATCTCTATCATTAAGTAAATCCTCTGTATGAAAATCATTAAACTCTTTTTGTTATGCTGCTGCACATTGCCCTTGCAGGCGCAACAAAGACCTTATTATACACAGTACGTCCTCAACAATTACATCATCAACCCGGCCATTGCCGGTATTGAGAACTATACGGATGTTAAACTAAGTCACCGCCATCAATGGGTGGGATTGGAGGATGCGCCCGTAACTACTTACCTTACCATCCATGCTCCCTTGAAAAAGGATGATTATGGCCGTGAGACCGCTACCGGTTTTCAGCCCGTAGGGGAGAACCCAAGAGGAAGGGCTTACTGGCGCGAGTACCAGGCGCCTGAGGCGCACAGTGGGGTAGGGCTTACCATACTTAATGACCGTACCGGCCCCCTGAACCGTTTTGCCGCTTATGGTACCTACGCCTACCACCTGCCGCTCTCTACTGTGACTACTTTATCCATGGGTGTGAGTGCAGGGATCGCCAGCATGAGCCTGCAGACAGACAAGCTCAACTTTGGCAATCCTGCCCAGGTAGACCCGGCTGTGAGTACAAAACAGGCGGGCCGTATAAAGCCGGATATCAGCGCAGGCCTGTGGTTGTACAGCAGGGATTATTTTGCCGGTATCGCCATTCAACAGGTGGTTCCCGCCCCACTGACCTTTTCTGATAACATCGTACAGTCTTCTCCTGGCAAGCTGTTACCCCATACATTTATAACGGCCGGTTACCGCTTTTTTCTCAACGATGACATCAGTTGCCTACCTTCCGTCATGCTCCGGTACATACAGCCTTTACCCCTGGGTGCGGAAATGAATATCAAGCTGCAATACCTGGACCTTGTATGGATCGGCAGCAGCTACCGGTACAAGGATGGCTTCGCAGGCATGCTGGGCGTTAACATCAGCAACAAGGTAAATATGGGTTATTCGTATGATGTTTCCACTTCCGGCTTAAAAACGGTGAGCAAGGGTACGCACGAATTGCAGATAGGATTTTTATTGGGCAACAGGTACAACGACCGCTGCCCGGAAAGATTATGGTAAAGAAAACAAATCCCGGCCTGTACGGAAGGCCGGGATTGGAAATAGAATACGGAACACAGAAAAGGCAATGGCTGACGTAAGGATTAATTATTGATTTCCCCGCAGTGTCTCTCCTGGTAAAGCTTTGTGCGTGGCAGAGGACGCTGCGGCTTCAGTAACAAGCGCTCAATTATATCCCAAATTTTGAGACAACGCCGGCTGCTTCTCCCTTTCAGTTTGCGGAATGGGAAACAGGTCAAAAGCCGGCTTATAAACACGTTTCTCCAGCAGGAACTTTTCATACTTAAACGTACTTCCCGTTTTGGTGATCTTCATGCCATAGGCATCGGTAGAAGTAGCCTGTCCGCCAATGCGCCACCTCCGCACATCCCAGAAACGGTGTGCTTCAAAGGCCAGCTCTATCCTGCGTTCATGGCGTATACGTTCCCTCATCTCATCTTTGGAGAGACCTACAGGTAAAGGAGGCATTTTTACGTTGGTCCGGTCGCGGATCAGGTTGATCGCATCATACACCGATTGATCAGGTCCCACTGCTTCATTCTGTGCTTCGGCATAATCCAGGAATGCTTCTGTATAGCGCATAAAGATCCAGTAATGACTGCCCGGTTTATAGGAAGAGATCAGCGTGGCATTCTCATCGAGGTTCTTGGCCACATAATAACCCGTTTGCGTAGCGGCCGTACTGTTATTGAGGCCATCGGCCCCGGCGCCTACATACGTGTTGATGGAAACGCCCAGCCAGGTACGGCCATTATAAATAATGGACTGGTGGAAGCGAGGGTCCCGGCCCACATAAGGATTATTGGGGTCATAGCCCGAAGTAGGGTCTGTGATATACTTACCATTCGCCATCTCATAATCATCCACTATATTCTGCAAAGGCTGCAGGTTGCCCCAGCCACCGCCACGGCCGGGAGGCTCTGTATGCCGCACCCAGTCATTGGATACCACCTGCCATACCTGGTTGATGCTTGATTGGAAAATGATCTCTTTGGAAGTACGGGTATGAAAAAGGGTCTTATAATTATCATCCAGCTTATACACATCCTTCATGTCCATCACCACCTTGGCGGCAGCAGCGGCGGCGACCCACTTGGCTGTTTTATTCTCCGGGTTGTGCAGTAAGCTGGCAGCATACAACAACGTCCTTGCTTTCAGCAGCAGGGCGGCTCCTTTGGTGGCGCGGCCCAGGTCAACAGCCGGCCAGGAAGTAGCGAGGTAATTGGCGGCGCTATCGCAATCCTTTACAATAAAAGCCACCACTTCATCGGCCGAATTCCTCGGCAGGTTCAGTTTGTCATCAATCGTCAATACCCGGTCAATGATTGGAACACCACCATAACGCTGGAACAACTGGAAATAGAAAAAGGCCCGGAGAAAATAACCTTCCCCTTTCATCCTTGATCTACCTGAAATTTGTGCAGGATCATCAGACACAGGCACCTGGTCTATTTTAGCGATCAGCCTGTTCACTTGCCGTATATGCTGGTACTTACCGCCCCAGATATCAATAGGATTGTACGTGGGGGATATAGATCCGTTATTAAACCCAACCGGACTATTAACCGTGGTATAAGGACACTTGGCCTCGTCGCTGGCTGCAGCATAAGTAAAAGAATAAGCAGGCATCCAATCACCGGCGTTAATGCCATTGTAATAAATAGAGGCCAGGTAAGCCTGTGTTTGTACATAATCGCCAAACACCTGGTCTTCCGTTAATCCGCCGGATTCGGCTTTATCCAGGTACTCATTGATCTTGGTACAGCCGGTCAGTAACAGGCTGAGCATACAACCTGCCACAGCCACCAGCACATTCATTTTTTTATTCAGTATCATCGGGAATGAATTTGTTAGCTTAAAAATCAGTTGATACACCAATGTTGAACACCTTCAATTGCGGGTACGAGAAACCCTTTCCGCTGGGCGCCTCAGGATCAAAATAATTATTGCCCATCTTATCCCAGGTAATCAGGTTCATGCCATTGGCATAAATGCGTACCGAGGCCAGCGTAGCTTTTTTAGTAATGGCTACCTTCCGGAAGGAGTAACCAATCTCAATATTCTTCAACCGTATATAACTGGCATCTTTCAGGAAGAAAGAAGAGGTACGCCAGTTATTCACGTTGGAATTATAATGCAGGGCAGGGTAGGTAGCCGTGGCGGCCGTTTGTGGTGTCCACCTGCCCAGGTGCTGCTCCAGCGCCGAAGCCTGGTTATAAAACTCCCAGGCACCTTCATGGCTAAACAGGATATTGTAATTCCCTGCCCCCTGGAACAATACACTCAAGTCAAAGTTCTTCCAATTCACGCCCGCTGAAATGCCATACAGGAGCTCCGGCACATTCGTCTTTCCGATAGGACCTTCATCGAATGCATCAATCACGTTATCGCCGTTGAGGTCTTTATACTTCAGGTCGCCGGGAATAACGGTGCCAAACTGTTGGGGACTTTTATTGATCTCTTCCTGGCTTTGAAAGAAGCCGATGGAAGTCAGGCCAAAGAACTGGTTAATAGACGTACCGGTCCTTTTTAAATAATCATACCGCCTGTCTACCTCATCCATAAACAGGATCTTGTTTTTGGAAAAAGAAGCATTGCCATTCACAAAATAGGTCACCTTGCCTATCCGTTGCCGGTGGCTCACCTCCACTTCAAAACCTTCATTGATGATCTCACCCATATTCGTAGGAGGCAGGTTGGCAGGCGCTACACCGATGATAGCCGGCACCGATCCACGGGTAATAAGGATGTCTTTGCGTTTCTCCCGGAAAAAGTCGGCAGTAATGCCCAACAGGCCATTCCAGAACTTGGCTTCAATACCAATATTTGTTTTATACGCTTTTTCCCAGGTCACATTTTCATTGGCCATCGCGCCTTCCGACCGGCCACCGATGGTTTGCAGGTTTTCACCATAGCCATAACCTGTGGAAGTGCCGTACTGCGATACGTACAACCACCTTCTGCCATTGAGCTGGTCATTACCAGTCAACCCATAGGAACCTCTTATCTTCAGAAAATCAAGCACCGGGTTGTCGCGCAGGAACTTTTCCTGCGTAAGCACCCAGCCGGCTGAGAAGGCGGGGAAGAAACCATAGCGGTTGTCTTTCTTGAAATTGTCGGTACCATTAAAACCGGCATTGAACTCCACAAAATACTTGTTGCGGAAATTGTACGTGATGCGGGATACCAACCCTTGCGATACAAAAGGGATCAGTCTTTCTGCACTGGCTGTTTGTCCGCCCGCCAGGAGCTGGGTCCTGTTGGCCAGCAGCAAACCCGTGAAGTGGTGGTCCTTAAAAGAGCGTTCATAATTCAGGGATACATCCATCCAGATCGTACGGCTTTGATCATAGAGGGGTATAGGCGCGCTCAACGGCAGGTCACTGCTGATATACGTATAGCTGGCCGTATCGTTAATATCTCCTATGCCTTTGTACTTGGCGGTTCTTACCTGCCGCGTACGCTTCAATTCATTCTTAAAAGCCCCGTCAAAAGAATAGTTGCCTTTAACATACAGTCCTTTGGTGATGAAGTCCAGCTTGCGGGTGGCGGTAAGCATGCCCGACAGGAAAGAATTAAAGTTCTGTATATAGCCGGTCGTATTCAGCAGGGCAAAAGGATTGCCACGTACCTCCCCGCCATAAAACCCGGTAGGGTATTTGATGGGCGAATAGGTAGGCGGCATCTTAAACAGATAGTTGAAGATGTCATAAGTAGAAGAAGCAGACGTATTCCTGTCTTCAATAGCGCCGGCCAGGTTTAGGGCAATAGAGAAATTCTCGTCGAAGTCAATATCAATATTGGAGCGGAAATTATAACGTTTGTAAATCGTGTTGGGGTCGTATTGTGGTTGCTTCTCCGATTTGTACAAGCCATCCTGCTGGGTATAGCCTGCATTCACGAAATACTTCACCAGCTTGCTGCCACCGCTGATATTGAAGTCAGCACGGGTCATCTGTGATGGCTTCAACATCTCATCAATCCAGTCTACATTCGGGTACTTATAAGGATCAGAACCGGTTTTATAAGCCTCAATGGCTTCCGCTGTATAAGGTGGCAAGGTGCCCGTAGGGTTATCATTATAATACGCTTCATTGGCCAGCAGCGCCAGGTTATACGAGTCGAGGAACTGGGGCATACGCGTAGGCGATTGCACCGACCTTTGTATACTGGCATTGATGGCCGGCCTGCCCTCCTTACCACGGCGTGTTTTAACGATGATCACGCCATTGGCGCCTTTCACACCATACAAGGCAGTGGCAGATGCATCTTTCAGGATCGTGATGCTTTCTATTTCATTGGGGTCCAGCACCGCTAGGGTGGTGGCATCTTTTTGTACACCATCAATCGTGATCAGGGGATCAGTGCTATTGAAAGTAGCCCGGCCCCGGATATACATTTCAGGCATATCCCTGCCCGGGTCGCCGGAGCGCTGCACGGTGATCAGGCCCGGCAGCCTGCCTGCCAGGGCATTGGCAATATTGGCTACCGGACTCTGCTTGATCTCCTTGGCAGTAATGGAAGCAACAGCGCCGGTCTGGGCTATCTTCTTTTGTGTTTGTCCAAAGCCCAGCACCACCACTTCATTCAAATCCTTATCCACTTTGATTGTATCACCCGTTGCCTCCATGGATTTGCCGGTATCTATACCCGGAGGAATAATTTGTTTTCCTGGCTGTGCTGGTTTTTTGTTGGCACGCACAATAACATACCCATTGGATTCTTCAAATACCAGGTTACTGTTGCCCAGCATCGTTTTCAGGATATCCCGCACAGCCGTTTCCTTGAAATCGCGGGCAGGCGTTTTATGCTTACCGGCTTCTTCAGGGTTATAAACAAAAGGGATACCTGTTTCGGTCTGTAGTTTTTCCAATACCGCTTTCACGGTCTCTTCCTTAAAGGAAATGCTTACTTGTTTCTTAAGCAGTTCGGGCGATTGGGCGGTCAGCCGCATGCTGCCCAGCATCAGGAGAAAAAAGAAGCCTGTAACATACCATAACCGGGAGGGGAATGGCATAGAAGGCCCGGAAAAAGAGCCTGCGCAATTTTTCATACGTTGTTTAGTTTGTAATAATTGAATGAAACCAGCTATTAATAAATCAGATAACTTCCGTCGGGCATCATACGATATTGGTTGTGGTACAGGCGGCAGATCACTTCCAGTACTTTCACCGCTTCCACATCGCGTTTCAGGATAAGGGTATATTGATGTTGCTGTATGCTATGGGTCTGTGTTTGAATACGCACCTGGTAAAAAGTTTCAAAAGCCTGGCACAGGGCGGCAAAATCAACACCGGTCAATACCAGTTCATCCTTTGTCCAGGCATTCACCAGGGTGGCAGGATGATCAGTCACGGCATAATCGCCGGTAGCCGTATTCACCTGTAATTGCTTGCCCGGCGGCAATACGGAAAGAGTTTTCCCGCCAAGGCTTACTGCTACCTTTCCGGTAGCTACAGCTACCAATGGCTGGTCCTGCTTTTCCATATCCACCGTAAAAGAAGTACCCAATACCTTAGTGGCGATAGGGCCTGCCTGCACAATAAAAGGATGCGCCGGGTCTTTCTGCACCTCAAAAAAAGCCTTCCCTTTTTGCAGGGCTACCGTGCGCGTATGCCGGCCATAATCTTTTAAATATTGCAATTGGGTACCGCCTGAGAGCCATACGGTACTGCTATCGGGCAACGTGATCTTGTAAGTCTTGCCCGCGGGTACCAGGATGCTTTGGGCAATAGCAGCCGGCTGGTTTTGCGCGGATTGGTACCACCACCAGGCGCCTGCCGGGAAAATAAGCAGCAGGGCTGCCGCCACCCACCGGTACCATAACTTTCTTACCCGTGCTGGTGCTGGGGCCGGTACTGCAGGTGTGGCGGGTTCTGCCATGCCTGTATGAATATGTTGTAGTAAATGTTGCAGGTGGGCTTCCTTATCTGCTCCCGGACGGAAAAAAGGTTCCTGCGTTTTGTGCAGTTCCACGTACCATTGCTCCAGTTCTTTCAGTTCTTCGGCTGAAATAGTACCCTGCTGATAACGCTCCAATAATTGCTGTATGTACTGTTCGTCCATAATGGAGGATAACCCCTTTTATATACATAGCAATTGAACAAAGAGAAAGTACCATGAAGATTGTCAAATTAATATTGTGGTAACATACGGAGTTTGTTCCGGAAACTGAATATTGTATAGTTAATGGCTAGTGGTAAATAGCGAGTGGCTAGTGGGGTACACTACTCGCCACTCGCCACTTACCACTAGCTTCTTAAAATCAAAACAGCCAGGATTGTAACCTATCCACAGAGGAACGTAATCTTTTGACCGCAATGCCCAACTGGTTCTTGACCGTTTGTTTGGAAAGGGCAAGCGTGCCGGCAATTTCAGGAATGCTTTTGTCTTCATTCCGGCTAAGCTGGAATATCTTTTTCATGGCCGTGGGCAGGGCCTCTATTTCATGGTGTACCGCTGCAATCACTTCCCGGTATTCCAGTTGCTGTTGAAGATGAGGTGTCGCTTCGCCGGTGTGCTGATGTATATCGGCCAGGATAGCCTGTGCTTTTAACCGGCGATGATAATAATTGTAGATTTTATGGCGCAGTGCAGTATGCAGATAAGCGGCTACATTACAATGGGTATGCGTGGGTACAGCAGGCGCATGTTCCCAGATCCAGATAAACAGGTCCTGTACTAGGTCATCGGCCAGGTGACGGTCATTCGTTTTCTGAAACGCTGTTTGCAACAGCGACTCCACAAAACGGTAATACAGTTCATCAAATGCGGGCTGATGGCGCTGCTGAACCAGTTGCCATAATTCCTGCTCGCTATAGGCTTTCAGATCCTTCATACCCGTGCATTTGCTGGCGCAAGGTAACATACCTGCGTTAAGCGATTATTAACAGTAGCGGCAACAATGTATCAATATTTTGCCGTTCCCGGCGCACGGACGCTGGGTTTTCTGTAAGCAAACGATTGCACGGAAAGGTGAGTGGTAAAAAGGCAAGTGGCGAGTAGGATGCCCCACTCGCCACTTGCTACTTGTCACTAGCTATTATTAATGCTATGGTGTATCCTTTGGTTTAGGCGCCTGTGAATCGGTGCCAATAATCTGGGGCGGATTTTCCGTACCAGTAGCCGGTTTATCACCACCCTTATACTGCTTTTCCCAATCGGTCAGTTGCATGATCATCTGGTAAGAAGAAAGGATGTCCTGGGCAAACTGTTCCTGCCTGGGTGCAAGGCCATGTCCCCGGTTATTGAGGTAGGCCGCTGCCTGCATCGCCAGTTGTTCGTTCTGCATATCATCGCCCAGCGTACGGTAATACCGCATTTGCTGTTCCAGGTCTCTCTTCATGGAACCATTCACCTTGGCGGCCAGTGTCTGATCGCCGGCTTCATAAGCTGCCAGCAGGAACGACATAGATACCCGGTTATGGAAATTGCCACGGTTGGAGGTCATGCCATAAGGCACATTGCTTTCCAGTACATTATTATCATAACGCTGAAGCACTTTTTTAGCAGAATCCTTTTTATTGAGCTGCGCCAGGTTCAATCCCAGCAGCGCATGTGCCTGACGGATGCTGTTAATATGACGGCGGTTCTCTTCATCGAAATAAACACCACCCAGGTTGGCATTACCATAGGTGAACTTCTCCATCACATTTTTATACATTACCTCAGTGGCCACATTGTTTTGGTTCTCGATGGGCACCAGCCTGTACGACAAGCCTTCCATGCGGGTGTACTTCTCCAGTCCAAGATCAGCCAACTCCTGTGTAGACGTAAAGTAAATAGGACGCTTCCAGTTATTGGCAGCGATCAGCGCCAGCACGGCCAGATCGTTCTTGTCAATGGAATTTTTGTTCAGGTCTATCTTCAGCTCACTCACTATACTGTCATTGGGATTCAGTTGCAGGTTCTTCTTCGCTGCTTCCACATCTACCGGGATCTTGAACTTCTTCACCGGGTACACATTGGGCCTGTCTTCCTCATCGCCTTCCATGGGCGCCATCTTCGCCGGATCTTCACTGGCTATTACATCTTTGAATATTTTATACAAGTCATAATAGTCGGTCTGATTATAGCCGGGGAGCGGATAATAATAGATCCGGTCACGTTTGCCACCCTGGATCTGTTCAGGCGTCAGGATCACATCGGCAGGCGGACTATCATTCAATTTATACCGCAGTTGGTTAATATACCAGTCGGTGCCCAACAGGCTATAATTCACTACGCGCAGGTCCTTGCGTACGCCTTCCACTTCCTGTGTATACCAGAGGGGGTAAGTATCATTATCGCCAAAAGAGATCAGTATGGCATTCTTTTCACAGCTTTCCAGGTAGTCTTTACCCAGGTCGCGGGCCAGTACCTTCTTGCCGCGGTCATGGTCATCCCATTCCTGTGATGCCATCAGTACAGGCACTGCCAGCAACGTAATGCCAAAGGCGGCATAACTGGCCATACTGCCTTTGAGGTATTTGCCCAGGATATCCCTTACCCATAATACCCCCAGACCGATCCAGATGGCAAAGGCATAGAACGATCCCACATAAGCGTAGTCCCGTTCGCGGGGCTGGTAACCAGCCTGGTTAAGGTAAATAACAACGGCAAAACCCGTAAAAAAGAACAGCAACATCGTTACCAGCCAGTCGCGGCGGTTGCGGTATTGGTACACCAGACCGATCAAACCCAGGAAGAAAGGCAGGAAAAACAGTTTATTATTGGCTTTATTCTTGGAGCCGGCAGTTTCCGGTAATTGGTCCGGTGTGCTGTGGCCCATGGCTTTATCTACGAAATTGATACCGCTGTTCCAGTTACCGTCGCGGGGATTGCCAAAGCCTTGCAGGTCATTCTGTTTACCGGCAAAATTCCACATAAAATAACGCCAGTACATCCAGTTAAACTGGTAATTGGTAAAGTAAGCTATTTCTGAAGCCCTGTCAGGATCTTCATCCTGGTCCAGGTGACCGAACACGCGATACGCATTCTCCTGGTTCCTTTCATTATTGGGATCCCACATCCGGGGGAAGAAGTGTGCAGAAGACATACTGCCGTAGTCAATACCGCCATTCTTACCGGCTACTTCATACTTATCCTTTCCTTTTACATAGCGGTCGCCGGTGATCTTGAAATTCTCCTGCGAAGGCTTGTCATTAAAATAAGGACCATACAAAATGGGCCAGTCGCCATACTGCTCACGGCTCAGGTAACCTACCAGGCTCACCGGGTTGTCCACATTATACATATCCACCGATGGGTTGGCAGAAGAACGGACCAGCGTAGTGAAATAAGTAGAATAACCAAGGATCACAAATATAGCCGACCAGATACCGATCCGCAGGAAAGAGGAGATACCTGATCTATAAGCATAACAAAGTCCTATAAGACCGCCCAAACCAAGCAGCAGGAGCACAAAGGAAGCGGCTGACTTAACAAAGGGGAAACAGAACAACAGGATAATGGCAGCTAACCATACGGGAAACAGGGTGAACTTCTTGATCTGCGCCTCGCCAAAACGGAGGCCGATGATCAGTAAGACAGCCAGTAACACGAAATAAGTGCCAAAACCACTGAAGAAAGGCAGGCCAAAATCATTTACAAACAGGATATCGAAGGCGCCGGCGCCTTTGATAGACCACTGGATGATCACCACCTGTACCAGGCCGGTAATCACGCAGCCGAGCATAAAGGCGAAGAAAGTGCCCCAGGGAGTCACCTTATACCGTTTGAAATAGTATACCATCACAATGGCAGGAATCGTCAACAGGTTCAATAAGTGAACGCCGATAGACAAGCCCATCATAAAGAAGATAAATATGATCCAGCGGTCGGCGCGGGAAAACTTATGACCGTCTGTCTGGCTTTCGCGGTCCACCTCATGTTCCCATTTCAGGATGGCCCAGAATACGATGGCCGTGAATAAAGAGGAGAGGGCATACACCTCACCTTCCACAGCGCTGTACCAGAAAGAGTCGGAGAAAGTATAGGCCAGCGCGCCTACCACACCGGCTGCCATCACAGAGAAGGTCTGTTCGCCGCTCAGGGCCTGACCGGCTTTTTGCACCAGTTTGCGGGCAAAGTGGGTAATGCTCCAGAACAGGAATAATATCGTAAAGCCGCTGGCAATAGCATTCATGAAATTCACGCCCCTGGCGGCACTGGCAGGATCATCGCCAAAAAGTACAATAAAGAAACGGCCAAGCAGAACGTACAAAGGGGCTCCGGGGGGGTGGGGTATCTGTAACTTGTAGGCACTGGATACAAACTCACCGCAATCCCAGAAACTACCGGTGGGTTCCATAGTGAGAACGTACACTGTACAAGCAATCAAACAAACCAGCCAACCTACAATGTTATTGACACGGCTAAAATTCATATTGTATTGATTTTATTAAACTTGGCAAATATATAGAGTTTCGGGTTTCGTGTAATGGGTTTCGGGTTCTTTATATTCCCGGTTCAGGCACCATATATAACATTATGTTATTATCAGTTACGACGGCTATTGCCCGGACAATTACGTTCGTTCACATCAAATGGTGGGGAAAGATAAAAAGAAAAACGAAGACTTACGTAGATGCGGACTTAAGTTCCGGGTTCCGGGTTTGGAGTTTCGGGTTCTTTAGGTGTAACTGCGGTACTAATTGCATACACCCAGCCATTCGGGTAGTTTTTTAAAGATTAGCCAGCTAAAGAATATTCAGGGAAATCAAATAGCGGAGCAACCCGAAACTCGAAACTCCAAACCCGGAACTACTCAAAATGGATCCGCACTGTTTGATAAAACAGCCTGTTCTGCATATTCTGCGACTTCTCCGTAAACCCCTGCAGGCCAAACAGCCCGGCGGCATTGCCTTTATTGATGGCTATTTCCAGGTAGCCTGCCGCATTGAACAGGGCCAGTTTTTCACCCTCCGGCACGTCGGCATACGTTTCGCTGATCGTGGAAATCACCTCATTGCGTTTAAATACGATCTTAAAGCTCCTGCCTTTCCGCTGTTCTTCAAACTGGGCATGGGTAATATTCACAACGATATTCTCAAAATTGTCAATAAAAATGATCTGCCCTTCTATCCAGCTTTCACTCAGCAGTGGCCGAAGGTGGTTGGTCTCGGTAAAGGACACATCCGGTATGCCAATGTTGAGGAGACTGGCGCCCGACTGTAATTCCTGTACAGCCTGTCCCATCACCCGGGCGCAGTACAGGGTATTCTTATTGGCTGTTTTCTCCAGTGGCAGCCCGATCACCATTTCCGGCTTGCCTTCCAGGATCATCGTGAGCAGGCCATTGTCGGCGCAAAGGATATATTGTTCCTGGTGATAGGCCAGTAACAACTGTTCCGGCTTCTTTTCAAAGAGGTTTACCAGCAGCAGGTGGAACGTATAAGGCGGGAAATTATTAATGGCATTGCGGCATACATAGGCAGCCTGGGGATAATTGAATGGGGAGAGGGTATGGGAAATATCCACCAGCGTAAAAGCAGGATTGATCTGCAACAACTGGCCTTTCAATGCCCCTACCAGGTAATCCTGACTACCAATATCTGATGTTAGGGTAATTAAGGCCATTCCTTTTGTTTCGTGTTTCGAGTTTTGTGTTTCGGGTTGGCTGATGATCAATCAGGCCTGCCTGTTTTTAAACTTATTGCCTTTGTATGTGCTTTCCTTTAAATAATTAATAAATGCACCTGCTTTTTGGCCTATTTCCTTTGCCTTATTATACAAGGCATCGAAATGTTCCTGAGTAATATATTTCCTGTCCAAAGCCCGGTATAACTGGGACTGCACTTCTCCACAAGAACCTTTGGCTATAGACAAAAAATTGATAAACTCATTTCTACCTCCTCTTTCGAAGCCTTCAGCAATATTGTCCATCACTGAGCCAATAGCTCCATTAATCTGTTCTTTCAGCTTATAATCTTTCAAAAATAGCTCCGAACTATTATATGCCTGAAAAATTTCATTCGCTAATTCCCGGGCTAACTGCCATACTTCCAGGTCTTCAAAACGTGTAATAGTGGCCATAATACTGGATTTAAAATGAATTGCCACTACTCAGCGCCTGTATATATGAAATGAAACTTGAGCCTTTAGATCAGAAGTTACTTTTAGTCAGCCTTTATCAAGGGCGGCAGCAACCCGAAACTCCAAACCCCAAACCCGAAACTATTTCACCAATTCTCCATTCTTGAAGAAAAACTTATGCACCAGCTTATCAGTCCAGGCAGGAAAAAAACGGTTCATAAACACCGTTCTCTTGCCGGTAAAGGTAAGTACCATGGTACGTTTACGCTGTTCAATCGCTTTTACAATATGACGGGCCACTTCCTCGGCCGTCATCATAGCCCCTTCATCCATGGGCGACTCTCCCTGGGGATTACCATCCTTGTTCAGGGCTGCATTGCGGATATTGGAGGTAGTGAAGCCGGGGCATACCCACATTACATTGACACCTGTATTCAGCAGTTCTGTGCGCAGGGCTTCCATCCAGCCCTGTAAGGCAAACTTCGAAGCGGAATAGCCGCTGCGTCCGGGCAATCCCCGGTAACCGGCAATAGAGGAGATGCCTACAATTGTTCCCCGGCGTTCTATGATCGAGTTCAGTGCGTACTTGGTACAGTATACAGCGCCATAAAAGTTAATGTCCATTACCTTCCGGATCACTTCCACATCGGCATCGCGGAATAAAGCCCGCATGCTCACCCCGGCATTATTAACCAGGATATCAATACCGCCGAAAGTTTTGATGGTGGAATCAATAAAGCGACGGCAGTCCTGCTCCTTGCTCAGGTCGCAGGTCATCGTATGCAGCATTACGCTGGTATGTTGCAATTGGAGGGTGTACAGTTTATCATAATTCCGGGCACAGGTAGCCACCTTGGCCCCGGCATCAATAAATGCATTTACAAGAGCCTTGCCTATCCCTTCTGTTCCGCCTGTAACGACAACAACCTTATCTTTAAAAAACGACATATCTATGTATTATAATTGCAAAAATAACAAATGGGTAACGGATTTACGAAATAACCGTTACGCAATTATAATATCATATAGTATGCCTGAAATCCGGAACTATTCCGGCCGCAGGCTGTTCACCGGATTACCGGTGACAGCCTTTATTGCCTGAAAGCTTTTTTTGTTATTTCACAAAACGTACCTGTTGCCGGATAGTGCTTCCCTCAATCATGAAATAATACACGCCGGCCGGCCATGACTGTACATCTATTAACAGGTTGGTACTGCCGGCAGGTAAACGGTCATTTTGCTGTTTCATGATCCGGCCTGCATTGTCGGCGATTTTCCAGCTCACTTGTGCTGCCTTGCTTAAACTGATGAGGATATTGGCCTGTTTCATGACGGGATTGGGATACAGTAATACAGCCGCATTGCTCATTACCGGCAGGGCAATGATCTTTGATAACGTAGAACGGTCATCAATATCCTGTTGCCGGAGGCGGTAATATACAACCGGTGCGCCCAGGGTAATGATATTATGGTCGGTAAAACGGTAATGGTGATCACCTGCTGTATTGGAGGCAGTTACTGTACCTGCTGCACTATAGCGCCTGCCGTCGATGCTTCTTTCAATAATAAACTTTTTAGTGTTTACCTCATTGGTGGTTGTCCAGTTTAATACAGCATCTTCCTGGTCAAGTCGGCCGCTGAATTCCAGCAGGGTGAGGGGGAGGGCCGATGCTGCATTGGCTACCCATAGTTCAAGTCCCGATACGTCATTGGTGGCTACCATAAAGATCTTATTGCCTATCTGCAGGATCTGTTGGGGGTTACTGCCTGCATTGACAGCGATATCCTGTACCATAACTGTTCCTGCCGGCGTGCCATCGCTGCGCCATACTTCTTCACCCTGTATACCATCGTTGGCCTGGAACAATACCTGGTTATCTACCAGGGCCATGGCAACAGTTGTGCTTATGCCATTACCAGCTCCCGGCATTATTTCTTTGACCATCACCGTGCCGGCTTCCGTACCATCTGTTTTCCATAATTCATACCCGTTCGTTGCCGTCTGGGCATTAAAATATAATGTACTACCTGCTACCAACGGTTGAAGCATCGTGGAAGCAAAAGTGCCCGGATTAATATCTTTTACCAGTACCGTGCCGGCATCCGTACCATCACTTTTCCATAGTTCAGCCCCATAAGCGCCTGTATGCGCGGAGAAAAATAAAGTGCCGTTCACATTGATCAGTGTAGCGGGATTACTGCCCCATGCACCGGATTCAATGTCCTTTGCCATCACCGTACCAGCCGCCGAACCATCGCTTTTCCATAGCTCAGTCCCTGCTGCATCTGTATAGGCCGAAAAAAAGAGGGTACCGTTTACTGCAGTGAGATTCATTAAGTTGGAACCGCCCACACCAGGGTAAATATCCTTTACGATGATGGTCCCTGCCGCCGTGCCGTCACTTTTCCATAGTTCACTGCCATAGGCCGGACTTTCGGCCCTGAAAAACAAAGTACCGTTTACATTCACAAAGGAATTAGGCGTACTGTTGCCTGTTCCTGCAACGATATCTTTTACCAGTATGGTGCCACCCTCTGTGCCATCGGTCTTCCACAATTCATAACCATAGGTACTTGTATAGGCTGAAAAATATAAGGTATTATCAATAGCCAGGAAACTTAAGAAAGTGGTACTGCCGCCTGGGGTTATATCCTTTACCAGCACAGTCCCTGTACTGGTGCCATCTGTTTTCCAAAGCTCTGTCCCTGTAATGCCGTCATTGGCTGTAAAATATAAAACACCATTCATGACAGTGAGGTTGCTGACGCCTGCAGAACCCGGTCCGGGGAGAATATTTTTTACAATCATTGTGCCTGCCGTGGTACCATCACTTTTCCATAGTTCAGTACCTTCTGTATCATTATACGCGGTAAAGAACAAAGTACCGTTTAGGTTGGTAAGATTAGATGCGTTGCTGCTATTGGGTGTGCTGCTGATATCTTTTACCAGCACGGTGCCTGCATTGGTACCATCACTCTTCCATAATTCCGCGCCGGTAGTACTTTCCATGGCAGCGAACCAAAGGGTGCCATTATCCTGAAAAATAAACGTGGGGTTTCCATGACCGGTGGTATGGATATCCTTAATCAGGACAGTGCCGGCATCGGTACCGTCGGATTGCCACAACTCATTACCGTTGGTATTATTGTTGGCCCGGAAATACAGCAGGCCATTCATCACCGTAAGGTAAAGAGGATTACCATTACCCGTACCTGCATTAATATCTTTTACCTGTACGGTCCCTGCTGTAGTGCCATTGCTTTTCCAGAGCTCAACTCCGGCAGTGTTGGTGTAGGCAGTGAAAAACAACGTGCCATTTACATTGGTGAAGCTGGAAGGGGTGCTGCTGGTGGTTCCGGTCCTGATATCCTTCACCAGTACCGTGCCTGCCGTAGTACCATCAGATTTCCAGAGTTCCTCGTCGCCACTGGTACCGGATGCAGAAAAGTACAGCACACCGCTGATATAGGTAAAGTTGGCAATGGACGCCCAGGAAGGGCCGGTAATAAAATCTTTTACCATTACCGTACCGGCTGTGGTACCATTACTTTTCCAGAGCTCATATCCATAGTCGGGCGTAGTGGCTGTAAAATAGAGGATGCCGTTGGCATTATATAAACTGGTGGGAAAGCTGCCTGAAGTCCCCGGGTAAATGTCTTTTATCTGTACTGTACCCGCAGCGGTACCATCACTCTTCCACAATTCTGTGCCATAGTCGGCACTGCTGGCGCTCAGGTATAGGGTACCGTTCATGTTGATTATATTAGTAATACTGCCATAGGAACCGGCATGAATATCCTTTATTAATATGGTTCCGGCTTCTGTGCCGTCGGTCTTCCATAATTCTGGTCCATTAACGGGGTCCAGGGCTACAAAATACAAGGCGCCATTCAATTCGGTGAGTTGATTGGGGCTTGAAGCGGCAGGGCCGGGATTAATGTCTTTTACCATCACTGTGCCGGCTTCGGTACCATCTGTTTTCCACAACTCTGTACCAGACTGAGCGGTCGTTGCGATAAAGTAAAGCGTGCTACCTGCTATGGTAAACTTGTCGGGTGAACTGTTGGCCGATCCTCCGTTAATATCTTTTATCATAACAGTACCCGTACCGGTACCATCCGTTTTCCATAATTCAGTGCCGGCTGCGGTAGTGGCCTTGAAAAAGATGGTGCCATTGAAGGCTTTAAATAATAAGGGTGCGCTGCTGGTGTTTGTTTGCTGTCCGGGAAAAATATCTTTTACCAGGGTAAATGGCTGACTACGGGCAATAGAGGCAAATAATAAAAAGCATACACAGAGTAACGGGTAAAGTTTTCTCATATCAATGCAGGAATAGGGGGTGTAAAATGGTCTGCAAGGTATAATGATACTTTAGCCTGTACAATACTCCCAAAGGGTGACAAGCAACTATTCAGGTCCCGATCCCGGTACACATGCTATGATAACTGCAACAGATAAATAAGATGCGGGAAGCTGCTGATATTATTCTTGCTCAGCATCCTGCGCCGGTGTGTTTTTACTGTTTCAATACTGATAAAAAGATTGCGGGCTATCTGTTTAGAGGATAGTCCCTGCGCTACCAGCCCGGCAATTTCTTTTTCCCGGTCAGTAAGTTGTAATGTTTGCCGGCCGGCCACCAATTGACGGGCCTGGTATAATTTGTGGAAGGCCATTTGAACGGCCACCAGCAACTGGGTATCTGTATAGGGCTTTACCACATACATTACCGGTTCTGTACTAAAGGCCGCCTGTAAAGTTTTGGTATCGGAATAAGCGGTCAGGAAAATTACTTCGCAATGGTAAAGCTCTTTAAGCTGCCGGGCCAGGTCAATACCATTGGTGTTTCCCTGTATATTGATATCACATACCACTACACCGGGAGCAGCATCCGTTCCGCTACTGATACGCAGGGCCCTCGCCGCATCTTTGGCAATACCGGTTACCATGTATTCTTCCTCCTCCAATAATTCGGCAATACTGGTCGCGGTTACCAGTTCATCTTCCACTATCAGTATCGTAGCGCTCTCTTTCATCAGGCTGGATTTATTAAGCTCTTATGGTAATCGTATAGGCAGTGCCGGAACTTTGGTCCACGTTCAACTCGCCATTCACCTGTTCCACCAGGGTGAGTACCAGTTTCATGCCAAAAGAAGCAGCAGTATTGATAGCATGCCCATTGGCGCTTCCTGTACCGTTGTCGGAAACCCGTAGTTCCAGCAGGTCTTTTTTCTGTTCCAGTGATATGGCCACCGCCGGTTGGTAAGTATCCTGGAAAGCGTGTTTGAAGGCATTGGTGACCAGTTCATTCACAATGAGGCCAATGGGAATGGCCAGGTCAATATTCATCACCTGCTCAGGTAATTTAACATTAGTCTTTATATGTTGTGCATTATACCCGAAACTGGCGGCCAGTGACAGGGAAAGGTTTTGCAGGTAGTCTGTAATATCCACGGCTGCCAGGTCATTATCCATGTATAGCCGTTGGTGGATCATGGACATGGCATTGATACGGTTACGGCCTTCTTCCATTGCATCTTTGGCTATCCCTTCTTCGAGCCGGTTGCTTTGGAGCGATAGCAGGCCGCTTACCACCTGCAGGTTATTCTTCACCCGGTGGTGCAGTTCGCGCACGAGCGTTTCAATACGGTTATTTTTTTCCGTGAGCAGGGTAGCGGCTTTTTTCTTTTGCACATAGCTGCGGACAGACAGCATCAATACGGCTGCCAACAATACAATTCCGCCACCGAGGAACCAGATCGTTTTATTACGGCCGGCCAGCTCCAGTGATTTAATCTCCTTTTCTTTTTTCTCCAGCGCCAGTGCCGATTCCCGCTTTTCAATCTCATAGTCCGACTGTGCCTTTACCATATTCAGGGCTTCATTTTCATCCAGCAGGGTGTCTTTTTTACTCACGTATTTACTCTGGTAGTTGTAGGCTTCTTCAAGATTACCGGTAGCCTTATAGTGCTCGCTTAGCCGCTTATAAACGCCGGTTTCCAGGTTGCTTCCGTTGTCCTTTACCAGTGCCAGCGCCTGCAATAAATATTCTTCCGCTTCTTTATGCCGTTGTAATTTGGTAAGTGCTGCGCCTATATTATTCAGGGTAGAGGCCACTTCATATTTCGAGTTACCCTTTTTCCGGATGACCAGTGATTGCTGCAGGTATTCCAGCCCGTCTGCATAACGCTTTTCATCTATATAAAAATTACCCAGGTTATTGTATACGAGGCCCAGTCCGGGTTGTTCATTGTTTTCTTTAAACACATCAATGGCCTTTCTGAAATAATATTCTGCCGAATCTGGTTGACGGGCTTGGCTGAAGTTATTACCCAGGTTGTTGTACGTATTGCCAAGGCCCGCTTTGTCGCGTGCGGTGCCGGTCATGGCGATTATCCTGCGCAAGTAGATCAGCGCCATTGCAGGCTGACCGGAAGCCGAATATACATTGGACACATTATTATAGGATTGTATTAGCCCTCTTTCATCTTTTAGTTGCTCTTTTATGCGGATGCTCTCCAGGTGCAATTGGATAGCCTCATCATAGCGGGCCGATTCGTTCAGGGAATTGGCTTTATTCATATAGAGAATTGCCAGGAGCGGGTCCATCTTGTATTTGGTGGCTACTGTGATGCCTTCATCAAAGTATTGCAGGGAGGCTTTAAAATCAGAAAGCCGGCGGGTGATAACGCCCAGTCTGCTGTATACATCACCCGTTTCCCGCTCCATGCCGGCCTCTTTCAGGATCTGCAGGCTTTGGGTGAGCAGGCTTCTTGCCTGTTCAAGTTGGCCAAGCATCTGGATATTCCGGCCCATATTGCTAAAGGCAAGGGCTATTCCCTGTTTATAATCAGCTTTCCGGGCAATGGTAAGTGCGATGGAATCAATACTAAGGGCTGTCCCGTATTTACTCTGGATACTGTACAGGCCCGAAATACGGAGGTAGGCATCAGCCTGACCTTTCTCTTCGCCTGTTTGCTGATAAAGGGCCAGGGCCCGCTGGGCATCGCCCATGGCCTGCAAAACACTCCAGGCTGGAGGGGCCACGCGGCTGCGCAGCATCAGTAGCCGGGCTTTCTCTCTATCGCTGGTGGAATTTTCAATCAGGCGGGTCAGACTGTCTACCCTTGATGATTGGGTATAAGCTACTTGCATAGCCAGCAGCAGGCATAGGGTACTAAACAGATGTTTCATGCGTAACACGTTGGGGGTCAGGGACCGGGAAGATATGATAAAAATCAATGCAGGAACAATAAATCGCTCCCCCGGTATCAAATCTTGCGTTGAAGCAATTTTGTCTACTCCCTACTCACGCTTACCACCGCCATCCCCTTCGTCGTAGGCACATCACTGGCCTTCCCCTTCTCAGCCCCTGCAACGCCCAGGAACAAGATCCATGGCGCCGTAGTAGCCGGCATCGGCACCTCAAAATGGAAGGGCTTCAATTCGTCCTTAAAAGAAACAATGGGCGCCCGCAGGGTCTCTTTTCTGAAGCGGTCCTTCTTAAAGTCAGGGAATACTACGGTAATGCTTAATTGATACCCGTCCAGGAAACCCTGCTTCTTCCATTCCGGGTGCTGTTGTAGTTGAACGGTTACCTGCATCTTTTTCCGCTTCGTATCTGTCTTTATAGAGAATTGATGGTGCAGTATCTTATCCAGTGAATATAGCCGGCTGCATTCCAGCTTTAAAAGTCCCTTCAGACTAAAACCTTTGTCTTCTTTCAATTGTTTTCTGAATACAGCCAATAGGTCAGTCCATAAGCCGCCATCTTTGTGCTCGGTGCGTACCGCATCAAAGATCAGTTTGGCAGGTTTATTGCTGCTTAACAGTTGCTCTTTGCTTTGCTCCAGGTCAGCATTAATAGAAACGGGTGTATAAGTGCCACGCCTGGCCCGCGCATGAGGTTTGTACCGTTTACTGCGGACAATCGTTACATCATAAATAGAGCCCCGCATCTTGATAACAGAAGGTATCAGCTTTGCCATAAGACATAAACTTTTAAAAGTGAACAATAAACAGGGGATCGCTATACCCATATACGAACAGATATGAAACTTAGATTTAATAAAATATTATTTTTTAGCTGTTTTCACACCTCCTTACAGCGTACTTGCAACGACGTTTCAGCGATCTTACAGTGGCCTCATAGCGGACTTACAGCGAGCTTATAGCGGTGTTACAGCGACCTTATAGCGATATAAGTCGTAGGTAACTCCCTCCTAACTCCATACTAACTCCCCATTTCCTCCCCATCAGACGGATAGTAGCTCCCATCCGGCAGCGACCCAAAAGGCAGGTAACAGGCCATATACTTGTACCGTAATGGTAGTGGAATGCGCTGAGATAGCACTAAGACAGTATTCAGGTAGTACTCAGATAGCACTGGGAATGCTCTATACACAGTACTATCTTAGAGCACTCTCAGACCATTCCCTGACCATACTTAGACAATACCCAGAGCATTATCCCTACAGTAAGCTTACCATTCTCTTCCCCGCAGTGTCTCCCCCGGCGCGCAGGCCATTGGGAGTGCGGCGGGGGACGCTGCGGCAAAGGCTGCTGATGGTGTTCAAGCCGGTGATCCGCTGAAGGCTTCCTTATGCTCACTGACAGAAATATACTTCTTCTGGTACTTGTAAAAGGCCTTGATCACCTTTGTGGGATTCTTCCATTCAAACAAGTGGATAATAAACATCGTGATCCTGATCAGGCCCTTAGGCTTGACGAGGGAGAGGCCGAGCTTTTTAATAGTCGTATCGCGGTTAGTCATACAGAGGGGATAAGCGGGTGTATTCACCTTGCCAAAAAGATCGTCGGCAAAGATCCAGGCGCCATCGCGGGCATTGGTAATACTGAACTGGATAAGGATAGATTCATTGGTGGCATGAAAGCCGAAAAGCGAGAGCAGGGGCGACACCCGGTTGAGCTCATTCATCACTTCAAAAACCAGGCTGCCGATGATCGTGTTGATCGTATTGAAATCATTGCGGATGGTGCGTATATCCTGTGTACCTACGGTTTCTACAGCGGCAATACCCAGGTCGAAATTAATATGGGCATTCATGCCCAGCAATAAATGCTGTAATACGAGGGTGGTGCGTTTACGGGTAGCATCAAAAGCTGCTTGCCAGGAGCCGGAGGTTTTTTCTTGATTGCGGAGCTGTTGTACGGCGGCCAGGTAGCGGTTGGCAAAAATAACGTCCAGCTTTTCCATACGCGGACCATTCTCAAACTCGCCATTGGCGATCCCTTCTTTCACCCGCACGGTCACCTTATGGTACAGGGCGGCAAAATAGCCGATGCGGTCTTTCTGCTCCATGCATTCCTCAATAAGCGCTTCCAGTTGCTGGATCACTTCATCAATCGTCTGCGCCTGCGCTACAGGCCCTTTCTTTTCCAATGGCATAAGCTGCAGTAATGGTTATCCGGCTAAAATAAGTAAATTAGGCACTCAAACAGGCGGTTTCGGGTAAATAGCGCCCAAAAGCTGGTTAAGTCAAAAACACCTATTTTTGACCAATACGCAATAAAAACTATTCGTGATACAGGAAGTAAGTATAAAGAATTTTAAGTCAGTTCAGGATTTAACCCTTCCATTAAGCAGGTTCAATGTATTCATAGGGTCCAATGGTTCCGGGAAATCAAATATCCTGGAAGCGATTGCTTTTGGGGCTGCCGCAGCGGCTAATAAACTGGATAATGAGTTTTTGGGGTCAAGAGGTATCAGGACTTCAGAGGCGAGGTTGATGAAAAGTGCATTTAAGAAACAGGCATTTTTAAATGATATCGAATTAACTTTTATAACATCTGAACTTGACGTTTTGCTGAAAATTGAAGAAGAGGAGAAGCCTTTTTTGCGGTGGGTCAAAAAGGAGCCAGATTCTCTCTCGAAGGCTTTATCCGATTTAGCACAGTCAATAAGAAATAAAGAACATAAAGCTATTGACGACTCAAAATTACTACATGCTAAGTTTAAGGAAATAATGCATGACGTAATAGTGGATAAATCCGATAAATTCGATGATTTCCTTTCTGCCCTGTACTGGAGCATAATAGAAGGAGAAGATGTATCTGATTTCATTATTTATAGCCCCGAAATTACAGCATTAAGAAAGTTCGAAGAGGAAAGCCAGATCAAGCCATTGGGTATTAAAGGAGAAGGCCTTTTCCATGTTCTTCAAATATTCAATGAGAGTTATGGTGAAGAAACCCTTAACGAACTAAAAGAACTCCTGCACATCATAGAATGGTTTGATGATTTTGAAGCCATCAATGACCAGGTTTCCGGCAGGAAAAGCCTTGTTGTAAAAGATAGATATATCCCCGATGTCTCTTTGAATCAAAGCAACGTGAATGAAGGTTTTTTGTTCCTGTTGTTTTATGTTTCTTTAATTATTAGTAAAGAAACTCCCGCCTTCTTTGCGATCGACAACATTGAAGCGTCTTTCCATCCGCGCTTGTGCGAAGAACTTACCCGCCAGTTAGTGGAATTATGCAAAAAGCACAACAAGCAGGTGATTATAACCACACATAACCCTGCGGTATTGGACGGCCTTAACTTAGATGATCCTGAACAAGCTCTTTTTGTTATCCGGAGAAATGCCGATGGGGAAACCATCGCCGATAAAATAGATCAACAGCCTAAAAATGTGAGACTATCAGAAGCGTGGGAGAGGGGATACATAGGCGGTCAACCTGAAACAATAGCCTAATGCGATTTGCCATAGCCGGAGAAGGACTTACAGACTTCGCCATATTGAAAAACCTGCTCATTGGGTTTACCAATGAAAAAAATCTACCTGTAAGAAGACTGCTTCCCGAATTAAATGAGCCCTTCGGATGGAGTAATTTATTCGATCAGTTATCAAAAGACAGGTTCAGAGGCAGCTTTGAATTAAATGACTATATAATAGTCCAAATTGATTCCGGTACCTGCGAAGATTGGAAAGAAGGGTTAAAACATATTGGTGACGACGAAAGCCTGGTCGAAGGATTTGTAAATCAGATAATCCAGGTCTTAATAAAGAGAATAGGGGAGGAGTTTTACACTAAAAACAAACAGAAGATCATTTTTGCCGTTGCAGTACATGACATTGAGTGTTGGGTTTTGCCATTTATTTCAGAGAAGGCTTCCGATCAATCTAAAATGGTTAATTGCTTCAGGTCTGCAGAAAATATTGCCAACAAAAAAGGATTCTCCCTCAATCAAAAGAACTACCGGGAAGGAAAGTATTATGACGACCTCTCCAAAGGAATGACTAAACAAAAAGACCTGCTGAAATTATATAAATTGAACCCCAGTCTTAGAATCTTTGTAGATAAACTCATCCAGGTTTTTCCCGATAAACCATGAAGCCGCTCCCAAAAACATTCCTCCGCTTACTGAAAATCGGGCTTATTAGCGCCATCATTATTTACGTCGGCGTATTCCTGTACCTAAGATTCGGTTGGCGACAGTTCTATTCCAAACAAGAGGTGGATGGCATCATTGCTACAATCAGCAACGCGCCTGCATTTCCGGAGGAGTTTTATAGCTTATATGACAAGGCTTATGATAACAGGCAGGAAAGAATAACCACCAGATACTGGACACGCTTCCTGACTGATTATCCCATGCGCGACAATCCCCAGTGGGCCGCTGCCAACCGCATGGAGTATAAAGGCGACCGGTACCAATTAGGCCCCTTGACATTGGCTTTTAAGATCAATGCTACTGTACCGCCGGAAAAATGTTTCGATTACCTCATGGCCGAAGACTTCAAAGGGTACTGCAAAACGTTTAGGTTAAAAGATTCCATAGTAAATCTTAAGGAGCCGGATAAAATAATCAGTTTTATCATAGCCCACGAGAATCCCTGGTTTTATTATTCACACGCTTCTCAATTCAAAAGAGAAAAAGACTCCCTGACATTGATACTCTCAGGGAGATGACTTCCCCCTTCTTTGTCATTTCGAACCCGCCACACGCTCTTGCCTTATCAACAAGCAAAACGGGTGAGAAATCCCGCATAGAGGGACAAGTACTGCTGTCGAAGCAAAGGCAACTGATGATATTATACTATACTTGTCAGAAACCATCCCTGATAGCCTTAAGATACTGCTTGTTATTTGACTTCTTAATGATAATATCCCGGCACTGGTTGAATTTTACAAATGTTTGAATGGCATCAATGATCTTGTCGATCATGGGCTTGCTTAGCTTCAGCGGCTCGAAGTGCAGATTGTGGATGGTTAATACCTGTTGTTTTCGATCGGTCTTTGAATCCATCCGGGCGACAAAAGTATCACCCACCAATACTGGTAAGGAGAAGTATCCGTATTTCCGCTTAGCCTCGGGCACAAAACATTCTATCTGGTAGTCGAAATCAAAAAAATCCCTTAACCGATGTCTGAAGACATTCAATACATCGAATGGAGAAAGAATAAACGCATCATCAGACAACTGGATCTTTTTGTTTTTATAAGCGGGCAACATGTAGAGCGGGGAGGTTTTAAGACCTTCAATCACAACGGGGCAAACTTCACCCTCCGCTACGAGTTTTTCCAACTCCGTTTTTACTAAATGACCCTTCACGCGACGGGCACGCCAGGCCATCTCCTTTACATAAGCGATACCCAGGGATTGCAATGAACGCCGGATAATATACCTGGCAAACGCTTCTGGTGTTGGCTTCGCTGTATCAATATCATCCGGGATAATATTCATAGGCAGGTCATATACTTTCTGGAAATCTTTGCCTCTCGTCACCATCAGTCTTCCGTCCAGGTACAATCGCTCAAGCGCTATCTTAGATGGTCGCCAGTCCCACCAGCCTGAACTGGCCTCCAGGCGATCATTTTCAAAATCCTTTACCGTCAGTGGCCCTTCGCGCGCAATCCTGTCCAGTACCCTGTTCATAAGATTGATCTCGGCCTGTGTCAGGGGCTTTCTGTTGGATAAAAAGCCCTCCTTTACGGACAGTGAAAAGTGGAAGTCGTGCATGGGAATATATCCCGCATCGGAGGTAAAGAATTCAAAGATCCTTCCATCCGCCTGTAGTTCGTTCAGCCATTCCAATTTATAGTCAGGTACGCGCGATGCAATAGCATGGTGATGTGCACGCTCAACGACATAATTGGCATCGATCTGAACAAAACCAA
The DNA here is from genome assembly GCF_011759375.1 of Paraflavitalea devenefica. Classification (NCBI taxonomy): domain Bacteria; kingdom Pseudomonadati; phylum Bacteroidota; class Chitinophagia; order Chitinophagales; family Chitinophagaceae; genus Paraflavitalea; species Paraflavitalea devenefica. The sequence goes on along the minus strand of NZ_JAARML010000008.1, from coordinate 96,656 downwards.
GATGGTCGATGAGTTTGTATACCGCCTCGCGGCCCTTTCCAAAGGGCGCCCGTTGAGACAGCCCTGCCGCGTGGAGGATGATCTTTCTGGCTTGTGCTTTGGTGAGAATTAATGGCTTCATATAGGTAAGGTAAAATTAAAAGTTCTTCCTCACCGAAACAAAAGCCCTGCTAACTTCCCTCACCGCTCCAACACCACAACATTCTTCGTAATAATCTTCCCGCCCGTTCTGATGATCAGGTTATAATGCCCCGCCGCCAATCCCTGCGTCCCCATCCTGATCAACCCATTACTGGCCGCGTAATGCTGCTGCTTCACGACCCGCCCATGGCCATCTGTCAGTTGAGCGGTTAGGGCGCCGGTAGCCGCCGGCAACTGTATCGTCAATGCCTGACCTGCCCGCACCGGATTAGGATAAATAACCCAGGAGCGTGTTTCCTCAAATACCAGCACCACCGCCCTGGTATGTTTTTGATGAACGCCATCATCCACCACCAGCCGGAAATAATTCTTGCCCCACAATGGCTGCTCATCCCGCCATTGGTAATACGTGACACCCGGTTTAGCGGCTGTTGTATGCAGGGGAATATAATGACGGCCATCGGCACTGCGCTCCAGCGTATACTGCACACCAGCTTCATAGGAAGCTACCGTCCATTTTAACAATACTTCCCGGCCTTGCTTCACACCGGTAAACGTGAGGATGTCCAGCGGCAACAGGATGCCTGCCGACCGGCCAATGCCCAGCGGATACCGCCAGGGGCCATACCGCTGCCCGGTAAGTGCCGTAACAGGATCATATTCCACGCGCGCCCGCAGCAAGGTGGCCTTGCCGGTTTTAGACACCTCATTCTTTAATTCGGTGCCGGTTAATCCCAGGTTGGTGAAAGTAGCTTGTCGTCCGCTATAGCTGGTACTATTCGTAACAGGTACACCACTGAAGGCATTACCCACAGCGCGTGTTTCCCATACCAGCCTGCCTTTTTGCCTGCCCTGGGGCGATTGCACAAACAATCCTGCCCCTATATTAGGCTCTGTTATATTCAGCGCACTTAAAGGCGTAGTAAGATTGGCATTGTACAACCGCAGGTTATTACGCTGGCCGCCATATTGGTTACCATAATACAAATACACCCGGCCAATGGTATTGTATAACAAATTACCTATCAGTATATCCGAAAATCCATCGGCATTCACATCACCGGCGGTGACGGCAGCAGAACCAAAAGAACCGCTATACTGATCAATGTTGCCATCAATACTGTCCGGCACAGCTTCCAGACCGGTAGGCGAACCTTTAAACAACAATACAATCCCTCTGGTATCAAATTGCTCATCTGTCACCAGCACATCTGCATAACCATCGCTGTTCACATCACCGGCGCTGGCAACTGTATGGCCCAGGTGCGTATTCGACGGATCGTTGCCAATTAAGGTATCGGATGGGGTAGCGCTGATGCCGGAACCTGATCCCAGGTAAATAAAGGCCCTGCCGATACCCGAACCATTGTTATACTCCGGTGCATTCACCAGTACATCCGTATAGCCATCCCCATTAATATCACCGGCGCCGGCCACCACGCTGCCAAAGAAAGCATAGTCCTGGTTGGCATTATCAAGGATGGCAGCCGGCGTGGCCGACAATCCCGTGCCCGATCCCAAAAACACATAAGCCCTTCCCTCAAGGGTATTGCTGCCATCGTTGGAATAAGGAGCGCCAATCACAACATCCCCATAGCCATCGCCATTTACATCGCCCGCGCTGGCTACAGAGCGGCCAAAGCCGGCCTTATCTGTTTCATTAACGCCCTGCAGTATAAGATTGGGCGTGGGCGGTAAGCCACTTGCAGCGCCATAATACACCAACACCTTTCCCGTATCAACTGTAACAATATCATTATAAGCACTCACCAGTACATCGTCATAGCCATCTCCGTTCACATCGCCCGCACCGGCAATGGCATAGCCCAGGTAGTAATTGGGCAGTCCCGTAGAGATCGTATCAGGCGTATTGACCAATCCGGCTGCCGAACCATAATACACAAATACGCCTCCTTCCGTGTCATTATACCGGGGAGCACCTATCATCACATCGGCATAGCCATCGCCATTCACATCCCCGGCGCCCGCTACCGCCCAGCCCAGTTTGCAGTTGGGATTATTCACATCCAGCGTTACATCCGGTACCGGTGGCAAACCACTGGCCGATCCATAATACACATAAGCCCTGCCTTCATAATTCGTCATGCCTTTGATGAAATTGGGATCACCGATCACCACATCCGAATAACCGTCGCCATTAATATCGCCGGCATATTGAACAGACCTGCCAAAGCCGATCACCGTATTACCCGGACTATCGAAGGTAACAGCAGGCGGCTCGTCAATGCTATCGGGGGCACCATGATACATATAGGCCCTGCCGGCATTTGTACTGTCGCCAGCGTCGTATGCCGGCTCTCCCATAACAATATCGGCATAGCCGTCACCATTCACATCACCGGCTCCGGCCAATACCGGCACAGGCACATGGGCCGCTGTATCGATTACGTCAAAAAGGGTATCTGTCAAACCCGCTGCAGCGCCATGGTACAACAATAGCCGGCTGGCATGGGCATGGGTATTTGTATCGGCGCCGGCCACCGCAATATCTGCAAAGCCATCCCCATTCACATCACCGGCATGGCCTATAGGACCACCCAGGGCCAGACCCGGCCGACCGGTACTGTCCAGGATAACCGGACTTGCCGGAAGTCCCGTAGCCGAACCATAATAGATCAGCAGGCGGGCAATAGTATGCGTGGGATTATTGAAAGGATCGTCATAATAAAAAGGCTGGCTCAGCACCAGATCTGTATAGCCATCGCCATCCAGGTCGCCGCCACCAGCCATTGACTGACTGAAGCCTGTAGCTGCTATGGGTTGTGCATTGGTAAATAGATTGGCATAGGTAGTAGTAAGCCCGGTATCGGAACCGTGGTAGATAAACACAGCGCCATCGGCATTCGGTGCATAAACATGGTAGTTGGGCGCACTGACCGCAATATCCGAATAGCCATCCCCATTCACATCGCCTGCACCTGCCACCAGTTTGCCAAACATGCTTAAATACTGATCACCCTCTACATAATCGCTTGCCTGCAAACCGGCAGGTGATCCGTAATACACGAATACCCGACCCCTGGACCCATTGGGAAAACCAATTGTATAGCCATACTCTGAAGCACCCACGATTACATCTGAATAACCGTCGCCATTGATATCTCCTGCGCCTGCTACGGATATACCATAAAAAGCAAAAGGCATATCGCCTTTCAGGATCGTATCTGCCGTGGCAGGAATGCCGGTGGCTGAGCCATAATACACCAGGGCATGGCCAATGGCTAGTTCATAACCATCATCGCTGGCAAAAGGGGCCCCTATGATGATATCGGCATAACCATCGCCATTGATATCACCCGCGCCGGATACGGCCGATCCGAAATGTTCATGCCCGTCAGTATTGCTGTGATAAGATAAACTAAGGCTGGGAATAACCGGCAGACCGGAAGGGGTACCATAATACACATACGCACGGCCCTCTTCGGCATACAGGCTATCATACAATGGCGCGCCAATAATTACATCAGAATACCCATCACCATTTACATCACCTGCCCCGGCCACGGAAGCGCCGAAGGTCGCTTCAGCCCGCCCGGGACCTTCCAGCACACTATCGGAAGCCAGGTACACGGGCAACGGGTTATAGGTGCTTACTGTCTCGCTACGCTGCTCCTGCCGGATATGGGCTAAGGCAGCAGTATACCAGTCGTTTGGCGGTGATTGGCGGTGATAAGTAGCAACAGAGGTGGTGAAGGGCTGATACACGATTGCGATCAGCAATGAGTACATAGCAGGCAGTAGTATGCGCATGGCATAAGGTTTAAGGTCATTAAAAGCGGGGCGGGTAAAGAATCAGCTATTGGAAGTAGTTAGCCAGGGGTAGATAGCAGGATAAATGGAGACTGTAAACAATAGGGAGGGTAGTAGACTGATAGATAGTATATGCAATATAATACTTTACATAATACCCCGCAATACTACTTACAGGGTATCCAGCCCCAGAGGGGCTTCCGCTTTGTAGAAAGAAACATTACAAATGTATTTTGCCCCATAGGGGCTACCCTTTCCCTTGAATCCATACAATCCTCCCAATCCCGGTTCAGACAATTTTGAATAATATTGCACCATGAGCCATGATCCATTTGCAAAGCTGGACAATCCTGCCTGGTGGGCGCTCACCGGCGTACAGCAATCCTTTGCTATTGGCACAAAGCGTGTGAAACGCTACCAACGTGGCATCCTGCCTTTTGCTGCTTATGATCCGGCAGCTAAAGAAAGCATAATTGCATTGGATGAGTTCCTGGAAGCAGGAGAGGTCTTTTTCCTGATAGGAGAGTTACCATCTTTACCGGCTCACTGGACTTTACTCAAAGAGCTGCCCTGTGCGCAAATGATCAACCAGGCGGCTGTCTCCCCTCCGGATGGTGAAGTGTCCATAGCCCGCCTGACAGAAGTACACAGTAATGATATGTATAATCTCATTCAGAAAGTACAGCCCGGCTATTACGAGCACAATACCCGCCGCCTGGGCAGCTACTATGGTATATGGCAGCAGGACAAGCTGGTAGCTATTGCCGGTGAACGCATGCGGCTGGAAGAACTTACGGAGATCAGCGCCATCTGCACCGATCCGGAATATACCGGCCGCAAATACGCCCAACACCTCATCGCGCATCTCTGCAATACCAACCTCGACCAGGGCAATATTCCCTTCCTGCATGTACTGGAAACCAACCAGCGCGCCATCGGTCTCTATGAATACATGGGCTTCACCAAAAGAAGGACCATCAGCTTCTGGCAACTGAAAAAGACGGTGTAATAAAATTGGTTAAACTAATTGCCGCAATCAACCTCTTTAAAGTCGTACTGACACCCCCTCCCGGAAGTATTTCCTGGCTAATTTGCAGGCTATAAAAAAATATAGCCATGAAAAAGATTGTATGGTTCATGCACGTATCACTGGACGGCTTTGTGGCCGGACCAAATGATGAAATAGATTGGGTCAAGGTAGATGAGGAAATATTCGACTATGCAGGAAACCGTACCGATGAAGCAGATACCGCTTTGTACGGACGGAAAACCTTTGAGCTGATGGAGGGGTACTGGCCAACTGCTGCCGATCAGCCTAATGCCACCAAACATGATATTAAACATGCTACCTGGTACAAAAAAGTGCGCAAAGTGGTAGTGTCTACAACAATGAAAGGGCAAAACCTGCCCAATACCACCATCATCAGTGAGAACATAGAGGAGGAGATAGGCAAACTTAAACAGGGAAGCGGGAAAGAGATCGTCATCTTTGGCAGCCCTTCCATTGGCCAGTTGCTATCGGCAGCCAACCTGGTAGATGACTACTGGTTGTTTGTGAATCCCATCTTGCTGGGAAACGGTATGCCCTTATTCAAAGGGGGAAAAGACCGGAAAAACCTGAAACTGGTAACTTCCCACGCTTTCACTTCCGGCGTCATCTGCCTCCATTATGAAAAAAGCCAGGCATAAGTAATGACAGCAACAAAGAAAAACCTGCGGACAAGTGGAAGTAAAAAGGGAGAAAATAAGACGGAAGTCAGGACCAGCAATGGTTATGCGTAGAATTACGTAAGGTATAGGCAATAAAAAAGGGCCAGCATAAAAATACAGCCCCGTTTTAAAATCCAATATCCTATGAAAAACCGAGACAAAAATAAGGGAATAATGCATTCTACCAATACCCCCTTCGTGGTATTTTAAAATAAAAGGTTAAAAATAATGTAACCGGTAGGGAAGACCTCCGTACGCGGCTACTTATAAGAGTAAGTTTGCATATAATATCTTCTTAATTTCTTCTGCATTGACAGCATGCCGGTTCGGATGATTACTTTATAATCTTGCCAATTAAGTGTATATTCATATATAGGATTTTTAATTCCTTCCCAACCCCATGACCACTTACACCACAGGAAGGAAAAGCTATTGGCCGCATATACTGAAGCAATGGAGTATTGCCGCCGGTATCTTTTTCATCATTATTTTGTATGACCAGCTTTTTGGTAATGATTTTATCAATATTTCAGACACTTTTTATTGGGCCGGAGCTCTTTTGCTGGTAACCCAATATGTTGACCTGATCAGCAGAAAAAGGATCTATAAAATAGTGATTGATGAAACTTCCAAAACCATCACCCAGTATTACCGCAGTCCTATGTCAGGTGAAGGAGAAAAGATCCATTCACTTGATAAGGCGCAGCTTTATGTAAAAAGCAAAGTATCTGCTGCCGGCGGCGGAATAACCACTCAATCGCTGGAGTTGTACAAAAGCCTGCGTTTGGTGCTTGCATTAGACCCCAAAAAAGATGGCTTTTCCCCTGACACCTTACAGGAAATACGACTGGAACTGGAACGCCTGCTCGTCTCTGTAACAGGATAGTATCCGCAAACAACAAAAAAGCAGGCCGCTAAGCCTGCTTTAATATCCTGTGAATCCTTTCAATCCTATAAATCGTGGTTCAGACTATTTTTCATTAAATACACCAAACTCTGCAATCTGTGGAGGGGCATCAAAAGCATCGATCAGGATCCTTACGCGCTCCCCGGTAACGGGTTGAAAGCGGTGTACCTTAATCTTGCCGGTATTTTCGCCCGCAACGATCGGCTTCCAGGCGCCATCCGCATAATATTCCAGCCTGTACTTCTTAATGCGCGGTCTTCTTCCTGCCTCTGCAATAACAATAGCAGAAAATGGCCGGCTGTATTTAAAATCCACTTCGAACCAGGGTTGTTTTACCGTGGCATTGGATATCCAGGGCTTGCCAAAATCGTCGTCCGTGGCAAAATCCATGATCCACATATCATCACTCCAACTGGAATTGGTAGCCTGGTGTTTCGCCATATTGTGGGCAATAATAGGCGCATCAGCAGCAGGCAGCTTTTGTGTAGGCCCCTGGTGTTTCCACAGCTTGCCGATCTCCTTCAAAGCAGCTACCGCATTCTCGTCAATCAGTCCGTCGCGGTTGGGCGCTACATTCAAAATGAAATTGCAATAGGCATTATTGAAAGGGATAATATTATCGTTTACCAGTTTCGCCGGCTCTTTCACCGGTCTGGAAGGGAAAGATGTTTTCCAGAACCAGTTATCATTAATGGGCAGGCACGACAAGGCAGCCAGCTTATTGCTTTCTTTGGAAATATGCTGGCCCGCACCCTGTTCGTAGGATTTAATATCTGTATAATACAGTGCCTCGGCAGGATACTTGGCGGCGTTCAGGTCCATCACCAGGCAATTGGGCTGGATGGATTTGATCAGGGTATACATTTCCCCGAACGGAATATCATCATAGGAGATCCTTGACCAGGGAGCATCCCACCCGTCAATGATCAGCGCACTGATCTCTCCGTAATTCGTCAGCAGCTCTGTAAGCTGGGCTTTCACCATGTCAATATGCTTTTGGGTGATCTGTCCCGGACGCAACTTATGATGTGTGTCGAGGATAGAATAATACAACATCACCTTCAGCCCGTTGGCCCGGAAAGCATTCACATACTCTTTCACCACGTCTTTCTTAAAAGGGCTGTTCATTACATTATAATCAGTCGTCTTCGTATCCCAGATGGCAAAACCGCTGTGGTGCTTAGTGGTCAGACAGCCATAAGTCATATTGGCGGCCTTCGCTGCTTTGGCCCATTGGTTACAATCCAGTTTCGTGGGATTGAAAATGGCAGGGGAGGCTTCGGGATCGGCCCAGTCCTGGTCCATATACGTCGGAATATTAAAATGGATAAACATGCCGAAGCGGAGATCAACAAAAGCCTGTTGCAGGGCCGCCAGGTCCTTACCAGGTGATGGTTTGGCCGGCTGCCCTTTTACCAGGTTTGGCAACATAGTGGTACAGATAAACAGATACAGTAACGCAAGTCTTCTTGTTCTTGTGTGGCGCATAGTGTCTTTGTTAGGAATGATGAAGTTATTTATTATTTATAGGTTTATTAAAATGGAGGTCGAAACCGGTTTCGGACTTTACGGATTATACCAGAAAGAGATCTCGCTCATATGGCTGTCGGGATCATGATCAATCGTTTCCAGCACCCGGATACGGATATAGCGCACTTTGGGAATACCGGGCAGCAGGTCTACCTTATAAGGCGCCGTACCATTGTCGGGCCTGTTAATCTCCTGCAGTAATGTCCAGCCTTTGGCGATGGATTCATTTTTCCAGCCGGGATCACTGCCGGGAAGGGTAGTGGCGGCATTCGTGATATCAGCAATGCCCCATACTTCAAACTTTGTAGGGTTATGATAAGGATTGCTATTCACCCGGCCGATATTCTCAAACTTCGTAAGGTCATACAAAGCGCCCAGGTCAATCGTAAAATGATGGGGTATGCCTTCGCCGCCGGTATGGTAGATCTGGGGGTAATCAGCGCCCTTGCCATCCCAGATCCAGCTCAGGTTGGTGCCCCAGGCGTTTCCGGCCACATCATTGGGCAGGTCTACCTTTGTCCACGCAGCTTTAGGTACCGGCACGTTCTTGACTGAAATCGAATCTTTATTATTGACCGTAAACGTGTCTATCGCTTTGGCCGAGGGTTTATAGGCCGATTGGTACCAGATCTTCGTGCCCACCTTCCAGGGAATGATCGTGCTGAAAGTAGTGGCGTCAATCAGCAGGGTCTGGTCAATGCCGGCTTCGTCGGTATACCAGAGTTGGGTGCCCACATTTACCGTATCAGCAGTGCCCCAGTTAATCGTCAGCAGCTTGCTATCGCCGGAATAATTCACACTCAACAGCGCCCGGTTCAGCAGTGTGCTCTGGTATTTCGGGCCATACACCCGGCCGGTTACATAGGCAGGTACCGATTTGTTGCCTTCTTTATCATACGTAAATACGCTGAACGTATAAGAAGTCTCCTGCAGCTTATCTATAATAATGCTGACGGTATCTACACCTTGCTGACGGTTGACAGCAACACTGGCAGAATCATGGCCATTGTTCCAGAACACGGTGACCCTGGTGATCGTAGGGTCTGACACCAATAGCCAGGAAAGCTTGATCCTGTTATTGCCTGGATAAGTAGTAATGGCCTCCGCCATACCAGGATATACCTTTGGCTGCTCCGGCAGGTACTTTTTCCATTCATCCTGCTTCTTGCACGACGCCCATACAAGAGCGCTCGTCATTCCCAGCAGGACTATCATCAATTTGATATGTTTCATATACTGATAAGTTGAAAGTATTGGTTAATAAATCCCACTCGCTACGATTTCCCCGCAGTGTCTCCCGCAGGGGACGCTGCGGTCCCTCGTTGCCTCTTCTAAGGTTGCCCCCATATTGACACCTCTGCAATATTGGTAGCTGAATTCGTAAAAGTTTCCAGCACCTTGACGCGGATATACCGCACCGGCTGTTTGTCAAGTGGTATCGTCAGTTCTTCTCCTTTCACGGCCGCTGCAATATCATCCTGTGTTACCTGGCCAAGGGGCAATCCGGAAGGCTTCACCACCTCATGTGCCATCAGCTTCGTCCAGTTATTCCAGCCGCCATCGGGGTCGGGATTATTGGCGCCCCAGATCTCAAACTTCTTCGGGTTATTGGCATTATAGATCCAGTCCTGTGCAGGCGTTTGCCGTTGCCATACCGTCATGCGGCTCAGCTTTACGGTGATGCCCATATCGAACGTGAACCACTGGGGGAAGGGCTTTGTTTGCGTATGGAACATATCCCAGAAACCGGTATAAGAGCCATTCCACAAATTCTCCATGGGAAGGCCCCAGTCATCGCCAATATCAGTAGGCAATTGCACCTTTCTGAACAGGGCTTTGTCAAGCGGCTTTTCATACAAAGGCTTATAAATGCCGGTTAATGTATCGGAGATATTGCCAAATCTGTCCCGCACAAAAAAGGAGAATTGCCGGGCGGAGCTGTCAAACCCGCGCATGGTATAAGTGCCGGCCGGTAAAGTAGTGTAATGCACGTGCGCCTGTTCCATCGTGCCCTTGTCATTGGCGGCAAGGGTATAAATAGCCACATCGGCTTTGGCATCATTCGTATAAGCAATGCGCAGCCCGCCAAAGTCGGCCGTGACAGAGAGGCTTGTAAACACCGCTACCACCGGTGGGGTGAGTGGCTTCACCTTGACCGTTACCGGCGAAGACACCTGCTCACTTCTGGTTACTACAAACAACTTCACTTCATGTTCCAGTGTATCGCCAAAGCCATCCACGGTCAACTGGTTGGTATAATAGGAGGCCTTTACTTCCCTTTTTACGCCGGGCTGGTGTTCGTATTCGGCCTTCACATACAGGATCGTATTGTCGTGTGGCAATGAATAAGTGATCTCAGCCGCGCCGGGCAGGTTCTTTACGGCCGTGCTGGTGAGCGGATCGGGCACTTTCCCTGCTGCATACAGGGATGCGTGTTCCTCTTTTTTGCAGGCGCTCATGATGATGAGCGGCGTTATTATAGATAATATATAGAATCGTTTCATGTTTTCGTTTTATATATTGAGTAAGTGAAAGCAAGTGGTAAGTGGCGAGTAGCGAGTGAGCTGATTAGTTGGCAAGCCGCAGCAAAAGCCCCACTGGCCACTTACCATTTACCACTCGCCGCTCTTCTACCAACCTGGATTCTGCACTAATTTGGGATTAACAAGAATATCACTGCTGCGAATTGGCCACAGGTAATCCCTTACCTGGAAAGTCTGGCTCCACAAAGGCCTGGTACGGTAGTAACCGGCCGGACCCGCCTGTGCAATATCCCAGCCCAGGATCACTTTATTTTGCTCTTCAATAGCACGTTTCCAGCGGCGCAGGTCCCAGAAGCGGCTGGCCTCAAAACTCATTTCAATCAGCCTTTCCTGTTGTATAATGGCCCTTAATCCATCTTGTGTAGTGTATTTGGAAGGATTTTTGGAATACAGGCTCCAGGATTCCTCTACGCTCTTTAATCCGGCTCTTGCCCGCACCAGGTTCAGGTACGTATACACAGCAGGATTGGCAGTGCCTTCTGCTTCATTCAGCGCCTCGGCATACAGCAGGTACAGGTCGGCCAGGCGGAACAAGGGGAAGGGGTAGTCTTCTGTAGAAGTGCTCTGTCCTTCATTGATCACAAACTTCCAGCTAACCGTTTTCTTCGTGAAATAGCCGGTTACAGAATAACCAAATACATTCTTTTGTGATTGGTTCTGCCCCCAGCGGGCCTGTATATTCCAGGTGCCGTTCTGCATAAACCATTTGGCGCCGTCAAAAGCCACATCAGCATAAAAGCGGGGCTCCCGGTCAAAATTCAGTATGGCCGTTTCATAACCCAATTGCATCCTTTCCGCTTCTGCGGCAGATACCGTGCGCAGTGTATAGCGGTTAGCATAATCGTACTCCTTGTCTTCTTCGATCGGTACGCCATTCTTTGAATAAAACTGCTCCACGGTCTTGATCGTGGGCGCCATTTGTCCCAACGGGTCCTGGTTGCCGATGCGGGAAGGGTCCAGCTTCGGACAGGCCAGGCGTTGCATATATTTATCGGTGCGACTATTGGAAGAACCCCAGATCAGTTCTTCATTCCATTTTTCACACACACTGTTGCGGATGCTCATTTCAATCTTCAGGGCATCGGTAAGATTGGCCAGGTGGTCGTCAAACTTATAGAGTGTAATACCCGCTGCATGACAAGCGTCGATAGCGGCTTTGCAGGCTGCTGCTGCCCTGACCCATTTTTGTTTATCGTACGTGGTATTAAGGAGGGGCGTGCCATCGTGGTTCTTAAAACCGGTATAATCGGCATTGCCATTGAACAATGGACTGGCCGCTGTCACCAGCAGGCGTGCTTTCACCGATAAGGCAATGGGTGCCGTTACGCGGCCCAGCTCTGTAGTCCTTGCCTGGATCACCGGGGGGAGTAACTTAGCAGCGGAGTCCAGCAGGTTGGCGATATAGTTCACAGCAGAATCCACCGGCACCCGGGCAATCTTGGCTGCTTCGGCGCTTACATCAGTGGGCAGGTTCTTATCAACAATATGGATGGGGCCATACATCTTTAAGAGATACCAGTGGTAATACGCTTTTAGAAAAATAACTTCTCCGATCCACCGTGTTTTCATATAAGGCTCCAGGTCTACCACCTTATCTACATTCTCCAGGAAAATATTACAGTCCCGTATACCTGCATACAGGGAAGTCCAGGTACTCATCATCGGGCTGCCGGCTGTTTGCAGGCCCATTGCGATTTGCATGGGCGCAGGATCAATCGTGCTGAAACTTAGGTCCTGCCATATCTCATCACCGGCGCCAAACCCGGGATTGCCGCTATACTGGCCTTCATTGGGCAGATAGGAGTAACAGGTATACAGGTATTTTTCTGCTTCTGTGCGAATGCTGAAAGCATTGTCAATAGTGGGCACATTATCCGGTACCACATCTATGAACTTCTCACAGGAGCTGAGCCCCATCATACCTGCCAGGAACAGGACCGGCAGGTATGATGACTTTTTATAATTGTGTTGCATGCTGTAGTAATAAAAAATTAAAAACTGAGGTTCACACCAATATTATAGACCCTTTGTACCGGGTAGGCCAGGCCATTGCTGCCCATCTCCGGGTCCCACAGCTTAAAGCTGCTGATCACAAACAGGTTGTTGCCATTCAGGTAAAAACGGGCATTGGACAGTTTGAACTTCTTCAATAAGGCTTTGGGTAAAGTATAACCCAGCTCTACCGATTTCAGGCGCAGGAAAGCGCCGTTGCGCATCCACCAGGTAGAGGTCCAGCTATTATTCAGGATCGTTCTGTCACTCAACCTGGGCCAGAAGGCATACACATCCCGGTTGCTTTCCGACCAGTGGTCCTCAGCGATGATATTCAGCAGCCCGCTTTCAAATCCACTATTCTTTTTGAAGGGCTGTATAGCATCATTATTGATAAAAATGGAGCTGCGGGCCGATCCCTGTACAAAAGCGCTGACGTCAAAACTCTTATAGCCAAAAGAAAAACCGCCCCCATACACGATCTCCGGCGTTTCAGGATAACCGATGGGTACCTGGTCGCCATTGCCATCAATAATATTATTACCATCCAGGTCGAGGTACTTAATATCGCCGCCGCTCACCATGCCAAAATCCTGCAGGGGAGAGTTCTTCACTTCATAATCATCTATAAACAGCCGCTCAGCGATCAGCCCCCAGCGCTGGGAAAGCGAATAACCCACCTTACTGCTCCAGGGTGTGGGGTAAATGGGTTCTTCATTCACCAGCAGTTTGCTCGCTGCATACGTGAAATTGCCGCGCAATTGCAGCCACATCCCATTGTTGAATGATTTATTATAATCCATCTGCAGGTCGATGCCCTTGCCTTCTGCTTCCCCTACATTCGCCTGTATAGGCGCGCTCAGCCCCATAGAGACGGGTATATAGGCACGGCTCATCAGGATATTCTTCCGGTGCTCACGATATACATCCACGGTAAGATTAATGCCGTTCCTCAATTGTACATCCAGCCCAATATTCGTTTTATAGGCCTTCTCCCAGGTGATGGACGTATTGGCATAGCGTTCCACCGTAACACCATTTAGCGAGGTGCCAAAGTTTTCGCCAAATACAGCTCCTTTATTGGGGTCATTCATCGCTACCTGCGACAGGTAAAAGAAGCGGTCATTGGCGCTGCCGATCTGGTCATTGCCCACCAGGCCATAGGTGCCACGCAGTTTCAGGAGCGTGATCACATCCGAGAGACGGTCAAAGAACTTTTCATTGTGTACATTCCAGGCCAGTCCGCCGGAAGGGAAAAAGCCCAGCCGGTTGTTTTTGGAGAAGCGCTCAGAACCATTATAACCGAAATTGAATTCAGCCAGGTACCGGTTATCGTATCCATACGTAAACCTGCCGGATACACCCTGGTTACGGTAGGGCAGGGAGCTCTGCAGATCGCCCACGGTAGAATTAGCCGTCAGGTAATTCCGCATCGTGGTGATCAGCATGCCCGATACATCATGATCGCCGAAGCTATGGGTATAATTCACCGCTGCTTCGAGATACGAAACCGTGTTCAGTATCTTGGCGCCCGGTACATAACCCAGGTATTCTGTACCATTCGTATTAATAGGAGAGAGGACCGGGTCTTTGCCATCAGGCGAATAGGATAATGAATAATAAAACGGGGAATAAGCCCTGGTAAGGCTGAAAGAAGCATAGCGTTGCGTAAATGTCATCAACCGCGCCGAAAGACCAGGCGTAATAAAATTCAGGTTCTGCCGCAGGTCCAGTTGGGCAGTCATGGTGGAAGTATTGGATTGCTCATAGCCCGATACCATACTGGCATAAGGATTATTATACCGGGCGCCATTGGCATCGAGGGCGCTGCCAAACAAGGGATGGTTCAGCCGCGGCAGGAAAGAGGAAGGGTACAGGGCCGGGAACATCACCGGGTTGCTCTTCAACGCCTGGTCAAAAATATTGCCGCCGCCACCTACCGGACCATTATAATCATCAAACTGTCCGGATACACGGATATTGGCCACCGTGGTGGGCGCCACATTGATCGTAACGTTCGACCTGATCTGGTAGCTGCGCAGCTTAATATTGCTGTTGAAATTATTCAGCCCGTTCTCTTTCAGTACGCCATTGTCTACATTATACGTACCGGAAACATAATACTGGGCGATCTTGCCGCCGCCACTCATATTCAGGTTATACCGCTGGTTATTTGTATAATCCTTGATCAGCATCTTCAGCCAGTTATTATTGGGATACAACAAAGGATCGGCGCCGGCGGCTGTCAGCGCGATTTTCTCCTGCGAGTACAGGGGCGCTCTTAACGGGTACCGGGTAACCAGGGCCTCATTGGCCAGCTTCATATACGTGATATTATCCGCAAACCGGAAATTCTTCGTATTGCTCGATGTGGAGTTTTCAGCACGGAGGCTAAACTTTGTCTTTCCTTCTGTCCCTGTTTTCGTGGTCACCAGGATCACGCCATTGGCGCCGCGGGCGCCGTACAGCGAAGAAGCGGTAGCATCTTTCAATACAGAAAACCCGGCAATATCATCCGGCTGCAGGCGCGCCAGGTCATTGGCGGTGGATTCCATATTATCAATCAGGATCAGCGGGTCTACCTTACCGGCGCCAAACGTGGTAACGCCCCGTATGAAAAAGCTGGCATTGTCCTTGCCCGGCTCGCCACTGCGCTGGTAGGCAATAATGCCGGATATCTTACCGGCAAGCATCGTTGTCAGGTTGCTCGTAGGTCCTTTCAGCTCTTTGGGGTTGATCGTAGTTACGGCGCTCACTATGCTTTTCTTCTTTTGGGTGCCATAAGCTACCACCGCCACTTCTTCCATTGCTTTCTCACCCGCTTTCAATACCACATTGATCACAGGCTCTCCTTTCACCTCCACCTCCTGGGCAGTAAAACCAACAAAAGAAAATACCAGCGTGCCGTTGGAAGGCACTTTAATAAAATAATTGCCTTTCACATCTGTGCGGGTGGCCACTTTTGGGTCCGACTTCAAGGCGATCGTCACGCCTTCCAGCACAGCCGTGTCGGAGCGTACGGTTCCTTTTACAACGATCTCGCTCGTTTGAGCAAAGGAACCTGCCGCAGCCGCGAGCAATAAGCATAACAAAAGGATGGGTTTGGTCCTTTTGAATACGTAGCAGTACATGTTCATAGCAGTCTTTAGTTTTGATGTATGGAGAATTGTTATATCAACCTGATCTGTCTTAAATTAATCGCGTTCCATCCCTGTTGGTCCGGGCGGATAGCGATTGTATACCTGCCTGCCTTGTCAATCGTGATCTTGCCCAGCGTTACTGCTGTGTAATGGTTATAATCTCCTGTGCTGTTCAGGGTTATTTCCAATGTTTGTGTACCCACCTGTACACTGAACCTGCTGGAGCTGGCCGGCGTGCCCGCAACAGCAGTGAGCGTATATGTGCCGGGTTTATTGATCACTACTTCCCAGGAAACCCAGGAACGGGCGCTGGTCCAGTAACCAATATTGCGGGCTTCCCAATCGCCTTCCGTCATAGCGCTGGCTTCCCCTTTTTCATTATGGATATGCGCCATCTCAGCGCCCAGGAGCAGGGAGCCATTGCTCTGTTGTTGAATGGAAAAAGGTTGAATGGTTAAGGGTGCTTGTGTTTTCAGTTCTATTACCGAGGCCACGGGGTCGGGTGGAGTGGTGGGTACCTTAATAACAAGTCCTTCTTCACTGGTCTGCACGGCCAGTGCACGGCGGTTAGACAAAAGCCTGGCCGATTGTATGGTGCTGGTTAAACCCGGTACCAGTAATTGGCCATCTTTCGGCCAGGCAAATACATGCAGGTAGATGGTGGTGGTCTTACCTTCTACCCGTTTGGTGGCGCGTCCCCAGGGTAATAATTTGAACGGACTGGCAGTGGTGCCATAAATAGCTTCGCCATTTACCTTAGTCCATTGGCCGATCGCTTTTAGTCTTTCCACAATTGGAGCAGGGAATTCGCCTGCTGCATCGGGACCTACATTCAGCAGGTAATTGCCGCCTTTGGAAGCAATATCCACCAGGTTGCGGATGAGGGTAGCGGAGCTCTTCCAGTTATGGTCATTTGTTTTAAAGCCCCAGGTATCATTCATCGTCATGCAGGTTTCCCAATCGCGCCCTTCTATACCGGTGGCAGGAATATATTGTTCGGGGGTGGAGATGTCTCCTTTGTAATGGCCGCCCAGCCGGTCGTTGGTGATAATGCCCGGTTGCAGCGACAGCAAGCTGTCCAGCCTGGCAGCCCGCTCGTTGTTCATATCGGTAGGCACGTCCCACCACAGCTCTACCACATCGCCATACTGTGTTAATAGCTCACGCACCTGTGGCACGGCTACCTGGTCAATATACCTATCCATGCTGCCTTCCTGGGTCTTGTCCCAATGGCCGCGGGCTGCAGCACCTCCGGGATTATACCAGTCATTGGCCTGGGAATAATAAAAGCCCAGCTTCATGCCTTGTTTGCGGCAGACTTCCACCAGTGGTTTCAGCAGGTCCTTACCATATGGGGAGGCTTTTACTACATTCCAGTCGCTGGCTTTCGAGTTGAACAGGGCAAAGCCGTCGTGGTGTTTGGCTGTAATCACAATGTATTTCATGCCGGCCTCCCTGGCCATACGCACCCAGGCTTCCGGGTTGTACTTCGTGGGATTGAATTGTTGGGCATATTGCTCATAATCACTGCGGGGAATGCTGGCGTCATGCATGATCCATTCCCCCAATCCGCCGATGGCTTTGTCTTTATACGTACCGGCCGGAACAGCATATACGCCCCAATGAATGAACATGCCGAGCCTTGCTTTACGCCACCAGTCCATTTTGGATGCAACAGGGGCATTCGTTGTCGTCTGACCTTGTAAGGATTGTAAAAAGACGGGTAACAGGATCAATGAGACAAATGTCTTACGGATAATATGCTGCATATATCAGGTTTAGAAATAATAACCAAACACCGGTGGCGACTAACAGGCCCACTCGCCATTTACCACTTGCCACTCGCTTGTGAATAAAATTAACAGGGAATTAATCCCGCGCTTGTCAACGGAAGTCAAACGAATTGTTAACGGATATTAAATGATCAGCATTCTCAGCCGGATACATATTATCTTTAATGCTTTTCAAATGAAGTACACCATAAACTTCCCCGCAGTGTCTCCCGCAGGGGACGCTGCGGAAGCAGGAAACCATAATTAATGAAGTACACCATCACTGCTCATAAGATTATTGCTGTGCTGAGCTTTCTCATCCTCTCAGCCGTTCAGTTCTTCCTGGTGTACAATACCTATGAACTCAAGAACAAGCAATACTATATCCAGGAAAAAGAGCTCATCAAAAAAGAATACAGCACCAGTGTGCAATCCGACCTCATCTTCCCGGGTGGCGCGAAGATCCTGGATACCGCCATCTACAATAACCTCAATAAAATGGAACAGCTATACCGTTCTGATGAACGGGCGTTCAATGCCTTTACACAATACCTGCTCGATAGTACAGTCCGTGTACTGCGCCGGGCAGAGAACATGGATAGCCTGCTGGCCTACACCCGGAAAAAACATGCTATACGTACAGAATTGGCGTATGGATTGTGCATAGACATATTGGAAGTGAGTTTCGGCAAGCGGCAATTCATTTCTATTTATAATAAAGAACAACGCTATCCCCGCATTGGCGACTCGCTGCAGCGCCCATCCGGTTTATGGCTGGGTGGAGACTTGAAGCATGTCAATGAGAACAACAAAATTGTCACCGTTTCAGTAGGTGGTGTGGCCGACCGTACCTACCGCATCGCCTATAGCTTTTATGTAGATACCAAACACCGTAAAATAGCCATCCTGCAACGCATGATGCCTACCTTCGCCTTATCACTCTTTTCTATCCTCGTTGTCGTACTGATCTTCTTCATCACCCTGCGCAACTGGATACGGCAGAAGAAGCTCTCAGAAATGAAGTCGGATTTCATCAATAGCATCACCCATGAATTCCATACACCCCTGGCGGCCATCATTGTGGCCAACAAAACCCTGCAGAATGATAAAGTGAACGTAAGCCGGGAAACGGTGCAACCGCTGACGGAGGTCATAGAGCGGCAGTCGGACAGATTGAAAAAACTCATTACCCAGGTGCTGGACATTACCAGCATGAGCCAGCTCACCCTCAAGAAGGAAACACGATCATTGCATCACTTGCTGGATGAAATATTGCTGGATTATAAACTCAAGCTCAATGGCGTGCCGGTCGTGCTGACCCTGGAGAAGAATGCAGTGAGGGATGAGGTATCGCTCGATCCGTTCTGGTTCACTACCATACTATTGAACATCTTCGACAATGCCATCAAATACAACCGGCAGGAGTCAAAGGAAATAACGGTTGCCACGGTGAACGACAAAAAGAATATACTGGTACGTATTGCCGACAATGGCATCGGCATGACGGCAGCAACACAGCGGCACCTGTTTGACAAATTCTACAGGGATACGCAACTATTGAATGGGGAGATAAAAGGATTGGGATTGGGCTTATATTACGTGAAGCAGGCCATTGAAGCGCATCACTGGCAAATAGACATCGAAAGCCGGGAAGGAGCGGGGAGTATATTCACCATTACAATACCGCTGACCTGAAAACGGCGAGTGGTAAATAGCAAGTGGCTAGTGGTTTGAGCCCACTCGCTACTCGCCACTTACCACTGGCTTTTTAATGATCCAAACATGAAATCTAAAATCTTACTCGTAGAGGATGAAATTGACTTAGGTAATGTCGTCAAACAATACCTTGAGATCATGGACTTTACCGTAGACTGGAGCCGGGATGGCAAAACCGCACTGGAACAATTTCGCGCCAATCCCGGTAAATATGATATCCTGCTCCTCGATGTGTCTATGCCAGAGATGGATGGCTTCGACCTGGCCAACAGGATCATGAAAATAGACCAGCACACTCCCTTCCTGTTCTTAACAGCCCGCAATGAACGGGCCGACCGCTTATATGGATTGAAGATCGGGGCAGATGATTACATTGCCAAGCCATTTGATATTGATGAACTGGTTTTGCGCATCCGGAACATCATTAAACGCAATAGCGGTCACCAGGAAACAGTCAACCGTGCCCTCATTGAACGTGGCGATGTAAAGTTTTACAAAGACTCCCTCAAATTAATAATCGGCAACCAGCGGGAAATAGAACTGACGCCCCGGGAGTCTGAGTTGCTGGAATTCCTCTTCAATAATGAGAACAAGATTCTAAAGCGGGAAGAAATACTCACCCGGTTATGGGGCGAGAATGATTACTTCCTCGGCCGCAGCCTCGATGTATTCATCTCCCGCCTCCGGAAATACCTCAGTAAATCAAACTACATCAGCATCAGCAATGTATACGGTGTAGGCTTTGTATTCAACGTACAAACCGGCAAATCGTAAGAACGAGGCGACAAGGCATAGAGGCATAAAGGCAATAAGGAGCCTCCTTTACCCCATTCCGGGGATTTATCTATACAATTCTATCCACCTCCGGGCACCTGCGCACTCAATATCAGCGCCGGCGGGGAGACCTCCCGCAGATATCTGATGGCACAGCTTTTGAAAACATACCAACAGCAAGTGGCCGGAGATGATTGGCCACTCGCCTCAAAAATAAACACCATGAACAGACCAGATCAAATGACATCTTTGATGCAGGTGATGGAAAAATTACGACTGGACAAGAAAGACAATGAGTTCCGCTGGACTCCCGAAGGTTTTTCAGCCGGAAGGGGGAAGACATACCAGCCGGAAGACCTGAAGATCATTAAAACATTCCGTTTTGAAGGAGAATCCAATCCCGATGATTCATCTGTACTGTACCTTATCGAAGCCAAGGATGGGCTGATTGGCTATACCCTCGATTCCTATGGTGCTGCGAGTAGTCATGATGATGAAGAGGGTTATGACAATTTCCTGCGAAAGATCCATGTGGAAAATCGCGATGATCAGTTGATTTTCGAACTCTGATGAAAACTTACATAGGAATAATTGAGATGGAAACACCTCAATAGGTCAGGCCCCCGCCCAGCGGGGGCTTTTTTATATTTCAGGATGAATCACCCACTTCCTGTAGTGCCAGGACATAGCTTTATAGTGAATTATTTTATTGTATAATCCCTGGTAGCTACTTCAGACAGTCTGAAATACCCGTAAGCAAAATTTTTGCTATTTGTCTGGTTTACGATATTGCCACGAACGGCTGTGGGCGTTGTTGCAAAGGGGCTGCCGTCATTGCCGGATGCGTTGAGCAGCTTTCTGAAATAATCATAATACCTTCCTGATATTCCATACAGTTTTATATTCACCAGGTCTCCGGAGGTTAAATCTTTGTGGGAATAATACACCGGTGTTAGTCCGCCCTGGCTGTTCTCATCCTCTTCAACAGCGTATTGAGGAAAAGCTATATGCGGAATTTTGTTGCTGTAGAGATAGTAATTTGCCTGTGATGCGTCGTCCTGGTAATAGTAGGTGATCTCCACTTCGTCTCCTGCCATTCCTCCGGTATTGTTTTGTTCTATGTTGTCCCCGATCTCCGGTACAGCCATCAGTGTTTCGGTAGCGGTGTAGGTTTCGCCGTTCAAAGAAATGGTCAACGTATAGGTTTCTCCTGTTACCGGCTGAAAATTACTACACCTATATTCGCCGGTGCCGGGATTCTCTACAAAATCAAAAGCGGTGTTTGCCGAATTGGTTACCACAACACTGGCGCCTGAAACTGCCGGAAATTCATCATTGTAATACGCCGTAGTAGTCGAGAGTTTTATTTTTTGCTCGTTGCCCGAAGTATTTTTTACCCAATCAATAGATGCATCTATCACTAGTTTTGGCGCTGCAGTATCCAGCTCTACTTTGATAACTTTTTCACACGAAATCACTAAAAAGCAGCTTGCCATGATCAAATAGTTCTTCAATATTCTCATCGTATAATCTTTAGAAGTTAGAATTTAAAATTGTAGGTTACGCCTGGAATGATGCCGAATATGGACATTCTTCTGGCTTCACTTTTGCCTGTTTCTGTATTTTGTCCGAAGTTGAGTGCCGCGGCGTTTCCCCTGTTGTAAATATTGTAAATGCTGAAAACCCATTCACTTTTCCATCTCTTTTGTTTATCAGGTCTTGGTGTATAGGTTGCGGATACATCCAGGTGGTGATATGCCGGTAGAGAGTTCTCATTTCTTGTTCCGTAGTTGGCAATCGTAACTCCCTGGTATTGATATTTTCCAATGGGAAACGTCGCTGCCTTACCCGTTTGATAAGTGAAAATTCCACCGAAACTCCATTTCTTAGTAAGCTGATAAGCTGCTGTTAGCGATAGATTATGCGTTTTATCATAATTGGCACGGTACCATTCTCCATTATTAATTCCAGGTTCGTTTGCATTTCTCCCCGGTGTTCTTTGTTCTGCCCGGGAAAGGGTGTAAGAAAGCCAGCCCGTTAGTTTGCCGGTATTTTTTCTGGCTAAAATCTCCAAACCATAAGCCCGCGCTTCGCCGTTTAGCATTACTCTTTCTATGGCTTTGTGTGCAATGAGTTCTGCACCGTCAATATAATCTGCCTTGTTTTTTATTTTTTTGTAGAAGGTTTCTACCTCCAGTGAATATTTGCCGCCCTTAAAATTTTGAAAATAACCCAACGCCACCTGGTCCAGGATCTGCGGTTTTAAATATTGATCGCTGGGCGCCCAGATATCAAGCGGAGAAACAGATGCGGTGTTGGAAATTAAATGGATGTATTGGCTCATCCGGTTATAACTTGCCTTTACGGACTGATTGCTGTTAAAAGAATATACGGCTGCAAAACGAGGTTCTATATTTCCGAAGCTTGCAATTCTTTTGTTCTTTCCGTAGCTGATGGCCCCCGTTGGCGCTCCTTCTTCATAAATCTGTAGTTCCGGATTGAAAACTACGGCTTGGTTATTGGCATAAGTACTTACAACTTCCTGCCCCAACCTTTGAAAGTAACTGTACCGGAGTCCGTAGTTAAAAGAGAGTTTTTCAGAAAGCTTTTGTTCGGCACTGATGTACAATGCGTTTTCGAAGGCATATTTTTTGGCAATCTGATCCGGATTGACGGGCGAATTTTTGTCAAAAGGATTGATGGTCCCGGGATTGAACTGGTAGTAAATGGAATTGAGCCCGTAGCTCAAATTCAGTTTGTTTGACAGGTAATGCTTGAAGTCGTATTTGAAATTGTAGTTTTTGATATCCGACTTCCAGTCAATGCCTGCGAATTTTATCTGTAATCCATAATTGTAATCGCTGTAAATGAATGATGCGTTGGAAAACAATTTATCGGAAAATATATGGTTCCACCTTAGGTTAAAAAGCGCATTGCCATAATCGTTCATCAGGGCGTTGTTGAAATTCATATTATCCTTTCCAAAATACCCTGATAAATAAAGGCTGTTTCTATCGTTCAACTTATAATTCAGTTTTGCGTTCAAATCATAGAAATAGGCAGAATTAGGCTCGTTGGCCATTTTCAGGAAAAGATGTGCGTAGGAAGCTCTTCCGGCAACCACAAATGAGCTTTTCTCTTTCACAATCGGACCTTCGGCCAACAATCTGCTGGACACTGCTCCTATTCCGCCGTTTAAGCGGAACTCTTTATTGTTTCCTTCCTTTTGATAAATATCCAGCACCGAAGAAATACGTCCGCCAAAATTTGCCGGAATGCCTCCTTTATACAATTTCAGGTCTTTGATGACATCGGAATTAAAAACGGAGAAGAACCCGAACAAATGTGAGGTATTATACACCACTGCCTCATCTAGCAATACAAGGTTCCCGTCAACTGAACCACCTCTTACATTAAATCCGGACGATCCTTCCTGGGCATTGGTGACGCCCGGAAGCTGCAGAATAGACTTCAATACATCGACTTCGCCCATCACTGCAGGCATTTTTTTGATGGTTGCGATAGATAATTTAACGGTGCTCATCTCAGGTTTATGGATGTTGACTCTGTTACTATTTGCTGTAACTGTCACTTCTCCCAATGTTTTACCACTTTCATTCATTAC
This sequence comes from Paraflavitalea devenefica, assembly GCF_011759375.1. Lineage (NCBI taxonomy): Bacteria > Pseudomonadati > Bacteroidota > Chitinophagia > Chitinophagales > Chitinophagaceae > Paraflavitalea > Paraflavitalea devenefica. Next base: position 73,035 of record NZ_JAARML010000008.1, on the reverse strand, counting down.
AAAGTCTTTTTTGGTGTTTTGGGTTAATGAAATTTGTTCTTCCACATTGTCAAAACCCGTATGACTAACGACCAGGGTATACTCTCCTTTGGGTAACGTAATAGAGTAGAATCCATACGAATTGGTAATAACGCCTGCCCTCATGTTGTCTTTAACATACACAGAAGCGCCAATTACGGTTTCGCCATTTTTCTTATCTCTTATTGTTCCGCTTATGGTGAATTTCTGCTGTGCCAGTAGCATTGTGCTGAATAAAATGAGGAGGTTGGTTATTGCTATTTTCTTATACATAAGGTAAATTAGAATGAGCCACAAATGTGCAATCAGGGAAAGTGTCAAAAAAAAATCTGAGAAGAAGGGAAAGAATTAAGCGAAGAATGAACATGTCCCATCCACTCAAGATAGCTATCGGGACATTACCAAGGGAGCAGGTGTCTTAAGAAGAATAGCGGTTGAAAAAATCATCCGTGTAGGTTCTTCCAATGGGAAACGATGCGTCTCCAATGAAAATTGTTGTTCCTCTCACGGCCTCTATTTTGTTGAATGGCAAAATAAAACTTCGATGCACACGGATGAAATCAGCGGAAGGCAATTTCTCCATCATGTCTTTCATGGGCATCCGTGCCACAATAGCTTTGCGGTCTTTGATATGAATTTTGAGATAATCAGCTAATCCCTCGATGTATAGAATATCGGCTAAGGGGATTTTTACCAAACTGAAATCGGCACGAATAAATATGTATTTATCTGCACTTAGGCCTTTTTTATTGATGTGCTCAAAGTATTCCAGCGCTTTGGTAATGGCTTGTGTAAAGCGTTTCTGATTGATGGGTTTCAGTAAGTAGTCAATAGCGTTTAACTCGTAACTAACGACCGCGTATTCGCTGAAAGCGGTGGTAAAAATCACCATTGTGTTTTGCTGCAATGACTTTACTAAATTAATTCCTGTCATGGAAGGCATTTGTATGTCGCAGAAAATTAAGTCGACAGGAAATTTCCGTAAATGCTTTAAGGCTTCGTTGGGTTGAGTGAATGTTTTTTGCAGATTGACACTTCCACTTTTGTTGCATAACGATTGGATCACTGTAAGTGCTAAGGGCTCATCGTCTATGGCAATGGCATTTATCATTGTAGGTTGATATGTAAAGAAACAGAAAATTCCTTTTCGGTTTCATTAATAACCAGCAAATGTTTTGAAGGATAAATTAAATTCAGCCGATGGTTTGTGTTTATAATTCCCAACCCGCTTCTTTCAGAGATCTCTCTCTGAATATTCACTTTATTATTTAGTACTCTTAACTGAAATTCTGACTTGTTCACTGTCATTTCAATTTTGATATGACTCTTTTGTTCGGAATTTACTCCATGTTTAAAAGCATTTTCAATAAAAGGAATTAACAGCATAGGAGCAATTTGAAAATCAGGGATATTTTCCAGGCTATAATATTCAAGTTTCACACTTCTGTCTAAGCGTATCTTTTGCAATTCAATGAAATTGTTGATATGGTTGACTTCATCTTCCAGTAAAACAAAGTCCTGTAGTGTGTCTTTCATGGTGTAGCGCATCATCTCCGAAAGTTTGTCAACCATGTCTGCTGCCTTTGGTGCGGTGTCAATAGCAGTAGCGTAAATGTTGTTCAATGTATTAAACAGGAAATGAGGGTTGATTTGTGATTTGAGAGAAGCAATTTGTGCCGAAAGCTTTTCGCTTTCGGTTTGCTTCAGCCTGTTGTAAGCTGCCCATAGAATAGATGATGCAATAGATAAGAGCCACAACAAAAGGGCATTGATGATGATTACGGGAATGATTTTTTCAATAGCCGGATTTGTCCTGCCTAATGTTTCAGGGTTGAAATCGGAAAAGATAAATATGACCCCTGAAAGTAAAAGTACGGATGCTATTGCCAGCAACAGAGACGAAAAATAGAGCCAGTATTTTTTTGTAAGCAGAAACTTAGGAATAAGAAAAAAGTAATTGAAGTAAAAAATTATTAACAATACGCTGCTTAAAACAAAACAGAGTAAAAGATATTTTGTGTCAGATGCAGGGTCTAACGAATTGAAAACCTGGTCGGTTGTAACATAAGGAATGACCAGCAGCAACACCCAGACCAAGGCATGCATAGCAATTGTGAACGGCTTAAGTTTCATTTCCATAATTACTTTAGGGATAACCCGCAAACCAAAGGTAGGCTTCTGTCTTTCGATTCAAAAAAATTGAGAAAAAGGGCGCCAGTTTGTAGAAGAATGAACGCACCCCTGCATTAGGGATTGAAGCAAAAGTAAATCGAAGCAAACGTGTATTCAACTCGTTGCCTTAAATAAAAATCCTCCTCCCCGAAAAACTCTCCCTGAACTCCCGGGGCGTACAGCTCTTTTTCTTCCGGAAAATGCGGTTGAAATTGGAGATGTTATTAAAGCCGCAATGATAGGCAATCTCGGCTACTGATTGGGTCGTATCGATCAGCATGCGGGAGGCATGTCCCAGCCTGATCTCTGTCAGGCTGTCAATAAATGTATTGCCTGTGCGCTGTTTGAAAAAACGGCTGAAAGCTACTTCCGACATATTGGCCAGTTTTGATACCTCGCCCAGGGCAATGGGCTTATCAAAATTCTGGTTCATATACTCAAACGTCTTCTCAATACGCCGGCTGTTATAACTGAATGGTTCAGTCGTATTAAACGAAGAGTCGGAGAGGATGCGCATATTGCGGGAAGTGGAAAGGTCGTGCAGGATAGACATCAGTTCCAGCACTGAATCAAAGCCATGCTTGCGGTTCAGTTCAATAATACGTGGCGCTACCTGCTGGGCGGTATCTTTGGAAAACAAAATGCCCCGTACTGATTTCTCAAACATCGTACGGATAAAATTCAGTTGATTGCGCCGGAGGAACTTATCATCAAACAGGTCCTTGTGGAATTGTATCGTGATCTCCCGGATCTCCTTGTCCTTGCATTTATGCGTAAACCAGGCATGTTGCAGATTGGGCCCTACCAGCACCAGCTCAATATCATCTATCTCTTCTATATGATCGCCGATCATGCGTTGTGCCTGCTTTGCGTTCTCGATAAAATTCAGCTCAAACTCCTCGTGATAATGCAGGGGGAAATCAAACTCCGTTTTTACCCGGGAAAACAGGGTGAAACAGTCGCTCTGCGTAAGGGGAGTGATCTCCCGCAGGATATCATTCTTTACTGCTTTGCTCATATAGCGGTGAGTATATATTGGTGATACATCAAATTTATACAAAGAATTGTAAATAAAGTATCATTTATTAAGATTGTTTTAATATTCACTGAAATGCAATACAGTAGCGTGTATTAGTTGATTAAGAGCTTTGTTGTGATACTTGTTTGCTATAAAAAATATTGAAAATGGATAAAAAAGTACTTGTCATATATTCATTGTGAAAATACATTTGGGTCAAATTTACTTGCTGTATGAGAAAAAAAGTATTCACCCGGATACTGCTATGTCTACTACTATGCATATCCACCTTCTCCTTCTCCTTTGCACAACAAAAAACAATTACCGGCATCATCTCCGACCAGCATGGCGCGCCGCTCGTGAATGCCACGGTACGGGTAAAAGGGGACAAGATCTCCGCCACTACAGATGGTAATGGCGCTTTTAAAATGAACGTTCCTGCCAACGCCAAAACACTGGTGGTTACCTATGTGGGCATGAACCCGCAGGAAATCTCCATCGAGGGTAAGACCAATGTACTGGCCACCCTCAACGTGGCCGATTCAAAGCTCAATGAAGTAGTGGTCATTGGTTACGGAACTGCCAAACGCGCCAATGTAACCTCTTCCATCTCTTCTGTTACAGAACGTGACCTGAAAAACATACCAGTGGCCGGCGCCGACCAGGCCATCCAGGGTAAGGTAGCAGGGGTGACCGTATCCAGCAACGGCGGACAACCGGGTGGTGGCGTATCCGTACGGGTACGCGGTATTACCAGTGTGAACGGGAACGATCCCCTTTATGTGGTTGATGGCGTACCCATGAGTGGTACTATCAACAGTCTTGAACAGAACGTGCTGGGTGGGGGCTCGGGCCAGATAGGACAGAGTGTGCTGGCCAGCCTGAACCCCAACGATATCGCATCCATCGACATTCTGAAAGATGCTTCTGCGCAAGCCATCTATGGTTCCAGGGCTGCCAATGGCGTAGTGTTGATCAATACAAAACGTGGTAAAACCGGCGAAGGGAAGATTAATTACGATGTTTATTACGGCTGGCAATCCGTACCCAAAAAATTGTCCATCATGAACCTGCGGGAATTTGCCCGCTACAGTAATTCCCTCGTCAATGAAGTGAGGGCTGCCGGTGATGGACTGGATAGTATTGGTGAGTTTAAGAACCCCGACCTGCTGGGCGAAGGCACCGACTGGCAGGATGCCATGTATCGTACCGGCCTCATGCAGAACCACCAGCTTTCTTTCTCCGGTGGGCAGGGAAAGACCAACTACTATTTTTCCGGCAACTATTTTAAACAGGATGGTATTATCATCGGTTCTGCCTTTGACCGTTATGCACTGCGCTTTAATCTCGATCAGCAGGTAAAAACCTGGCTGCGCGCCGGCGTAAGCGCCAACCTCTCCAGGAGCAACCAGAAAATAGCCCTTACTGATGGTTTTGATGCGGTGACCAGCGTAGTGCTCTACAACAGCCCCGCAGCGTTCGTGCGCAACTTCGATGGTTCCTATGCCACCACGGCCACCATTGGTGGTAATACCTTTGGGAATTCACGCAATCCTGTTGCATTGGCTGAATTACGGGACGTAAGGACCATTCAGTCCAAAGCATACGGAAGCCTTTATGCCGACCTTACCATCCTGAAAGGACTTACGCTCCGCAATGAAGTCAACTATGATTTCAACCTCAGCAGCAGCAAAGCCTACCAGCCTTTTATACAGAACGAGGCTACCAAAGAGATCATCCTGAGCCCCAGCCACCTCCGCGAAGAAAGAGGCAACAGCTATTACTGGGCCCTGAAAAGCTATCTCACTTACAATACCGGCTTTGGCAGGCACCAGGTCAATGCCACAGCAGGCCATGAAGCGCAATACTCTAAATGGGATAACATACAGGCTTACCGCACCAACCTTACCTTAAACCTGCCATCGCTTGCTGCCGGCGCCGGTGGTAATGGTTCCGGAGAACAGATCGGCGCGGGAACAGGCGAGTGGAGCATGGAGTCTTACTTCGCCCGGTTGAATTATACCTACGATGAAAAATATGCCCTCAGCGCTTCTATACGCCGGGATGCTTCTTCTGCTTTCGGTGAGAACAACCGCGTAGGTTACTTCCCCGCTGCCTCCATATCCTGGACGGCCAGCAATGAATCATTCCTGCAGGATGTCAAATGGCTTAACTACCTCAAACTGCGTGTAGGGGCTGGCGCTGTAGGCAACCAGAACGTAGCTGCCAACTCCTATACGACCAATATCCGCCTGCTCACGGAAGGCCCCTTCGGTCCCGGTGGTATTCCCCGCAACGTGGGCAACCCCGACCTCGGCTGGGAATCTGTGATCACCTATAATGCCGGTGTGGATGCCACTTTATTCAACAGGCGGGTTGACCTCACTGTTGACGTGTACCGCAAGGTCACTACCGACATGTTGCTGGCTACCCAACTGGGCGACTTCTCCGGCCTGGGTGAACAAACCAACCCCAACAACTGGAATGATATCTGGACACCCATTGCCAATGACGGTGAAATGGTCAATACCGGTATTGATATATCCTTAACTACCTATAATATCCAGACCAAAGACCTGAACTGGAAAACCACCGTCACTTTCAGCCATTACAAAAATATCCTCAACCGCCTCAATACACCCGATGCAGCCATTACAGGCCGCGTTAAAACAGACTATTCCGGTAATGATCCGGTAGTAACCCTTACCAAACAAGGATTGCCCGTGGGCGCTTTCTATGGTTATGTGACCAATGGTTTATTCAGGACCATGGACCAACTGAACAATGGCACCAACTGGGGACTGCCTGTAGGCATGAAAACATACTGGCTGGGTGATGTAATGTACAAAGACCTTGATGGCAACAAGATCATTGACGACAAAGACGTGGAGTTCATCGGCAACCCCAATCCCAAATTCACGGTTGGGTTTAACAACACCCTAAGCTATAAGAATTTTGACCTGAACGTATTCCTTTATGGAAGTGTGGGTGCTAAAATATACAACATCGTTCGCCGCCACACCGAGTCACTGACCAACCCCTGGAACAACCAGAGCACTGATGTGCTGAACAGGTATACGGCCGACAACACCAATGGCGTACTGCCCAGGTACAACCCCTGGCACAATAACAACTTCCGGGTGTCCGACCGTTTTGTGGAAAATGGTTCTTTCCTGCGGATACAAACCCTGTCGCTGGGCTATAACCTGCCGAAAAACCTCATTGGCAAGGCCAGGATTGCCAGTGCCCGGTTGTATGTATCAGCCCAGAACGTTTACACCTTTACCGGCTATTCCGGTTATGATCCCGACCTGGGTTCGCTCAACAACAATGTTACCCGCATGAACATTGATGACGGGCACTATCCCAATCCCAGGACCATCACCATCGGTGCAAACATTGAATTCTAACGCCATGGTTCGTGTCCGCAATGGTTCGTGTCCTCACGAACCATAACATTAAATCGTTAATAAAGCTAATTATTATGACATCAAAACTCATCATATCATTACTCGCAGCCGGTTGCATCGTCACCTCCTGCAAAAAATCATTCCTGGACCATCCTTCCCAAACGAGTCCAACCCTCGACAACTACTATAACAATGCCGATGAGGTCAACGGCGCTACAGGCATCCTGTACAATTCTGTATGGGGCGATTGGTTTGACAAAGCCTTTATTGATGTGGGCGATGTTATGGGCGGTACCCTGTACACCCGCGACGATAACTACAAGACCTTTTACAACTTCAACGTACAAAGTACCGACGGGTTGGTAGGCGCTACCTGGAAATCCTGTTATAAGGCTGCCGGTAATGCTGCTGTACTGGTAAAGACCTTTGAACAGAAGGCTGCCAAAGCAGGGGAGGCCGCCTACCTTACCCAGGGCATCGCAGAAGCAAGGTTCATCCGGGGATTTGCCTATTTCTACATTGCCCGCGCTTTCGGTGATGCGCCGATTGTGGAAGACCCCGTTTCACTCACCGCGCCCGGTAAATATGCAGTGCCCCGCTATTTCCAGAAAGATGTATTACGTTTTGCACTGGAAGACCTCCAGTTTGCAGAAGCCAACCTGCCTGCTGAACCTTATCAGCCGGGCCGTGTAACCAAATATTCCGCCAAAGGGCTCATGGCTAAATTGTACCTCTACAACAAAGAATATGACAATGCCAAAGCAAAGGCGAAAGAAGTAATGGACTATGCTACGTCTTCCGGGACAATAGGATTGATGGACGATTACCAGTACATGTTCTCCACTTCCAAAGCCAATAACAACAAAGAGTCACTGTTCGCCCTTCAATGGCAGGCTTCCATGAGCTGGAACGGAGGTAACCCTTACCAGCAATACCTGGGACCGCAACCCTTGCTGAAACCCAAACCCACCACTGCCGATGGTTATTCAGCCTGTGTGCCTTCCATAGATATGCTGGACCCTGCTACCGGTTACGCAACCGGCGATAAAAGGCGCGACTGGTCGGTTATGCAGCATGGATTTACAAAAGCAGCGTGGATCAATGAAAACTTTCCCACCGGCTTTATGTATGATACCACCACTGCCCAAACCAATGATTTCAAAATAAAAACGCCCACCCGCTCCAATGTACAGAAATACATTGTAGGTCCTAAAAGGGCCGATGAGCCGGTGAATGGTCCGCATACCAGCATGTGCACCTACATACTGCGTTATGCCGATGTATTGCTCATTTATGCGGAAGCCGTCATGGGCAGTGGTACTTCTACCTCCGATGCTACAGCGCTGGCAGCTTTCAATGCCGTACATACCCGGGCTCAGTTGCCTGCTGTAACCAGCCTTACAAAAGACGAGCTGCTGCATGAACGGAAAGTGGAATTTGCTTTTGAAGGCGATTACTGGTTCGATATACAACGCCAGGGTTTTGAAAAAGCAAAAGACATGATATCCAAACAGGAGAGAGGCAATTACAACGACAACGGCACCATCAACAGCCTGAAAGTGGTATTGAGTTCCGCCGGCCAGTTGTTTCTGCCCGTTCCCCAGTCAGAAACGGTTGAGAACCCCAAGCTGAAAGAGCCGGCTATTGCCTATTATTAATAACGATTGTTTTAAACTCATATAATATGAAATCTATTTTCCTGACCATACCCCGGACCATCCTGCTGCTGGCAGTCAGCGCACTGGTCATGGTCTCCTGCGATAAAGATGCCGAAAGTGATGCACACGCCAATCCCAAAGCCGATAAGCTGGACCCCGGCATTGGTTCCGGTGGCACCGTGCTCACGCTCACCGGCAGCGACCTGGCGCAAATGCGTTCTATCATATTTGACAAGGGCAATATTCCTGCTCCTTTCAACCCCACTTTCAATACTGCTTCCGCCATTATCTTCCGGGTACCCGATACGGCCAGCGGAGGCGATCAGAATATCATTCTCACCAATGTGGATGGTAAGCGGCTTTCTGTTCCTATCAACGTCGTGGCAGTGCCTATCGCATCCAGTGTATTTCCGGTCGACTTCAGTGAAGGATCTACGATTACACTTACGGGCAGGAATTTTGAAACTACCGCCAAAGTAGTATTAAGCGGCACTACTACCGAAGCCACCATTGTTTCCAAATCCCTCAAACAACTGGTCATTACCATGCCGGCCACTACTTTGCCAACCACCAAGCTGGATATTACCAACGTATCAGGCACCATGACCACTACCCAGGTGCTCACCAATATTGACCAGGCTTATGCTGTCTTTAAAGATGCATTACATGCCGATTGGGAAGACTGGTCCTGGAGCCTTACCAACTCGCCCTATACCAGCGACAAGATTTCCGGTACAGCCTCGCTGCAGGCGGCATACGGCGGCGCCTGGGGCGGCATGCAGTTACATGCCAAAGTAAAAGCTGCGCTGGCCCCTTATAAATATGTTACCTTCTGGATCAAGGGCGCTGATGTAGAAAAGAAAATGAAGTTTAACTTTAATTGGACCAATGACCAGACGCTTACGATACCGCCCAATGTTTGGACCTACTATAAGATTGATCTTGGCATATTCAAAAATGCGGGCGTAGCTGAGCTGGAAACCTTCGTCATGCAGATCCATGATGATCCCAAAACATTGTATTTTGATAACATACTCCTGGTTAAATAAATGAAGAAAATTACCGGATGGATAACAGGGATATGGCTGGCAGCCGGCGCTATGGCGCAGGATCATCCTGCCGATCCCCAGGCCACCAAAGAAACGGTGAACCTGTACCACAACCTCAAAAAGCTAGTGAACAGTGGTGTCATGTTTGGTCACCAGGACGACCTGGCCTATGGGGTAGGATGGAAATATGTAGCCGGCAAAAGTGATGTAAAAGAGGCGGCAGGCGATTATCCGGCTGTCTATGGATGGGACCTTGGTGGCCTGGAACTGGATAATCCCAACAACCTCGATGGCATCCCTTTTAAGAAAATGCGCCAGTACATCAAAGAAGGATATGAACGTGGCGGCGTCATCACCATTAGCTGGCATGCGCGCAGTCCGCTGGGCGCAGCAAAAGGCGCCTGGGATACTACCCATGGAACCGTGGCTTCCATATTGCCCGGTGGCGATCACCATCTTTTATATAAAGAGTGGCTCGATAAAGTAGCGGCTTTTTTACTGTCGCTCAAAGGAAGTAAAGGAGAGCTCATCCCGGTACTCTTTCGCCCTTATCATGAATTAACGGGCAACTGGTTCTGGTGGTGCCGCAATGCCTGTACGCCCTTTGAGTTCAAGACCCTCTGGCGTTTTACCATCTATTACCTCCAGCAGGAAAAGAAAGTGCACAACCTGCTGTACGTATACAATACCGCCGGTGATGTTAAAACCAAAGAGGAATTCCTGGAGCGTTATCCCGACGATGATATGGTGGATATGGTAAGCTTTGATGCTTACCAATACGAAGACCCACGCACCAACGATTGGTTTGTAAAGAATACCTCCAGGGTGTTGGGCTTACTGGTTGAAATAGCACAGGAAAAGAACAAACTGTCTGCTTTTGCCGAGACCGGCTATGAAGCCATTCCCTATGCCAACTGGTGGACAGAAACCTTACTCAAAGCCATTGGCGATCATAAAATATCCTATGTGCTGGTATGGCGCAACCATGGTTTTGCCGAATGGAATAAGAAATGGCATTACTATGCTCCATATAAAGGACAAACCTCTGAAGCGGATTTTATCAGGTTTTATCAACTGGACAGGACATTATTTGAAAAAGATGTAGCGGCAAAAAAGCTCTATGAAACTCACACTGATTGACATTAGTATCATCGTAGCGTACCTGGCCACCATGGTCATCATAGGCTGGGTACTTAGAAAAAAGGCCCGTACCAACAAGGAAAACTACCTTATGGGCGGTAAAAAGCTGCCCTGGTACATGCTGGGTTTAAGTGATGCCTCTGATATGTTCGATATCAGCGGCACCATGTGGATGGTAGCGCTCTGTTTTGTGTATGGTATGAAAAGCCTGTGGATACCCTGGCTATGGCCGGTATTCAACCAGGTATTCATGATGATGTTCTTATCCAAGTGGCTGCGCCGCTCCAATGCCACCACCGGCGCTGAGTGGCTGGCTACCCGGTTTGGCAGCAGTGGAAAAGGCGTGCGGGGATCACACAATATCGTAGTAGCCTTTGCCCTGCTCAGTTGCTTTGGTTTCCTGGCCTATGGCTTTGTGGGCCTCGGTAAGTTCATTGAAATCTTTGTTCCCTGGGAACTGGTGAGAGACTACGTCCCTTTTGCGATATCCCGGGAGTTTGTGCCGCATTTCTATGGCATCATCTTTACGCTCTTTGCCATGTTCTATTCCATCCTCGGTGGTATGCACAGCATCGTGCTGGGCGATGTGATCAAATATTGCGTCATGACAGTGGCCTGTATTTCCATTGCTGTCATTGCCATGATCAACCTGCACGGTAAATCACTCAATGTGCCGGCCGGCTGGGAAAATCCCTTCTTTAGCTGGAGGCTGGACCTCGATTGGAACAACATTGTGCCCGCTGCCAATAAAAAGATCACGGATGATGGCTATGGTCTTTTTGGGATCTTCTTCATGATGATGCTCTTCAAAGGCGTATTGGCCAGCCTGGCCGGGCCGGCTCCCAACTATGATATGCAGAAAATATTGTCTACCCGTTCTCCCCGCGAAGCATCTAAAATGAGCGGCTTTGTATCCATTGTTCTGCTGCCCATCCGCTATTCCATGATCATTGGGTTAACGGTACTGGCATTACTCTACTATCATCAACTGGACCTGGGCGATACTGCTGCAGGTACCGACTTTGAAAAAGTACTCCCTGCTACCATCAATGCCTTTCTGCCGGTGGGCATTCTCGGCCTGGTATTAACAGGTTTGCTGGGCGCTTTCATGGGTACCTTCTCCGGCACGCTCAATGCCGCCCAGGCTTACATCGTCAACGATATCTACCTGAAATATGTGGATCCCCATGCCCCCAACAAGCGGGTCATTTCCATGAACTACCTGGTGGGTCTCATTGTAGTGATCATCGGTATTGTATTGGGCTTCTTCACGAAGAATGTGAACAGCATCCTGAACTGGATCGTAGGCGGATTATATGGCGGTTACATCGCGGCCAACATGCTCAAATGGTATTGGTGGCGCTTCAATGCCCGCGGCTTTTTCTGGGGTATGACCAGCGGTATCGTGGCGGCACTGATCTTTCCCAAACTGGTGGGCGGGCTCGACCTGTATTACTGGCCCTGGCTCTTTGTGATCTCCCTGGCCGGCTGTATCGTGGGTACCTATACGGCCCCGGCTACTGATATGGCCATATTGAAAAACTTTTACCGTACTGTAAAGCCCTGGGGATTCTGGCAGCCGGTGCATGCCCTTGTAGTAGCAGACGACCTCTCTTTTATACCCAACCGCCGGTTTAAGCTGGATATGTTCAATGTGGCGCTGGGCATCATCGCGCAATGTTGCCTTACCCTGTTGCCCATGTACATCGTCCTATGGCTCAAACTGCCGCTGCTGATAACTGCAGGCATACTATTGATTATTGTACTTATTCTAAAGAGGACCTGGTGGGATAAGCTGGAAGATTAGCTAGTGGTAAATGGCTAGTAGCTAGTGGGCTCACTCGCCACTAGCCATTTACTACTAGCCAGTACTTTAATATTAATAAGATCATCTTGACTATTCAAACAACACACACAATGTATAAAGTATTTGTGCAAAGATTAGAGCAACTGGAAAATAACTATGAACAATTAATCCGTGTTCCCAATGAGGCGATGGAAACATCCAATGGCGTGTACCACCGTTACAGGAATGCAGTGCTTACACACCAGCATACCCCTTTATTCTGGCGGTACGATCTTAATTATGATACCAATCCTTACCTCATGGAGCGCTTTGGCATCAATGCCGTATTCAACGCCGGCGCTATCAAATGGAAGGGAAAATACATCGTCATCGCAAGGGTAGAGGGAGTAGACAGGAAATCATTCTTCGCCGTGGCCGAAAGTGAGAACGGGATTGACAACTTCCGCTTTTGGGACCATCCCATCATGATGCCTGAAACGGACGTGCCCGATACCAATATCTATGACATGCGGGTGGTACAGCACGAAGATGGCTGGGTCTATGGCCTCTTCTGTACTGAAAGAAGGGACCCCAAAGCGCCGGAGGCCGATCAGTCGGCCGCTATTGCCCAATGTGGCATTGCCCGTACAAAGGACCTCATCAACTGGGAACGCCTGCCCGATCTGAAAACGCCTTCCCCCCAGCAGCGCAATGTAGTGCTGCATCCGGAATGGGTAAATGGGCAATATGCTTTTTACACCCGCCCGCAGGATGGCTTCATCAATGCCGGCACCGGCGGAGGTATCGGCTTTGGCCTCAGTAAAACCATTGAACAGGCCGAAATAGCAGAAGAGATCGTTATTGACCGGAAAATATACCATACCGTTTATGAGGCCAAGAACGGCCTGGGTCCCGAACCCCTCAAAACCAAACATGGCTGGCTGCACCTGGCGCATGGAGTGCGACATACCGCTGCCGGCCTGCGCTACGTGCTTTACCTGTTCATGACCGACCTGCAGGACATTACCAAAGTCATCTACAAACCCGCCGGTTATTTTATGGCGCCGGAAGGGGAAGAAAGGGTGGGAGATGTGTCCAACGTGCTCTTTTGCAACGGATGGATTGCTGATGAGGATGGCACTGTATTCATCTATTATGCCTCTTCCGATACCCGGTTACATGTAGCTACTTCCACTGTCGCCCGGCTTACCGACTACGTCATGCATACCCCCGCCGATGGATGGCGTTCCGCCACTGCTGCCGGCAACCTCCTGCACATCATTGAAGGGAACCAACCCTATTTGGATCAGCAGGCAGATGGCGTAACGCTGGAACCCGGGAAAAAACAGTCATAATAGGAGTCATTGATAATCAATAGGTATTGGGACATGGCGTAAGGAGCCTATAGGAAGGAACTGATGTAAATCAAATTCTACACCCCGGGGTCTATCTCTCCGTAGATGTACCTCGTTCTTTTCTCTTTCATTACTTATATTTACGCATGACAACCCCTGTTATACAGGATGAACCTGTACGTCATCAGTTACAGTCATTCCGCAGCCAGATCGCACATGAGTTCAGTTCTATATTATCCTGGTGGATGAATCACGCCATTGATGAGCAATATGGCGGTTTCTATGGCAGCATTGATCACCACAATACCGTTGATATCCTGGCGCCCAAAGGCAGCGTATTGAATAGCCGCATATTATGGACCTTTTCCGCAGCTTATAACTTTACCGGCCATCAGCCATACCTTAAAATGGCTACCCGGGCCTATGAATACATCGTTACTCATTTGCTCGACGATACCATGGGCGGCATTTACTGGACAGTAGATCATGCCGGCCACCCCTTCGACACCAAAAAGCAGGTATATGCACAGGCTTTTGCCCTCTATGCTTTTGCGGAATACTATAAGGCTACCCGGCAGGAACCGGTAAAAGAACGGGCCATTGAACTATATACCCTCATAGAGCGGTTCAGTTACGATAAAGAACAGGAAGGATATTATGAAGCCTTCACCCGTGAATGGGGGCCGCTCAGCGACCTGCGTTTAAGCGCCAAAGACGCCAACGAGAAGAAATCCATGAACACGCACCTGCATGTACTGGAAGCCTATACCAATCTCCACCGCATCTGGCCCGATGAAGGCCTGCGCAGGCAGATCACCCGGCTCATCAACAACTTCCTCGATCATATCGTACACCCTATTACCTATCATCAAGCCTTATTCTTTGATGAGCACTGGCATACCCGCAGCTCCATCGTTTCTTTCGGGCACGATGTGGAAGCATCCTGGCTGCTGACGGAAGCAGCGCATATGATCTCAGATGGGGAACTCATCATCCGCGTGAAGAAAGTGGCGCTGCAAATGGCTTATGCGGCTGCCCGGGGATTGGATTATGATGGCGGCATGTGGTACGAGCAGGACAGCTCTACTAACCTTTGGGTAAAGGAAAAACACTGGTGGCCGCAGGCCGAAGCCCTGGTGGGTTTCTTTCACGCCTGGCAGGTGAGTGGGGATAATACATTCCTGCAGCATACCCTGAACAACTGGGAATTCATCAGGGAAAACATCATTGATACCACATTGGGCGAGTGGCGCTGGGGCGTACTCAACGAAGCCTCCGGTACCGAAAAAACCATCATGTCATGGGAAGATAAAGCCGGCCTGTGGAAATGTCCTTACCACAACGGCCGTGCTTGCATTGAACTCATGAAACGCATTGATGGGATCGTGAAAATGTGAGCAGTGAGTGGTCAGACAACTCACAATCTTACCAAATGCTTCGCCCACGCCGCAGGCACCTGTTCCTTACTCAATACCTGCAGGGAAGGCGGATTGGCAGGAGCACCCGTAGTAGCGCTATTGCTTTTCGTTAACGTTTCTTCCATAAAGTCTTTATCCAGTTTATACATGGCGCCGGTAGCCGGGTCTACAATAAGCATTCCAATGAGGCCGCCAATCAATATATTGCCAAAATACCAGCCATTGATCTTACACTCCAGTGTTACTTTTTTGGTTTCATAACCATCCAGTTTGTACTCGATCGTATACGACTCTTTGCTGAAAAAACCGGCGCCCGATTTCAGCTTCATCGTGGCAGGTGTATTACCGGAATATACCTCAGCACCTTTTTTATTGGTAACAGAAATATGGGCACCGGTAGGAATTGAATGGAACGTTACCGGCCAGTTGCTTTTACTTACAATCGAAGCACATCCGGAAAGGGTAACAATAGCAATGGCAATGGAAAGCGGGGTAATAAGGGTTTTCATGTATGTTTGTTAGTTAGGGGTTATATGCCCTAATATACAAAAGGCTCCCGTATTGGGAGCCTTTATATCATAACATAATCTGTTAAAATTCTACTGCTTTACCACCTGCTGTCTGTGCTTCACCGTTGGGCCGGTAAGCTCCAGGGTATAATTACCTTTGGGCAGACTATTCAGGTCGCTGATATTATACGTGTTGCCACCAGCGCCGCCGCGCGTAGTATATTGCTTCACGATACGGCCGGCCTGGTCATACAGGCGTATTTGCAATGTTTCTTCTTTATCCAGTTGATAAAACACATTGATATTGCCGGCAAACGGGTTAGGTCCTGCCTTCACTGCAAACTTCTCCAGGTCAGTTCTGAGGATCAGTATCTTACTGTAAGTAGGTCTTCCATCAAGGTCTACCTGTTTCAGGCGATAATAATTCACCGTGGCCAGCGCTGTTTCATCCGTAAAATCATACTGGTTATTCCAGCCGCCTTTTCCATTCACCCGGCCAATCACCGTATAATTGCCGCCGGTAGTGCTCTTCTCTATTTCAAAATGGCTGTTATTCTGCTCTTCAGTGGTAGTCCAGGTGAGGTAGGACTTGCCATCCTGTATCCGGCCTTTAAAGGACGTAAGGTGAACGGGAAGGTTTACAGTTGCCATCACACCGCCAAACTCCGAAGTGCTGCCCGCGCCGGTAGCATTCAGGTAAGCCACGGCTGTAATGCGTGTGCCGGCAGTTACTGCAGCAGGTAAGGAGCTCAGGGCAATCGTAAAACTAAACCGGTCTTCCGTGCGGGTGCCACCGGTGCCGGTGCCTTCTACGTTATCATCATAGGTGTTCTGGGTGGCATCGCCATCGGCAATACCTCCTAAAGTGGTGCCTTCCTGTGCACGGAACAAATACACCTGTCCCTGTCCAAAACTTTTGGTAAAGCTGCCGGGCAGCGGATTGGGATTGGGAGCCGCATCGGCAATAAAGAATTCCACCACACTGCCGGGGCGCGTAAATCCTTCTACCACCAGGTTGCTGCCATCTATCCGCACAGAAGAGATCACCGGTGCATTCAGCAGGTCATTGGCGCCTGCATCTCCATCGCCGTCATCATTCACCGTAACACCGCTGAGCTCAGTAACACCTGTAATACCTCCTACCAGGTCAATACCCAACCCGTCATTATTATAAATAGCATTACCAGCAAACTTATTACCGGTGCTGGTAGTACCAGCCGCAGGTGTCAGTACCTGTATGCCGTTGCTGTTGTTATTAACAATCGTATTGTTGGATACAATGTTGTTGTCAATATTAAAACCGCTGAACCCTGCTATCAGTTCAATACCATTGGTGCCATTGCCCCGGTCGGGCGTCAGGCTGGCATCGGTACCAATAATATTTCCCTGGATAGTATTATTGTCGGAGGATATTTCAAACCCAAAAAAGCTGGCGGTCTCAATCCGGATGCCTGCCTGTGTGTTCGAGCCAATAACATTCCCTTCCAGTGCATCGCTGGTGCCATTGGCATCAGTACCAATGCGGTTACTGGCTGTATTGAGCAGGTAAACACCGTAAGCGCCATTGCCCGTTGCGGCATTGGCAGCATCCAGACCGATGGTGTTGCCGGCGACAACATTATTAATAGATTCTCCGGCCAGCAAAATACCGTTCCTTCCATTGCCGCCGATAAGATTACTTTCCACAGCATCCGATACATTATCTCCATTGGTGCCAATCACCACATTACTGCTGATCACCGTTACCACAATGCCGTCGCGGGCATTGCCCAGGTCACCGGTACCATTCTTATTCAGACCGATAATATTCCCGGCAATTACCGAATTCGTACACAGCCAGAGTGCCACGCCATCGCCATTATTGCCGGAGAGGCTGGTGCTGTTCACGATCAGGTTGCCTTCATTGGCATCATTAACGCCATCGCCATTAACACCTACTACAATATTATTGGAAGCTGTAAAAGAAGCTGTCACATTCACATCAACGCCGCCGCCTACATTGCCCAGCGGGGTAGCGCCATGGGTAATGGCCAGGCCGGTACTGTCGGTTCCTATATAATTGCCCCATACATGCAAATTGTCTACATCGGAAGGAAGCGCCTGGATACCATAACCCGGCGCACTGTAAATAGCCAGGCCGGCAATCGTTACATTATCGGCGCCGGCCGCAATGGTAAATGCATTGTTAGTCCCTCCTACACCTGCCGCATTAATATTTACGCGTATGACACGGGTAGCGATAGGCCCCTGTACAGAACCTGCCTGGGAATAGCCGTTAATGAAAACCGCTTCCGCAATAGTGGGCAGGGCAACTGTCAGGTCAATCGTACAGGGCTGGTCAGCCGGTAAGGCAAATTCAATAACATCAGCCCCGGGCGTAGTATTGGCCTGGTCAATGGCCCATGCCAGTGAACCTACAGTCCCAACATTGCTGCTGGTATTTGTAACGGTAAAAATGGCGCTGAAAGCTGGTAATGTAGCAAAGGAAAAAAACACAGGGATAGCAAACCTGGTCAGCTTGTAGAATTTAAGCATAGATTGATTTTTGTGGTTCGGAGATAGGTTCCGCAGGGGAGATGGATTTAGGCAGATAGGATAACTTGGTAGGATATATTCAGGGCACTAATATAGAAACCTTCTTCCAATATTCATAACTATTTTACTTCATATATATGATTTTTCCCATTCCGGGACATTTACCACCGGCTCATCACTACCATCGCCAGGATGAGCAGGAACAATACAATCAGGCTGGCAAGGAATACCACCTGGTTGTGGAACCGGGTATTGATCTTTGAAGAAGCCCGGGGTGGCAGGGGAGAGGGAGCCGCTCCGTTACCGGTATTGGAAACTATAAAGGGAGGAGGACAGGCGGGCGGCAATATTCCCTGTAGCTCTTCTACCGATCCGGCCAGTTTCCATTCATTCAGTCCTTCATACCATACAGGGGTATCGCGGAGCAGGTGCTGGTGTTTCAGTTCGGCAAAGCTGAATGGCCCGTATTGGCGGGCGCCATTGTACAGGTAATACTTTTTCATCGATATGGGTTAGGTATAAGGTTGGCGAAGGCTGCTGCTGCTTCGCTTATGTACAAACGAGAGCATGGTTGAAACTATTATAATCCCGGGGGCCTGATTGTCGTAGAATGTCGCCAGAACGGCGCTTTTTGATGTGGGTCAATTGTTCCTGACCGATAGTTGTTTCCGATCATTGATCTAAAACAAAAAGACCGCCGGAAATCATCCGGACGGTCTCGCTTGTGAGGAAAGGCGCGTAGAAAAATGTAAGCTAATCCATACAGGTAAACCATTACTTTCTTAATCGACTCAAACGTCCTCGTTGCCTTTATGTCTCTCTGCCTTTCTTACGCGTTAGGAACCGGAAAATTAGCTGCCGCAGCCAGCCGGGCTTTTTCCTTCGAGATTCTCCGGCCACGGAAAAAGAGGTACAGGTTAAAGAACAGGCTGATGCCAAGGTAAATACAATACCCACCGATCTTGGCGCTCAGCACTTCCAGCATACTGCGGGTGGCTTCCAGATCATGGGATATTTCCATCACCCAGAAAGCAAAGCCCAGGTTCAGCAGGTAAAAGCCGGTTTCAAACAGTTTATTCGTAGCAGTGGCGATCTCTGTCTTCCCGCTGAAAATATCCAGCATAAACACCTTACTGTTTTTGAACAGGGTATGGGCCACATACCAGGTAAGAATAATCACTACGGGCAGATAGATCAGATAAGCCATAAAATTGTAGGAGGTATTCATATACTATATTTTGGAGTTAAGGAAATGTTGATTGCGTTTGCTGATTAAATAGATCGCGGCCATATTGCAGAAATGGACCACGGCCAGCGTCAGCATAATCTTACCCGTCATCATCACGATGCTCAATACCAGGTCTTTCCAGGTGAGGATCGTATCCCAGGTGCTTAGCATCACGGTGGCATAACCCAGGTTTAGCAGGTAATAACCGGTGAGTAGTATGCGGTTAATAAAGTCCGTAAGCTGTACATCATGGTGCAGCAACTCCAGGATAAACACACGGCCATTGCGGTAGAAAATAAAACCCACCCGTACAGTAATAAGATAAGTGATAAACAGGTAGAGGATGTAGGCGATGGTGTTCATACCAGTTGTATTTTGATGGTTGGTATAAGAACGTTTGCTGAGTCAAAGATACTATACTATTCCAAACTTTCAAATATTTCTGAAAGTTTATTTTATTATATACGACCTGGTGCAAGTATGCAACCGGGTTCCTGTGCGTTAGCGTACTTGTGCCGGCCTTTCCTGCCGCAAACGGCCCCTTTAAATGTCGCATTGACACCAGCAGGCCCAACTGCCAACCCGCTACTTTTGATAACAATAGTGTAAACACCACAAGCCATGAAAAAACTCAAACTGCAAATACAAATATCCGTTGATGGTTATATAGCCGACTCGCAGGGAAGAACGGATTGGATGATCTGGAACTGGGGGCCAACCTGGACCTGGGATGATCCGTTACAAAAGTATTTCATCGACCTGCATGCTACTATTGATACCGTACTGCCCAGCAGGAAAATGGCAGCAGAAGGTTTTATTGACCATTGGGCCAGGGTGGCATCCAATCCCGGTGATCCGCAATATCCTTTTGCCAAAGCCATCACAGCAGCCCATAAGGTAGTATTTACCAAAACGCTCAGCCAATCGGTATGGGAAAATACCAGCCTGGCCAAAGGCAACCTGGCAGAAGAGATCAATACACTAAAAAAACAGGACGGCAAGGATATGATCGTATATGGCGGCGCCAGCTTTGTATCCTCCCTTATTGCGGCAGGACTTATTGACGAGTTCCATTTATTTGTGAATCCTGTAGCGCTGGGCAGCGGATTGTCGATCTTTAAAGACCCTGGTTATAAACGGGACCTCACTTTGGTTGCCTCCCAATCTTATGACTGTGGCATGGCAGTACTTACCTATGTGCCGGCAAAAGGAAAGCAATAAACACGCATCTTTGTTGCTTTTATACAAGCAACAATATGAAAGCAGTTGTGATCACGCAGCCGGGCGGACCGGAAGTATTACAGGTACAGGAATATGCTACCCCCTCGCCCGCACCCGATGAAGTGTTGATAGCCGTGAAGGCCGCCGGTCTTAACCGGGCCGATCTTTCGCAACGTGAGGGCAACTATCCCGCGCCTCCGGGCGCGCCGGCTGATATTCCCGGTATGGAAGTAGCTGGGATCATCATCCAATGCGGTGATGCTGTTACCCTATGGAAGCCGGGCGACAACGTGTGCGCTCTCATTGCCGGAGGTGGTTATGCAGAAATGGCAACGGTACAGGAAGGCCAATGCCTGCCCATTCCTGCAGGATTCAGTTTTGCCGAAGCGGCCAGTCTGCCGGAAACCATCTTTACTGTATGGTCCAATCTTTTTCAAAGGGCCAGGTTGCAACAAGGGGAAAAACTATTGGTGCATGGCGGTAGTAGTGGTATTGGCATTACAGCTATTCAACTGGGCAGGGCCTTTGGGGTACAGGTTTTTGTTACAGTGGGTTCAGACGAAAAAGGCAAAGCCTGCCTGGAGCTGGGGGCTAAGAAATATGTCAACTACAAAACGCAGGATTTTGAACAGGAACTGGCCACTACAGGAATAAATGTTATACTGGACATGGTAGGCGGCGATTACCTCGATAAGAACCTTAACATACTAAGTCCCGAAGGCAGACTGGTATACATCAATGCCGTGGAAGGGAATGAAGTGCAATTGAACCTATTCAAACTCATGCGCAAACGCCTTACAGTTACCGGCAGCACCTTGCGTAACCGGGAATACAGTTACAAAAAAGCGCTTGCCCTCGATATCCATCAACAGGTATGGCCTTTAATAGAAGCGGGGCAATACAAGCCTGTTATTTATAAAACCTTTTCTTTTGAAGAAGCGGCCGAAGCCCACCGGCTCATGCAAAGCAGCAGGCATATCGGCAAAATAATACTGGTCAATGAATAGCTTCCCCGCAGGGTCTATTTAATTTTCTCCGCGGGGTCTCCTGAAAGGGTCCCTGCGGACTATTACTTTTTCAGCGCCGAAAGATCCTTCAACTGTATCCGCCGGAAGTCTACCGGCTGACCTTCACTTTGCAGTGCTATAAACCCGCTGCTCAACAATTTGCCGTCTTGCTTAATGGCCGGGTCATAACGGTTCACAACGGGCCCACCTATTTGCGGTTTGGAATATTGCATCACCGTATCGCCATTAATAATATGGGTGATCAGGGAATCTCCCAGTACGATCAGTTCGGCCCGTACCCACTGATCGCCATCATACGTTTTGGAAGTAGAGTTAATGCAATGCCGGTCATCCAGCTTGCCCTGGTATACAATATGGGTGCCGGGAGAGCACATATTGCCCGTTGTTCTTGGTTTGCCATCACCCAGTCCGCCCAGGAACTGCATTTCCACAGAGATGGGCCAGTCCTGCTCTTTGGACATGGTACGCGGGTCCTGTGAATGGTACATCACACCGCTGTTGCGTAAAGTATAGGAGGGGGCGCCACGCTGCAGTTGACCCACAAACCGGTATTCCAGCTTCAGGTGATAATAAGAAAAAGGTGTTTTATAATACAGGTGGCCAAACTGGTCATTGAAGTCGCCATACTGATCATAACTTACCCGGATCATACTGTCTTCCACCCGGAAAGTATTACCAAAGTTCACCCCTACGTCATGGTGCTGGATCTTCACAAACCAATCATTAATATCCTTACCATTAAACAGGTTGATCCATCCGTCGTTGGTGGAAGTATGCCTGGCAGTGCTGCAACCTGCGCACGCAATCGTTGTAATAAGGGCAATAAAAAGGAATGGCTTCATATAACTTGTAAAGTTGGATGCTAAAGATAAGCCTGCCGCTATTCAATTCAAAGATTCATTTATCCCGGTTCAGACATTCACATACAAACTCCTGCAGTTCACATACAAACCGCCCCCTGCGGTCCCATGGCAGTATAGCTTTGCAGTATCTCCCTCATACCGAAACACTCCTGTATGAAGCAACTGCTGTTAAGCTTTTTGATTATGCTCGTCTGCCATTCCCTGCAGGCGCAAGCTCCCCGCAAATTCAACTACCAGGCTGTGGTCAGGAATACCAATGGCGCCATTATAGCCAGCCGCAACGTAAGCCTGCGCTTTAGTATCCGTGATGGCGCAGCTACAGGGACTGTGTTGTACAGCGAACGGCACAACACCACCACCAGTTCTTTTGGACTGGTAAACCTGCAGATAGGGGGAGGAACAGTCGTCTCCGGCGTATTTGCCGACGTTGCCTGGGGTACAGGCGCCAAATTCCTGCAGGTGGAAGTAGACATCAACGGGGGCAGCAGCTATACACCCCTGGCCACCATGGAACTGATTGCAGTACCCTATGCCTTGCAGGCTGAGAAAGCCGGCAGTTTCACCGGATCACTCACAGGTGACATAAGCGGCGCACAAAATGCTACCGTTATTGGCGCCAATACGATCACCACTAATAAAATTGCAGACGGCGCTGTGGCAACCCCCAAGCTACCTGACCATGTAATCACTACAGCGAAAGTGGGAGACGGAGTGATCACCACGCCGAAACTCACTGATGCAGCAGTGAATTCGGCGAAACTGGCCGATAATGCAGTGGTCACCGCAAAGATTGCCGACAATGCGGTTACAGCCACTAAGATACCCGCGGCACAGGTAGTGAAAAGTTTCAATGGTCTAAAAGATGAGGTAACACTGGCTGCTACTGGTGGAACCACGCTTGATGTAACAGACAACACCATTACCATCACCGGTAATGGCGATATTGCCGCAGTCAATGCAGGTGCCGGGTTAGTGGGTGGAGGCGCTGACGGTGCGGTGACCCTCAGTGCAGCCTTTGGTGGCAATGGAATACAGAATACCCTTTCCCGTAGTGATCACAACCACGTGGGGCAAACCTGGACAGCCGCCAGTGGCAGAGCACTTATCCTATATGCCAATGACGCCAACAGTATCGGCCTCAATGCCTACAGCTATGGCACAGGATACAGTGCGGCTGCGGTAGGCGGACAGGTATTATCCACCACCGGGCAGTCAGTAGGTGTTTTTGGCTCCACCGGTTCCAATGACCAATATGCAGCTGGCGTATTTGGGCAGGCCACAAGATCGGGCAACGCCAAAGCTGTATGGGGATATGCGCTTGGCGCTAACACCTTTGCTATTTATGGGGAAGGTGCTGGTACAGGATCTTATGCCGGTTATTTCCAGGGCAGGGTGCATGTAAATGGTACGCTGTCCAAGGCTGCCGGTAGTTTTAAAATTGATCACCCGCTCGATCCGCAGAACAAATACCTCTCCCATTCCTTCGTGGAATCGCCCGATATGATGAACATCTACAACGGTAATGTAGTATTGGATAGCAGGGGGGAGGCCACCATTACTTTACCCGGTTACTTTGAAGCGCTCAACATGGATTTCCGTTACCAGCTTACAGCTATCGGCAAACCTTCGCCCAATATCTATATAGCGCAGGAAATAACAGGCAACAAATTCCGTGTAGCGGGTGGCGCGCCCAATGGTAAAATATCCTGGATGGTCACCGGCATCCGTCATGATGCCTATGCCAGGGAGCACCGCATACCGGTAGAAGAGCTGAAGCCGGAAGCAGAGCGGGGTACGCTACTCAATGATGTGCGCAAAGGGAAATTACCAGGTACAGCCAACAGAGAGCGTGGCGTAGCGCCGGAAGAATCTGTAAAACAATAACCATTGACCAGCTATTGCACTATGGTAAATAAGCGTTTTTTCAGCAGTAGTTTGCTTTACCTGCTCGCCCTATTGTTATTAGCCACTCACGGACAAGCGCAACAGGCAAAACAGGTGACAATTGCCAGTGCAGGCAGCAGTGCTGTTGTAAATGGCTATGCTATTGAAAGTACTGTAGGGGAGACGGTGATCGCTACTGCAGGTATCAATCCCATTTGTACGCAGGGCTTGCACCAGCCGAATGCAATACAGATTGATCTGGGTACTGGCAATGGTTTTGCGCTGGTGTATCCCAATCCGGTACAAACGACCTTATACATAAAATTATACCTTGAAGAGACGACGTCGGTCTTGCTTACCTTGTATACAGCCACCGGCCAGCAGGTGCTGGCACGTTCCAGGGAATTGATGCCGGGCTATCACCATGAATCTATTCCGGTAACCGGCCTCAAGCCTGGCATCTATATGCTCATCATCCGCAATCCCGTCTCCGGCCGCAAACTCACCGTAAAAGTGTTGAAACAATAATCAATCCGGCACTGCTGCACCCTTTGCCACCCACGTCTTAAACTGTTTTACAAACTCCGCATGTTTTAAAGGCGGTCGGTTACGGCCATCGCCGGGATTCCAGCCCCATAATACAAGGGTGTCTTTTGATACGTGGTCAATTAGCTGCTGCAGGGTCTTATGGCCGTTTTGATTGGGGTCTTTCAATTGCAGGGCCAACTCCTTCGGGGATCTGCCTTCAAATACCATCGGCATATCAGCCGGCGGCAGGTGCCAGTTGGGATTGCCGGGCGGCATATTAAGTCCTGGCGTATTACCGCTTTGATGGCAGTTGGCGCATTTCATGGCGTACAATCCCTTGCCATCATGCCCGCGGGTAACATCCATCGTATGCACGTGGCTGTCATCGCCCTGTAAGGGTGCATCACCTTTCGGATGACAGTTCATGCACCGCGGGCTCATCAGCACCTTATATACAGCAAGGAAGGCTTCTTTGGAGGCCGCTTCATCCTTCGTTGCCTCAATGCCTTTATGCCTTGTTGCCTTCTTTCCCGGTTGAATACTAACAGCCGCCAGTGATAAGCTGGCCACTATACATAGCGTGTATAAAATAAACCTTTTAGTTTGTTTCATGTCCTGTCATTTACTGATGAAAATCTCATGCATTGCCCTGCAGATCGCCAGCCTGTAACGGCAGACTGCGTATCCGCTTACCGGTAGCCGAAAAAATGGCATTCACGATGGCCGGTGCTATGGGAGGTACGCCAGGTTCGCCGGCGCCGCCCATCTTTTCTGTACTGGGAACAATGTGAACACTGATGGCCGGTGTTTCCTGCATACGCAGCATGCGGTAGTCGTGAAAATTCCGCTGTTGCACACGTCCTTTCTCCAATGTGATCTCACCATATAGGACCGCTGTGAGACCGAATATAATACCGCTTTCCATCTGGGCCGCTACACCATCCGGGTTCACCGCCAGTCCGCAATCTATCGCGCAGGTGACGCGATGCACCCGTAGCGTTCCTTTATCAAGAGAAATTTCAGCTACCTGCGCCACGAAACTGCCAAAAGATTCATGTACCGCCACACCCCTGAAATGCCCGGCAGGTAACGAAGTGCCCCAGCCGGATTTTTCTGCCACCAGGTTAAGGGCGGCCAGGTGACGCGGATGTGTCTTCAACAATGACCGGCGGAATTCCACAGGGTCCTTCGCGGCAGCATGCGCCAGTTCATCAATCATCGTTTCCATCACAAAGGCAGTATGGGTATGCCCTACAGAACGCCACCACAATACCGGTATTTTGCTTTTGGGAGAGTGCAGCTCAATAAGGCGATCGGGAATAGCGGCCATATAAGGCGAATCATGGACGCCTTCCACAGAAGTCTCATCTATACCATTTTTGATACCTGCTTCAAACATAGTGCCGGTCATGATAGACTGGCCTACTATACTGTGTTGCCAGGCTGTGGGCATCTTATCAGCCCCCAATCCTATACGCACGAGGTGCATAAAGGCAGGCCGGTAATAACCGCCGCGGATATCATCTTCCCGCGTCCACACCGTTTTAACTGGTTTGCCGCTGGCTTTGGCTACTTCCACGGCTTCTGCTACAAAATCAGAGGTCGCCGTAGCGCGTCGTCCAAAGCCGCCACCCAGGAATACCGTGTTCACGGCTACCTGTTCGGGTTGAAAGCCCAATATCTTTGCCGCGTTGGCCTGATCAAGGCCGGGCAGTTGGGTGCCGGTCCATATCTCGCACTTATTACCCGTGATCTTTACGGTACAGTTCAACGGCTCCATAGGCGCATGCGCCAGGTAGGGCAATGTATATTCTGCATCAATAGTACTGGTTGCTTTGGGTAAAGCCGCTGCCACATCACCCGCCTGCGCCGCAACAGCTCCTTTCGTGGCGGCCAGCTTCCGGTAATCATCCCATAACTTTTTACTGTCAATAGCCAGTACCGGGTCAATATCCCATTCTACTTTCAGTACATCACGTCCGCGTTTGGCTGCCCAGAAATGATCGGCGATCACGGCTACACCCGATGGCACCTTCACTACCTGCTTTACGCCGGGAATGGCTTTTGTTTTGGTGGCATCAAAAGACTTCACCTTACCGCCAAATACCGGTGGGCGTGCTACCAGGGCAGTAAGCAGGCCGGGGAATTGTATATCCATCCCAAACTTTGCCTGCCCATTGATCTTTTCGCCCGTGTCCAGCCTTTTCCTTCCTTTACCGATATACTTCCATTCACTGGCTGGCTTTAGCGTTACATTAGCCGGTGGTGGTAGCTTGGCGGCTGCATCGGCTACTTCTCCATAACTCACTTTTTTATCACCGGCTATCACAAATCCATCGGCGGTACTGCATGCTTCCGGTGCAATGCCCCACTGTTGTGCCGCGGCAGCTACCAGTAAAGTGCGCGCCGTAGCGCCTGCCTGGCGATAACGGTCAAACTCTGACCAGGTAGAGGAGGACCCGCCCGTAATTTGCAGACCATACACTGTGTGAACATAAGGTTGCCCGGGTGGCGCATGTTCTACCTTGATCTTATTCCAGTCACAATCCAGTTCATCAGCGATCAGCATGGGCAGGGTTGTCCATACGCCTTGTCCCATTTCCACATGCGCCAGCATAATATGTATGGTATTATCTTTTCCGATGCCCAGGTAGGCATTGGGAGCAAAGGCAACGGCGCTGCCATCTGCACCCGCTGCCGGGGCATCAAAAATGCCCATGCGTTTGGCGCCTGCTGGCACCACAAAAGGGATCAGTAATCCTCCGGCAAAAACGCTGGTTGTTTGTAAAAACTTCCGGCGGCTCATGGCAGGTGTAGTGCTCATTGTTTACCTCCTTCTTTTTGTAATTGAGCGGCCCGGTGAATAGCTTTACGTACCCGCGGATAAGTACCGCAACGGCAGATATTACCACTCATAGCCTTGTCAATATCTTCATCCGTAGGATCAGGCTTCTCGCGCAGCAATACTGCTGCCGACATAAGCTGGCCGCTCTGGCAATAGCCGCACTGTAATACATCTTCTTCCAGCCAGGCCCGTTGCAGGGGATGGCTCAAATTGGAAGAGAGTCCTTCAATAGTAGTTACCTGTTGGTTGGCAGCCCGCGAAACCGGCGTTACACAGGAGCGTACTGCTTCCCCGTTCAGGTGAACAGTACAGGCGCCGCATTGCGCCATGCCGCAACCAAACTTTGTTCCCGTGAGTCCCAGCATATCACGCAATACCCATAGCAAGGGCATTTGCGGACTTGCCTCAACGGAATAGCTTTTACTGTTGACTTGTAGTTTTATCATGATGGTTCGATGTATGAATAATAGAATACCTTTCCTTCAGACTTAAAGGATGTAAGGTTATGGCTAACTAAATAACATGGACGGATAGAACGATGGGAGAAATGCCTGGTAAAGGTACAGTGATTATAAAATGACACGATTGCAAAAATCAAAGCAAAACTTAAAGAATTCAAAGTTTTATGTGGTAAGTGGGTATAGGAATTGTGGATTATTTTTCGTACATAAGTAAAGCAACAGTCATCGAAGCAAATGCCCACTCGCCGCTATTACCAAATAGCGTAACTTTATACCAGTTCTTTCTCCGATCACCTAAATCATTGCTATATGAATCTTCTGCAACGCATTGAACATTGGGGTGATACACATCATCCGAAATGGATAGACCTCATACGGGTTGTTTTTGGCATTTTTCTGTGCTATAAAGGAATTGATTTTCTTTCCCACATGAGCCTGGAGTTGGATAGATTGGCCAACGCAATACCAAGTCCCTCTTTTGCATTACTGGTAATTGGTCACTATGTTGTATTTGCACACATGCTGGGTGGCTTTTTGCTGGCGATAGGCCTGGCCACACGGCTCGCCTGTCTTATACAGATACCTATACTGCTGGGCGCTATCATCTTTGTCAATTCATCTGATGGGTTATGGACACCCTATTCCGAATTGGCCCTTTCCATCCTCGTATTGCTTTTGCTTATTTACTTCTTAATTGTCGGCAATGGCCGCTGGTCGTTTGATAACATGGTGAAGGATAAGTAAAATATAATATTAGCTACATTGGTTGTGCCGCATTGAGCTCCTGAAGCTGAATCCGGCATTTCCGGTTGCTCTTCTTCTATCCATTGCTGCATATTGGGTGGTAGTTCCCATACCGGCCACTCGGTTCTATAACCCAGCCGGGTCAGTTCTATATGCACTGCCTGCTGTATTGCTTCTTTTGCACAGCCTTGATCCTGGTGCAATAACTTTACACCAACACCTACCAACTTGCGGAACAGGTCGTGGCAACGCCAGTCTTCTGTGAGCGCATTATAAATGGGAGTTACACACTTAGCAGCTAATGCCAGTATGCCAGCGTTCTGCATGGTGCGTTGAAAGCGTTTATCTTTTTTGACCCGTTTGCCGGTGAGGGAGCTTTTGGTGCGGATAAAATAACGGCCATGCACTTTATAGCAGGTAATAGGACCTATAGTAGCTTCCACTTCAGTGGCCGCTATATAATTGGCCCTAAAAACCTGAAGGTCAGGTGATAGGTCAATATGTGCATACTTCTTTTTCATGTACGGAACTGAAATTAAGCTATCCGAAGCAGTCGGCAACATTTCGTTTAACGCTTGTTCGACCACACTAGTGCCAAATGTTCAACAAAGCTGTCAGAACCATGATTTAGAGGATTTGCAGGACCTTACGTGCCGCCTTTCCTTCGACTATGCTTCGAGGCAAAAGCGCACTTACTAAGGGTTGGCTCCCGCAGAAAGCGAAGATGGTACGAAGCAATGGCGAGGCAGAGGCTAACATGATTGGACGGTGAGAACTTCCTCACTTTTGAGCCGGTGTAGTGGCTGTTTCTTGCAATGCCTGCTCAGACGCCATCCAACGGGTAAGTTTATACCTGGGCAACAGGGCATCTGTTTTCTTCTTCACCCATTTGGAAATAAGCTCAAAAACAATAAATCCGATCAGGATTGAAATAGACCATTCCATCAGACTGAAAGTCTGTTTATCAACCACTGTTTTGCGGGCGGCAAGTCCCCAGAGATTTTTAATACTGCGGGTAGTAAAATAATGGGATACCAGGCGGGCAGAAGCCATGCCAATAACAAAGCCGATAAAGTTGCCGATAAAATGATTGTACAGGTATTCAATAAACTGTTTACTGATGTTTTTCATAGATGCGCGATTTGAATGCTCCAAAATAGCGCGTAAATCCTGAAAATACCAGTAAACAAATCATTATTTCTTATCAATTATTCCTGTACAAAGTATTACCTTTAATTTATCCTATCCCCGGTCGTCCCTGAGCAATCAAACTTCCGGGTTTCGTTTTTTATGAAGCTTTCTCTACCTCCATTCTCTCAATAATCAATAATTTTACTCCATCAGAAACGATTTAGCTCAGGCCTGGCCCGGGTTGTACCTATCACTCCTGCATTATGAAGCGAATAGTAGTAACGTACGTCATCCTGTGTTGCCTCCTGGCATCACTGCCTGTTTTTTCGCAGGAAGTCTACTTCAAACAAGGCCTCATCGCCAACCTGCCCAGCCGCTATGGCCGGGAAGCCGTATACAGTGATGAACTGGCCTATCGCCTTTATACCGGCACCTTAAAAACACCGGTAGC
Source organism: Paraflavitalea devenefica (assembly GCF_011759375.1). Lineage (NCBI taxonomy): Bacteria > Pseudomonadati > Bacteroidota > Chitinophagia > Chitinophagales > Chitinophagaceae > Paraflavitalea > Paraflavitalea devenefica. Next base: position 42,583 of record NZ_JAARML010000008.1, on the reverse strand, counting down.
CGGTGATACCATTGGCAGGAATGAAAGAGGGCAGGCCATTGTATGGCAACCCGTTGAGGCCGACAGTATTAATCGCCTCCGCCTGCGTAGTGGCGCCGGAAGGGGCGGAGCGCCCGCAGGTCCCGGTGTTACACCCGGTGCTATCCGGGGCGGACTGGGTGCCGGTGGCAGCTATATCTACCTTACTTATACTTCGCCCAAAGCACAGACAGCCTTGCTCAACATCAAGGGCAACAGTGGCGTATTTGTAAATGGAGAACAACATACAGGCGATCCTTATAGCATAGGTTTCTTATATATTCCCATCCAACTCAAAAAGGGGCTCAATGAGTTTTATGTACGGGGAGCTTCGGCCGTAGCCAGTCTCCTCTTCCCGGAAAAGCCGGTAACGTTGAATACAGAAGACCTTACGTTGCCCTTTGTGGTGCCAGGTCTGCAGGCAGGTGTTTTACAAGGAGCAGTAGTAGTGCTGAATACCAGTACGAAAGAGTTGAAAAATTTACTCATTAAAGCCACTTTGCAAGGCAAGCAGGTTTCTATTGGCGTGCCCGCCATTCCTGCCATGTCATCCCGCAAGATCCCTTTCAGCTTTGATGGCAGCAGCATTAACGCCAAAGGCAAATATGAATGCACCCTTACCATACTGGATAAAGGGAAAACACTGGATGAAAAGAAAATCAATATTGAAGCCGTAATGCCGGCCGAACAATACAACAGCACATTTACCAGCGCTATTGATGGCAGCCTGCAATACTATTCCGTTACCCCACAGTCTGCTCCCCACACCAGCAACAGCGCTTTATTCTTATCCGTACACGGCGCCGGCGTAGAAGCCATCGGCCAGGCCAGGGCCTACAAGCCCAAAGACTGGGGTACGCTCGTGGCAGCCACCAACCGCAGACCACGCGGCTTTAACTGGGAAGACTGGGGACGCCTGGATGCGATGGAAGTATTGAACATTGCCAAGACAACCTTCAAACCCAATCCGCACAACATTTACCTCACCGGTCACTCCATGGGTGGTCACGGCACCTGGTTCCTCGGTGCAACCTATCCCGATCAGTGGGCCGCTATTGCACCCTGTGCCGGCTATCCCACTATGAAGGGGTATGGATCGGCCGACGGACTGATACCCGACAGCAGCAGCAATCCGTTGGAACAACTCCTGCTGCGTGCCGGCAATCAGAGCGATGTACCCAAACTGGCCACCAATTACAAGGCGCATGGCGTGTATATCTTTCATGGTGATGATGACAGAACGGTATCTGTCAACTACGCCCGGCAGATGCGCAAGCTACTGGGTGATTTTCATGCCGATCTTAGCTATTACGAATACCCCGGCGGTAGTCACTGGTTTGGCGACCACAGTGTAGACTGGAAACCCTTGTTCGATTTCTTTCAGTGGCATCACCGCCTGCCCGACAGCAGTGTCAACACCATTGACTTCAGTACAGCCAGTCCGGGTATTTCTGCCTCTTTCCGCTGGGCTACGATCCTGCAGCAAATGCATCCCCTGCAATACAGCCGTATGCAGCTTCGCAGGGATAGAGCCGCCGGCAGCATCAGTGGCACTACCAATAACATTCGCCTGCTGAAATTTCACCTTAGTGACTTCCCATCCGGCGCTGCACTCAAAGTGACCCTCGATGGAGGCAATCCTATCAGTTATACCACCCAAAGCAATAAAGACAGCTTATTGTTATTGAAAGAAGGCACGCAATGGGTAATCTCTCAACAACCCGATGCCCGGCAGAAAGGCCCGCATCGCTACGGCACCTTTAAGGAGGCTTTTAATCACAACATGATACTGGTATATGGTACCACTGGCAATAAAGAAGAGAACACCTGGAGCCGGAGCAAAGCCCTCTTTGATGCGGAGACCTGGTACTATCGTGGCAATGGGGCTGTAGATATAGTAGCTGATAAAGAATATACGCCTGAAAAGTATAAAGACCGCGGCGTCATCCTCTATGGTAATAAAACCACCAACAGCGTCTGGAACTTATTATTAAATGATTGTCCCATACAGGTGGAGCGCAACAAAATAACAGCAGGCAACAAAACATTGACCGGCGATCAACTGGGCGCTTACATCGTATGGCCCATTCAATATTCTTCTATTGCTTCGGTAGCGGCCGTAACCGGCAGTGGTATCAAAGGCATGCAGGCGGCATCTGCCAATCAATACTATGCAGGCGCCAGTGGCTTCCCCGATTTCATGATCTTTGAACTGGACATGCTGCACAGCGGCGCCGGAGCCCTGAAGATGGCCGGTTTTTATGATCATAACTGGCAATTAAAGGAGTAAGCGTAGTTTAATTTATATGATCACCACATTCCCCCTTTTTTGACCCGTTTCAACATATTGATAAGCTTCAACAATTTGGTCTAAAGTGTAATGCCTGTCAATAACCGGCTTGTATTTTTTGGCCTCTACCAGTTCTTTTAAAAAGATAACATCTTTTTGCCTGATTGCCGGAATGGGGAATAATACTTTTTTACCTCCCAGCAGTGGGGTAATAAGTGCCAGGAAAATATTCTGAGACATGTAGCCAAGTTCAGTAGACATATAAATACCGCCTTTCTTCAGGAGTGGTTTGCATTTGCCAAATGAACTTTTGCCTACAGCATCAAACACCACGTCAAATAATTGATTGATCTTTGTGAAGTCTTGTTTGGTATAATCAATTACTTCATCAGCCCCCAGTGATTTTACCAGTTGTATATTGGAAGTATTGCAAACGGCAACAACTTCTGCTCCCAGGTACTTTACAAGTTGCACCGCCGCCGATCCGATAGCTCCCGTTGCTCCATTAATTAAGATCTTTTGTCCGCTCTTTATTTTCGCAGCTTTTATATCGCACCAGGCATAACATGCACCTTCTGTGATTGGAGCAGCTTCCTGGTAGGTGATGCCGTATGGTATTGTTGTTAATGCACCATCCTCCGCCATCACCATATACTCAGCATGTGCCCCGAATTTGACGTTAAACCCAAATACCTTGTCGCCCGGTTTCAATGATTGTACGTCTTTGCCAATAGCTGCAATCTCCCCGGCAAATTCGCTCCCCAATATTTTCTTTTTAGGTCCGGACAATCCACTGAAGAGCCTGTTGATGAACAATTCGGCACTTCGAAAAGCACAGTCAGTACGGTTTACTGTTGTAGCATGAACCTTTATAAGCACTTCATTGTCTTTGGGCACAGGCTTTTCTACCTCTTCCAATTGAACGACTTCTGGTGGGCCATATTTTCTGTAAACCGCTGCTACCATGTAATGATCTTTTAGACATCTAACCTGATTAGTCGTTAAAAGAACAAATCCTTACAACTTTTATCAAATTTTATTTAACTCCTTTATTAAACAATATCTTTGATGTTCAATAATTATTTGTAATGCGTATTTGTTTATACTTTCTGTTACTGATGGTATTATTTATTGATACCGCTATCGCCCAACAAGGCGTTCATCCCCAATCTGCTACCTATGAATGGCCCACCGATACATTGGTGCGGGCTAAACTGGACAAGTGGCAGGACCAGAAATTTGGTATGATCATCCACTGGGGATTGTATGCCGTGCCGGGTATCCTGGAGTCCTGGACGATCTGTTCGGAGGATTGGATTGACCGTGACAGCAATATGGCGTATGATGATTACAAGAAATGGTATTGGGGACTAAAGAAAGATTTCAACCCCGTTAACTTTAATCCGGAGCAGTGGGCTGCCGCCGGCAAAGCAGCCGGTATGCGTTACCTGGTATTTACCACCAAGCACCATGACGGCTTTTGTATGTTCGATACCAAACAAACCGACTTCAAAATATCCAATGGACCTTTTGCCAATAACCCCAGAGCTGATGTGGCAAAGTATGTCTTTGATGCTTTCCGCAAAGAGGGATATATGATCGGCGCTTACTTCTCCAAGCCCGACTGGCATACAGAATACTACTGGTGGCCCAAATACGCCACGGCCAACCGCAACAACAACTATGACATCCACAAATATCCCTGGCGCTGGAATAAGTACAAAGAGTTTACCTATAATCAGATCAGTGAACTGATGAACAACTATGGCGCTATGGACATCCTGTGGCTGGATGGCGGCTGGGTACGTCCGCGGGAAACCGTCAATGCCGAAGTACTTTCCTGGGGGGCGCCTATTCCTGAATGGAGCCAGGATATTGATATGCCCAAAATAGCCGCCATGGCCCGGCGCAGTCAGCCCGGATTATTGATGGTAGACCGTACCGTACATGGTCCTTATGAAAATTATCAAACGCCTGAACAACGCATTCCGGATAAACAATTGCCCAATCCCTGGGAAAGCTGTATGACGCTGGCCAACAACTGGGGCTTTGTACCCAATGATCAATTCAAATCACCTGCCAAGGTCATTCATGCACTCATTGAAATTGTAGCCAAAGGGGGTAGTCTACTGTTGGGTATTGGCCCCCAAGCAGATGGCACCTTGCCAACCGAAGCAACAGAACGGCTGGCGGCTATTGGCCAATGGATGAACGTGAACGGCGCAGCCATCTACAATACCCGTACCATTGCCAACTACCAGCAGGGGAATATCTTCTTTACCCGCAGTAAAGATGCCGGCACCGTTTATGCATTGGCCCGTATAAAAGAAGGCGAAGCTTTGCCCGCTGTAATAGAATGGAAAGGTAACCTGCCTAAAAAAGGCACAAAGATAAAATTGCTGCAAACCGGGCAAACCCTAAAATGGGTAAGTGAAGGAGAATCGGTAAAAGTAACACTCCCTGCTGCTTTACTGAAAACCAAAGAAACCTATCCGGCTTTGGCCTTTGCCTTTACACCGGCGCAGTAAATAATCAATCATGTTCTCATACCGCTTTCAATTACTCCTGTTATGCGTCTTAAGCATGCATGTCACAGCCCAGAATCGCTATGAACTGAACACCGGCTGGCAATATGCTCCGGTAACCTCAGTTAAAGAAACAGGTACTGAGCTATCTGCAACTTCCTACACGTTAACAGGATGGAAACCGGCCATCGTGCCGGGCACGGTACTTACGACCATGCTGCACCACAAGCAGGTGCCCGATCCCTTCTTTGGCATGAACAATGAGCAGATTCCGGACATCTACAACACAGGCCGTGAGTACTATACCTGGTGGTTCGTGAAGGATTTTAAGGAAGCATACCCTACAGGCGCACAGCAGGTATCGTTACAGTTCCGCGGTGTAAACTATGGCTGCGATGTATTCCTCAATGGCCATAAGCTCAACGAGGTGACCCATAAAAGCATGTTCCTGCGTCAGTCATACAACATCACCCGCTACCTTAATAAAAACGGTAACAACCGGCTGGCTGTAATTGTCTATCCGCCCGATCCGGTAGGTAACCCCAATGGCGGGCAGGGTGGCGATGGCCGCATTGCCAAAAACGTGTCGCACCAGTATGTAGCAGGGTGGGACTGGATACAACCCATCCGCGACCGCAATACCGGTATATGGGACAAAGTATACATTGAAAAGACCGGCAGTGTCAACCTGAAAAATCCACATATCATAACATTGGTACCAGGCATCAGGAAGCCGGATGGCCTACAGCAACCGGCCACTATAAAGATGACAGCCGAATTGGAGAATACTGCCAACAAGGCTGTGCAGGGTGTACTGCAATATAAACTGAATGGACAAATAATTACGAAGCCTGTTACGTTGCCCGCCAACAGTACTACTACTGTTGTTTTGCCCAATGCAATACTTAAAAATCCACGGCTGTGGTGGCCGGCAGGTTATGGCAGGCAGGAGTTGTACACTACCGAAATGCAATTCCTCCAAAATGGAAAAGCTACCGACAAAGAATCATTGACCTTTGGAGTGCGTGAAATAAAACGTGCCTGGAATACAACTACCCTAAGCAGTCAGTTCCATGTCAACGGGCAAAAGATCTTTATCAAAGGCGGCAACTGGATCATTTCCGATGCGATGCTGCGCTTTACCGATGAGCGGTATGATGCGGAAGTACGCTATCACCGGGATATGAACCTTAACCTTATCCGTATCTGGGGAGGCGCCTTGTTGGAACGGCCGGAGTTTTATAAAGCCTGTGATAAATACGGTATGCTGGTATTTCAGGACTTCTGGATGTCGGGCGATTGTAATGGCCGCTGGGTAGATCCTAAAAAAGCAGAAGATCAGCAAACAAGGCGCAAATACCCCGATGACCATGATCTCTTCCTCCGTTCGGTAGCAGATGGCATCAAACTCATTCGCAACCATCCTTCCCTCGCTATCTGGTGCGGCGGTAATGAAATAACACCGCCGGATGATATACTGGCTGCCATGCGGGATTCCCTCTTGCCCCAACTGGATGGCACGCGGATATTCTTTGATTACTCCAATTCCGACAGCATGTCTATGAACATACTGAAAGGAGGTGGCGATGGCCCTTATGAAATACAGCCTACCGATACCTTCTGGAAATTCCGTACCTATCCTTTTAATTCAGAAGTAGGTTCAGTAGGTACGGGTGATTATGAATCGCTGAAGCGCTTCATACCATTGGAGAATATGGCTTCCCCTGTATATACGCCTCCTGCTGCCGGTGAAATACGAGGGAAGGAACAGGCAGACTCTGTATGGGAATACCACAAATACATTGGCTATAAAGATTACATCAACCGATACGGTCCTGTAAAAGATGTACAGGACTGGACCCGAAAAGCGCAACTCATCAACTACGATCAGTACCGCGCATTAATGGAGGGCTTCAGCGCCCACATGTGGGATTGGTATACTGGTGTCATCATCTGGAAAACACAGAATCCCTGGACAGCCATGCGCGGGCAGATGTATGATTATTACCTCGATCCCAATGCCTGTCTCTATGGCCTGCGCACCGGTGGCAGAAGCATGCATGTAATGTACAACCCGGTGCAGGGAACGGTAATGACGGTCAACCACCGGGATAAACCGGTTACCAATGGCTACATTCACATAGAGGCCCTGGATATGAATGGTAAACGCCTGTGGCAGGGAGGTAAATTGGTTACACTGGATGCTGCTGCGGTCAATACATTCATGAACATCAAAGATACCGTTGATAAACTGCGCGCAGCAAAAGGTATCTTTCTGTCCATAACACTCAGCACCACTGCTAAAACCACTCTCAGTCATAACATTTATTGGCTGCCCAATGCCAATGGGCAATATACCGGCCTGAACGAGCTGAAACCAACATCCCTGGCTGCTGAAACAAAAGTAGAAGCACCGGGCAGAATGACCATAGAACTAATCAATGATAGTGATCAGATAGCCTTCTTTAACCGCCTGTCATTACTGCATCCGCAAACAAAAGAACGTATCCTGCCTGCTTTCTACAGTGATAACTACATTACGGTGCTGCCCCATGCGAGAAAGGCCGTATCTGTCGAATGGAACGACAAATTACTGACTCCGCTGGTAAGTGTGGAAGGATGGAATGTGACTGAAAAAATATACCCTTTTAAATGATCTGGATGAATGTAAGGAATATAGGGTGCCTGTTATTGCTGGCTGCGTCTGTTTCAGCAGCAGCCCAACAAACAACAAATATCAAAGCTGTATTGGTATCTTCTGCTGTGATCATGAAGCAACCTCCTGTTGCTGCCTGTCATGCATCCTCGCTGGTGGAACTGTCCGGCAACCGGTTAATGGCTGCCTTCTTTGGCGGCCCATATGAGTCCAGTCCGCAGGTAACTATCTGGCTGACTACCTTTCAAAAAGGCGCCTGGTCAGCGCCACAGCAAATAGCCGATGGCATTATCAATGATACCCTGCGTTATGCCTGCTGGAATCCCGTACTATTCCGTACCAGGGAAGGCCGTCTCTTCCTGTTCTATAAAGTAGGTAAGTCGCCCCGCGACTGGTGGGGTATGATGAAATATTCCGACAATGAAGGAAAGGATTGGTCTGCAGCAGAAAAATTACCCGAGGGTTTCTTAGGCCCTATCAAAAATAAACCCATCCAGTTAAAAGATGGTTCGCTCCTGCATCCTTCCAGTACCGAAAGCGCCGACGAAAAACAATGGCATATTCACCTCGAAAAGTCGGACAGTAAAGGACAGAACTGGAAGCATATCTCCATCAACTGCGATACCTTTGGCGTGATACAACCCAGTATCCTCACCTATAAAAACAACCGGTTACAGCTCCTGTGCAGAAGCCGGCAGAACCATATTGTGCAAACCTGGTCGTCAGATAATGGCAATACCTGGAGCCCGCTTGGCAAGCTCGCGTTGCCCAATCCCAATTCAGGTTCCGATGCGGTGACCTTGCGTAATGGCCTGCAAGTATTGGTATACAATCCGCTGCAGAAAGGTAAGGAGTGGTGGAATGGCAGGAACAAACTGGTAGTAGCCGTTTCTATCGATGGTATACATTGGAAAGATATATACACACTGGAAGACGCGACCTCCGGTGAATACAGTTACCCGGCCATCATCCAAACCAAAGACGGAGGGGTGCATATTTCCTACACCATGGACCGGAAGAACATCAAGCATGTGGTGTTAAGGATGTTGTAATACATTGGAAACGCTACATTGTTTTGTCATTTCGAACGCAGCGAAGCGGAGTGAGAAATCTGTTAGCGAAGCAAAGGAAACACTTAAATGTACTGTATGAAAGACATTGAAACCCGGGAAGATATTGAACGATTGGTCAATGAATTCTATAAGAAAGTAATACCGGATCGCCTCATCGGGCATTTCTTTACACGCGTGGTCCACTTCTCCTGGGAGGAACATATACCCATCATGATCTCCTTCTGGGAATCGGTACTACTGGGTGGACAGGCTTATAAAGGCAATCCCATGGTAAAGCATATTGAACTGGATGCTTTATATCCTCTCGATCCATTGCATTTCGACAGGTGGCTATACCTTTGGCAGGAAACAGTAAGACAACTTTTTGCCGGCGACAAAGCCAATGAAGCAGTTAACCGCGCCCATTCCATCGCCCAGATCATAAAGACTAAAATTGCCGCACATAAAGGCAAACAATCATAGCTTCTTTACTTATTATCTCGAATAAACTGCAGAGTCGCCTCAGGATAAACCTTAATCAAGTGCGTCCTTACCAAATTAGGATCAGCCTCAGCCTTGTCTTCCTTCTTCATCGTAATAGCCCGCGAAGGCAGTGCCGGCATGTGGCAATCAATACAATTACTGGTAATAGCGTTGGCAGGTAGCTGCTTGTCAAAACTGTGCGCAATACTGCTATGACAGCTCATGCAACGCTGCGAAAATACAGCCATGTTCTCCCTTTCGGATACATGCGTATTATGACAGGAAGTACACGTAAGTACATTGCTTTTGATAAAACATTCACTGCCGCTGAGCAACTGGTACTGATTACCGTGCACATCCAGTTGGCTCACATTGCCGCCGGTAATGATGGGAGAGGAGAAATATTGGGCCAGTGAATCACCGGGCTTAAAATAAAAAATGGAATTCCGGCTAGTATGGCCACCCGAATGGCATTGGGCACAAAGATCTGCCTGTTGCTGCCTCGACAACTTCTTATAGATCGCTATATGCTGCGCCTGCTTTTCCTGCGGGTGGGTGGTATGAAAATCGACATGTGCTGCTGCCGGGCCATGACAGCGTTCACAGTCCATGCCATAAATCACCTTTGTTTTATCAAAATAATCTACCAGGCGGTTACCTTCCTCCTGTGTGCCTTTGCGTTCAATATAAGAGCCATGGCATTCAAAGCAGCCAATATTAATGAGCCGGTCAAACCGTACTTTGTCTGCCGGATAACTGGGGCTGTTTACCCAATTGCGTGCCCATACGGAATAAGAAATGGGCAACTGGAAAACATTATCATCATACCAGTACAAATACGTTTGCGCTTTCCTGCCAGATCCCATCACCACCCCAAAAGGAATGGCCTGCTTCTCCACCTCATCCATATAGGCTACCTGGAACAGGCCATTGCTTCTTTGTTCCATTACCACTTTTACATTAGGCCGGTAGTGAAAGCTATTTTTCCCCGGCTCAAAACTTCCTTTAATAGTAGCAGGGGAAGGGCTGGCGGAAGTATGACGGTGGGCAGTAGCAAGATAGCTGTCATGAATATCCTGATGGCAGTTTGCGCAGGCCGCTGAACCAATATAGCCTGCGCCCCGCATATCAGCCGCTGCTACGGTTTTCTGCTCAGGTACACTCAGGCATTGGGAAAGAGTAACGATCACCAGGATGATAATAACGATTATGCCAGCGCTATGTTTATACTGCTTCATTGTATAATGATAAAAAGAAATCACAAAACCCCTTGTAAAAACAAGGGGTTTAACAAAAACTAACTGCTATATGACGATTGCTTACTTATAATCATCATTCTGTTTCAGGTTGGGGTTCTTATCAATTTCCACCTGGGGAATAGGGAACAATATACGGGTCTTGCCATCCAGTTTGGGCCGGTGGTTAAACCATATCTTGCGGCTATATACACCAAAGCGGATCAGTTGTGTGCGGCGTTGTCCTTCAGCAGCAAATTCCCAGCCCAGTTCATCCAGCATCCGGCCATAAGGAATATCGGCACCACCCTGCAGGTCAGCAATAGAACCATCTCTATTCTGCCATCCATACTGATAGGAACTGCCCATTTGCAGTTGGGCGCCGGTTACAGTAGCTTTAGCCGGATTGGTAGATGCAAATGCACGCGTCCGTACTTCGGTTACAATCACCGCAGCTTCATCAGCCTTACCGTTACGAAGCAATGCTTCAGCCTTCATCATCTTAACTCCGGCCAGCCTGAATACTGGATAATCCACACTTAAGCCGTTACGGGCGCCGACCTTGATCTCATACTTGCCGATGCGGTAGCCATCAAAAAATCCATTACTCTCAAGACCGGCCACCGCTTTCGTATAGGTAAGTACCAACTGGCCATTGCTGGTATTATATTGCGGCCCTTGCAGCCAGGTGTCTTTTAGGCGGGTATCATCCGGGTCGTACGTATCAATAAATTGTGGCACAGCACAATTACCACCCCATGGCTGCGACAGCATTTGCAGGGCAGGACCATGTGCGGTAGCCAGCGTTTTCATGTGAATAGAGTTTTGCGTGGCAAAGATCTCATCGAAAGGCACGGCAAATATCAGTTCTTTGGAAGTGTTGTTATTGGTAAGGAAATTGGTTTTAAAGTTAGTTTCCAGCACATAGGGGCCCTTGGTCAGGATCTCATTGCATTGTTCAATGCATTTTTCCCACTGTTGTGTACCGGTATACACTTCGGCATTCAGGTACACATTGGCTAGGGTAGCCCGCGCAGCCCATTTATTCATCCGGCCATAAGTTGAATTGTCAGCCTTTTCGCTCAGCAGGGGAATAGTCTCCAGCAGTTCCTTTTCCACAAAATCATACACCTGCTTGCGGGTGCTTTGCTTGGGCAGTGATGCATCTTTAAAGTCAACTACCAGCGGTACATTGCCATGGTTATCCAGCAGCATTGAGTAATAAAATGCCCGGGCTGCTCTCAACTCTGCAACAAGGGCTTCCTTTCCGGTGGTAACGGGGATGGAACCATCTTCGATCTGGGAAAGGATCCTGTTGGTGTTATTAACGCCCTTGTAATTTTCATTCCAGGAATTACGGGGCTGCCATTCTGTAGGCGTCCATTCATGCCGGTGCATACGTTGGTAAGTACCGCCGTCAACCCAGCCATTTGGGCGCTCCGGGGTGACAATAATATCGGCCGGTTCTTCCTGCAGGTCAAAATTTCCCTGCCATCCCACCATGACCGTGCGCAGGGGCGTATAAGCCGTACCCATAATGGCCGGTATATCTTTTTCTGTAGGTTTAAAAGATGTTTCCAAAACCTGGTCATATACCTCTTCATCCAGCCTGGTGCAGGATCCCAGCATAATCGTGATACCCAGCGACAGATATATTGTGGACAGAATTTGTTGCTTTTTCATATAGTGAGTTATAATGCTTTGATTAGAAATTCATATTTACGCCCAGTGTAAAAGTGCGCATCGTGGGATACTTGTCTCTTGAATCATTACCGGCATCAGGTCCCAGGCGGTTTACTTCAGGATCAATACCCTTATAACCGGTGAGCACAGCAAGGTTCAGGGCAGAAGCATATACCCGCAGGCTCCTGATATACTTATTGCCATTGGTGCTGAAATTATAACCCAGTGTTACGTTGTCAACCTTCCAGTGATCGCCATCTTCTACATAGTGTGATACAAAAGCTAAGGGAGAAGTCAGCCTTGCTTTGCCATACACCTTATCAAGTGCACTTTCCAGCATATTATACTCCTTTACAGTAGGGTTCTCATAATACATGCGTTGGAAATTCAGGATCTGGTAGCCAAACTGTCCGCGCATATTAACCGCCAGGTCGGCCCGCTTATAGCGGAATGTCAGGTTCAGGCCGGCGGTGTGTTTGGGAACGCCATTGCCCAGTATTTTACGGTCGTCAATTGTGGCTTGACCGATTGGTTTGGGTTTACCATCCTTGTCTTCAATGATCCACTTGCCATTCTGATCAACATCAATCGTTTTATAACCAAAGAAATTGCCGAGGGGCTGACCTACCTGTGCACGGTGGGTGATTACCTGGATGGGTTCGCCGGTATGGCCTGCATCAAAATAATCGTTGGCCAGTTTGAAGCGGGGATCTGAGGAAATAGATACCAGGGTGTTCTTATTATAAGCCCAGGTAATATTGCTGCGGAAATCGAAATCCTTTGTCCTGATCACATCAACATTCAGCAAAATTTCCACGCCACGGTTCTTCATTTCACCCGCATTGGCAATAGTAGTACCGTTCAAATTAGGAGGCACTGGTACCGGGAAGCTATACAACATATCCTTCGTATGGCGTTGGTAGAAATCTACACTACCGCTGATACGGTTATTCCAGATCGCAAAGTCAAATCCCACATTATACTCGGTTTTCTTTTCCCAGCGCAGATCTGGATTGGGATTACGCACAGGTTCTATAGGCTGTATCCACTGGCCGTTATACAGGAAACGGTTGTTGCTATAGTTCATGCTGATCAGTGACAGGTAGGGATCTGTGGGAGCCGTACCTGTTACACCAAAGCCGGCCCTGAACTTCAGGTCGTTGATAAAGTCAACATTGGCCATAAAGGATTCCTTGCTGATCCGCCAGCCTGCTGAAACAGCCGGGAAATAACCCCATTTATGATTAGCCCCGAATTTGGACGAACCTTCATAACGCATGCTCGCCATTAACATGTACTTATCATCAAACACATAATTTAAACGGCCAAAGAAACCGATCAGCTTATGGTTATTTTTAAAGCTGGTGATGGTTACCGTATTATTTGCCAATAGCAAGGCATCGCCCGATTGCAACCTGTTGTAAGTATACAGGTCAGTGGGGAAATTGGAATTGCTGGCCCCAAAGCCTTCAGCAGTCACATCCTGGTAGCTGTAGCCGCCCAGCAAGGTGATCCTGTGCAAGTTGAACTGGCGGGTGTAATCGGTGGTAAATTCCATCAGATTATCGCGCAGATAATCGTCGCTCCTCGAAGCATAACCGGTTCTCCTTTCAGAAGCCTTGTGGCTATTATTCTCGGCATAGCCAAAGAGTTGAGTTCGCTTCACAGAAGACAGCAGCAACTTCAGGTTCAGGTTGCGGATAGGCGTGAAGATTATGTTGGCATTATAACGCATTTCATTAACGACCGATTCCCCGCTCACCTCTTCAATAGGCCGCAGCGGGTTGTCATAATTGTAGCCGCCGGGATCCTCTTTCCAATTACCGAGGTAGTTATAAACGCTGTCAGTTGGGTTACGGATAATTGCCTGGCGATAGATATAAGCGTAATTGGGCGCATCGAAATACTTTCGGTTACGGCCGATCACATTCAGGTTGATCTTTAACTTGCCATCAAACATAGAGTGATTGATATCTGCACGGCCGGTCAATTGTTCATTCTCCGATCTTAAGAAAAAACCCTGCCATCTCCGTACGTTCAGGGATGCCACATAATTGGTTTGCGCATTGCCGCCCTGCACGGTTATATTGTGTGAATGACTCACGGGGTTGCGGCTAATCAGGTCCAGCCAGTCAGTGGAAGTGCCTTTATCGTAATTGGCAGGAAATACACCTTCCTGGATACCCCGGCGGTAACCGGCGGCATCGAGAAAATCCATCTTACGGGCAATCGTCTGGATATTCGCCTGGCCTTCATAAGCAATAGTAGCAGCACGACTGCCCTTTTTACGGGTAGTGATCAATACCACACCATTGGTGCCGCGGGTACCATAAATAGCAGCAGCAGATCCATCTTTCAATACATCTATAGATTCGATATCTTCAGGCGCTACCGTATTGAGCGCACCCGGAATACCGTCAATCAGCACCAGTGGCTGGGTAGAAGACATGATCGTACTGCTTCCCCGTAAAGAGATCTGTGTAGTTGCATTGGGGTCGCCGCTCGCTGTCACCACAGCTACACCTGCTACCTTACCCTGGATCAACTGGCCTGCATCACGTGCAAACCCCTTGGTAAAATCTTCCGACTTCACGCTGGCAACAGCACTCGTTACCTCACCTTTCTTTTGTTTGCCATAACCTACTACCACCACCTCATCGAGGCTGGCAGAGCGTAATTGCAGTGTTACGCTGACGGAGGTTTGATTACCCACTTTAATTTCCTGCGGAGCAAATCCGGTACCGGAGATCACCAGGATGCTTTCTGCATCGGGCACCTCAATCGTAAAAGCCCCCTTGGCGTCTGTAGAGGTACCGCGTTGCGAATCCTTTACCTGCACCGAAATACCCGGCAACGGGTCTCCTTTGGCGTCTTTAACAACGCCCGAAATAGTAATAGCTACTGTGGCTTTTTTGTGAAAGGGGAGGTCCGTAGCAAAAGCGCTTAGCGTAGCAGGCGTAAAGCATAGGCAGGATACGATGCCTGCGCCCGCAATGAGCTTGATCATAAGCAATTTGATTTTTTGTTAGAGTTTGTATACAATCGTTCACGTAAATAAGAGACGTTCTGCTGTTTTTTGTTTTTACCGGTACGGTTTAAGTAAAAAGAGTCCGGATAAGATATATGGCAATAAAGATCCCCGCCGTATTCACAGCGTTGTTATGAATGCATTGATAAAGGATATAACGAAAGTATCACGATAGTTTAAAACTTCGTTTATGGCATTTAACCGGGTCTTGTCAGATATTAACAATAACTGTTAACAAGACAATTATTAACTGCTTTGATTACCCTAACTTAGGGGATTATCTTTTTAAGACTCTATTACAATGAGGTCATCCGTTCTGCTGCTGCCATTATGTCTGTTGTTATGGACTGCTGTCCATGCCCAACAGCCTCCTGTTAATCCTGCTTTATTAAAAGGCCACTGGCCCGCCAGTTGGATCACCTGTCCAGGTGCGCCTTTGCGCAGCTATGGCGTCTACCATTTCAGAAAAACATTTACGCTGGCGCAACAACCCGCACAGTTCGTTGTGCACGTAACGGCCGACAACCGGTACCGCCTCTTTGTAAATGGTACGCCTGTATGCAATGGCCCGGCACGGGGCGATCTGTACAACTGGTATTTTGAAACCATTGATATAGCGCCTTACCTGAAAGCTGGCGTCAACAGCATTGCCGCCCTGGTATGGAATATGGGAGAGGAGGCAGCCGTGGCGCAGATATCTAACCAGACAGCCTTTCTTTTACAAGGGAATACTGATAATGAAAAGCTGGCGAATACAGACGGCGCCTGGAAAGTAATGGAGAACAAAGCCTACCATCCCTGCTCCCTCAACAATGGCGCCCGCCTGCGTTCCTATATGGTGATAGGGCCCGGCGACAGTGTACAGGCTGCCTTATATCCCTGGCAATGGGAGCAGACAGGATACAACGATCAGCAATGGCTGTCCGCCCGGAAACTGACTTCGCCGGTACCGGTAGGTTATGGTACTGACAACCTATGGACACTGGCGCCCCGGAACATTCCCCTGATGGAAGAAACATTGCAGCGTATCACTGCTGTTCGCCGGAGCAATGACATCCAGGTGCCAGACGCTTTTTTGCAGGGCAGGCAGGCATTGACCATCCCCGCCAATACAACGGTGAGCATCTTGTTGGATCAAACCTTTAATACGGTCGCTTATCCTGAACTAACAGCCAGCCGGGGCAAGGGAGCTGTTATTAAACTCACCTATGCAGAAGCATTGTTTAATAAGAACGGGAAAGGAAACCGCAATGACATTGAAGGCAAGCAGATAGCCGGCAACTATGATGTGTTTGGACCAGATGGTGGCAGTAAAAGACTGTTCCGGCCGTTGTGGCTGCGCACTTATCGTTATCTCCAACTGGACATTACCACAAAAGAAGAACCGCTGATCATTGATGATCTGTATGGTATGTATACAGGCTATCCTTTTGTTCAAAAAGCCGCCTTTACCAGTAATGATGCTTCCCTGCAGGACATTTGGAACGTTGGCTGGCGCACAGCACGCCTCTGTGCCGGTGAAACCTACTATGACTGTCCTTACTACGAACAGTTACAATACGAAGGCGATACCCGTATCCAAGCACTCATATCACTGTATGTTACAGGCGACGACCGGCTCATGCGCAAAGCCCTGCTTGATTTTTACTATTCCCGCGTACCGGAAGGATTAACACAGGGCAGGTATCCCAGTAACCGCCTGCAGGTAATACCACCTTTTTCCCTCTATTGGGTATCCATGATCTACGATTACTTCATTCATCACCGGGATGAAAGATTTGTACAACAATTCCTCACAGCAGCAGAAGGGGTATTGAACTGGTATGAACAGCACATTGATACTACCCGCCACATGCTGGGGCCTATGAAGTGGTGGAACTTTACCGATTGGAACCATGCCTTTCCCAATGGGGTGCCCGATGGTGCTACCGACGGCAATTCTGCTGTAATAACCTTGCAATATGTGTACACGCTGCAACAGGCAGCAACACTCTTTAGCTACTTTAACAAACAACCGCAGGCCGCCCGTTACAGGAAGATAGCGGCCGACCTAAGCAAAGGAACTTACCAGGCATGTTTCGATGCCGGTAAAAGTGTAATGGCCAATACACCTGCCCGCAACACGTTTAGCCAGCATGCCAGTATCCTGGGGGTGCTTACCGGTACTGTTCCTGCACCGCAGCGGCAGGCCGTCATGCAGAAAGTGCTGTATGATACTTCCCTCAGCCAGGCTACCTTTTATTATCGTTTTTACCTTACCCTTGCCCTAAAGAAAGCGGAGATGGGATATTTATACTATTCGCAGCTTACTCCCTGGCGCGATATGCTAAGGAATGGCCTCACCACTTTCGCAGAAAATCCCGATCCCACGCGTTCAGATTGCCATGCCTGGAGCGCCAGTCCCAATTATGATTTCCTTGCTACCATTTGTGGCATTACACCCGCCTCACCCGGCTTCAGAAAAGTGCAGATAAAACCACACCTTGGTGAACTGCAAAAGGCAGCCGGCAGGATGCCCCATCCGGACGGAGAGATACAGGTAACATTAGAAAGGATCGGTACACAAGGCATCCATGCCGAAATAATACTGCCTGCTGCCCTAACCGGTTCTTTTACCTGGAATGGCAAATCAATACCGCTCAAAGGTGGCAGGCAAACAATCAAATTATGAGCCGGCAATATTAAGATAATGGCATACGTCTTGTCATATTAATATTTATTTCGTATGTCTATAACTGTTCCTAACTCCAAAAGTGTATTTGATACATCATTCCTGCTTCTTCATCCGATTGTGTAATCAGGTTTGCTTTTTTAGTTGTCTTTTGCATGTCATTTATCTTTTAACCAAAGCAAATGTCCATGACAAAAGTTCTATCACTGCTCCCCATGCTGCTTATGTATGGTATACTGGCGGCAGCCCAGGTACCTGCTTCCGGTGGAGCACAAACTAAAACCGTTACCGGTACGGTAACCGATGAAAAAAGCATCCCTATTCCCTTCGCCTCCGTTGTTATCCAAGGTACATCAAGAGGCACTACCACCAACGAAAAGGGCATCTTCAGTCTTGAAGTACAGCCCGGCGCAGTACTCATCATTTCTGCTACGGGTAGTAACAACCAAACCGTTACTGTTGGTACTGCCAGCACTTATGCCATTATCTTAAAAAAGACAGGCAACCTTGATGAAGTAGTAGTAACTGCCCTCGGCATCCGCCGTAAACCACGTGAACTGGGTTTCTCTACTGCTACCATTAAAGCCGAACAAATCACAGCTGCCAATAACCCCAACCTGGCCAATGCCTTAACCGGTAAGGTGGCCGGTCTTGTAGTGACCAATGTAAACAGTAGTGTACAGGCCAATACAAGGGTGGTATTGCGTGGCAACCGTTCTATCACCGGTAATAATCAG
Source organism: Paraflavitalea devenefica (assembly GCF_011759375.1). Classification (NCBI taxonomy): domain Bacteria; kingdom Pseudomonadati; phylum Bacteroidota; class Chitinophagia; order Chitinophagales; family Chitinophagaceae; genus Paraflavitalea; species Paraflavitalea devenefica. The sequence continues at coordinate 24,205 of NZ_JAARML010000008.1, read as the reverse complement.
GCGCTGGTTGTACTGGATGGCGTACCTGTACCCAGTACTACACTGGATTACCTCAATCCTAATGATGTGGAGAGTGTAAATACACTGAAGGGAGGTCAGGCTGCTACGCTATACGGATCCGATGGGGTGAATGGCGCTATCGTTATTACCACCAAAAGAGGCCGCAACGGGCGTAATACCGTAACCGTCACTTCTTCTGCCAATCTTGAACAGGTAAGTTTCATGCCCAAATTTCAGAATAGGTTTGGTAGCGGTTCAGGCTATAGCTATACACCTGAACTGAATTATAGAGCTTATGAAAATCAATCTTATGGTGATGAATTTAATGGTTCCAGAAGACCGCTGGGCCGTGTTACAGAAGATGGGGATACGCTGATGGTTCCTTACAGTGCCCTGCCCAATGAAAAAAAGAAAGTATGGGATGTAGGCAGTGTGATCCAGAATGATATCGCTCTTTCCGGTGGTGATGAAAAAAGCTCTTTTTATCTCTCTTTCCAGGATGCCATCACCTCGGGCGTAGTGCCCGGTGATACCAGGCGCAGGGACGCCTTCCGGTTCAATAGTAGCCGTACAGTGGGCAAAGTAAAGGCAGGTTTTCAGGCTACCTATGCGCAGGACAAGGTTGACAGGACCAACTCAGATTTTTATTGGCTTGTTATCAATGCAGCCGCGCATGTTCCTTTAACACAACTGCGTGATTGGAAAAATAACAAGTTTGCCAGTCCTAATGGCTATTATAACGATTATTATAACAATCCCTGGTTTGAACTGGATAACAAGCGCCGTACCGGGATCTCCAAAAGCTTCAATGGTAGTTTTGATCTTCAATACGCGCCTGTAGACTGGTTCAATGCTACTTACCGGTTAGGCCTGATCAGTTCAACTGCAGAAGAGAAATTCACCACAGGCCGGTTTATTTATTCAGACTGGGCAAAACATAGCGCCTACGTTCCTGAACCCTGGACCAATGATTATGATGGCATAGACCGTGCCAGCGCAGATGTCCTGGGCGGTGTAACCGACAGGACCGCTACTACCAACAGGGTCAACTCTGACCTGCTGGTAACTTTTAGAAAGGACTTTAAAAATATTACCACCACATTGGTATTGGGGAACAACATTCAACAGCGTACTTCCAACGCTTTGCAGGCAGCTTCCGGTTCCATTGTGATTCCCGATCTGTATAATATCTCCAACAGGACAGGCGAACTGGCCGGCGATCAGCTCTATACTAAACAAAGAAAGTATGGCTTTTACGGAGACCTCACCGTGGGGATTAATGATTACTTATTCCTTCACGGAGCAGCAAGACGCGATGGTACTTCCCTCTTCTATAAAGAAGGACGCAGCGCTTCTAATTATCAGTACATGTACTATGGGGCAGATGTATCTTTTATTGCCACTGATGCCATTCCTGCGCTTAAGACCGGTGTATTGGACTACCTGAAAATAAGAGGCGGTTTTAACAGGAATGCCAACGATAATATTGATCCTTATTCTCTTGACCTGGTATACAACCTTGGAGCTGGTTTTCCTTACGGTTCTTTACCCGGTACTACTGTTGACAATACCTTCCCCTCACCAGATCTGAAGCCCGAGTTTGTAAAGTCATTCGAGGGTGGGGTAGAAGTATCATTACTGAATAGCCGTATAGGATTGGATTTCACCTATTATTACCAGATATCTGAAGGACAGATCATTGATGTGGATATGTCGGCCGCTACCGGTTACCGTCGTGCCCGCATCAATGCAGGCCGTTTGGACAACAAGGGTTTCGAAGCCGAACTTAAATTGCAACTGGTTAAGTCCAAAAACCTTAACTGGGACCTGAATATCAACTATGGATTCAATAATAATATAGTAAAATCCTTGTATGGCGATATGAATGCCTTATCACTGGGCAATAATTTTTCCGAATCAAATACTATCACTGCTTCCATGTTTGCACAGAAGGGAAGTCCGTATCCCTTATTAAAGACCACTTACTTCGTGCGGGACAGTCTGGGCAGGATAATTATAAACCCAGCTACTGGTTATCCTTCCCGTGCCACCGATCAATTGGCTGCAGGACGCACCATTCCCAAACATACGCTGGGCATTACCACCAGGCTCACCTGGAAGAACCTGGCCTTCTCCTCTACGATGGAATACAGGGGTGATTATTATATTTTTCACGGCCTCGGCTCCAACATGACCTTTACCGGTGTAGCGGCTGTAACGGCTCAATATGGACGTGAAAACTTCGTTATCCCTAATTCTTCCTATGCTGATGGCAGTGGTAAATATGTAGCCAATACCAGCATTCCAGTAAGTGATGGACATTGGTTTTTCTGGGATCAGTTATTCAGGTATGCCGGTGAAAACTATGTAACAAAAGGAGACTTCTGGAAATTGCGGGAGGTTACTTTAACCTATACTTTGCCAGCCCGCATAACCAGTAAAATGAAATTCCTGAAAGGTGCTTCTTTCAGCCTTATTGGCCGCAACCTGTTGATGATATTGCCCAAAGATAATCTTTATACTGATCCTGAATTTGCCAATACAACAGGTAACTCAATTGGTATCAATACTACCCTGAACACACCGCCGGTGCGTTCTTACGGAGCTACGCTGTCACTCACTTTCTAAACGGCGCAAGTATAAAACGAACCGGTATTGTATTAAAAGAAACAAATCTGACATGAAACTATATAAATGTTTAAGTGCGCTGGCTTTAGCTGCGGGTATAGCCGGTGCAGGATGTAAGAAGTTCATTGATGTGAACAACAACCCTAATTTGGCTACAGCAACCAACCCCACATTGGTTTTTACCAATGCACTGAATGTATATGCCGCCTCTTTGGCCGGTGGGGGTAATGTCTTGGGTAATTACTGGGGTGGCTATTGGGCGCATTCCACCAGTTTTGCATCGGGCACGCCGGAGAAAACGTACAGCTTTACCAATGGCGACTTTAATTATTGGGCCGGCATATTGGATAATATTAATGACCTGCAACTGGTGATCAATACAGCCGATGCAAAAGAACAATCTTATCTGAAAGGACCGGCCAAAGTGATAAAAGCACTCCGCTATCAGGAATTGACCGACGTGTATGGTAATGTTCCTTATACGGATGCGCTAAAAGGGATTGCTGTTTTTCAACCTAAGTATGATAAGGCGCAGGATGTTTATGACTCCTTGATCGTATTGCTTGATCAAGCTGTTGCAGACCTGAAAGCGAATCCCTTTCCCGGCGCATTTCAGGCCGGTATTTATTCCATCGGTAGTGGGCACGAAGCTGCTGACTGGATCAAATTTGCCAATACGGTAAAATTGCGGATCCTGATGCGGCAAAGTCTGGCCCGGGAAAATTATGTAAAAACAGAAATACAGAAGATCCTTACGGAAGGCAGTGGTTTCATTGGTGCAGGGGATGATGTATTATCACAACCTGGCTATACCAAAACGGTCGGCAAGCTGAATCCGTTCTATGCTGCTGCGGGATATGACCAGAATGATGCTGAAGTAGGTGGACACCAGGCATTCCGTATCAGTGAATACCTGATCGATACACTAAAGGCTACCAATGATACCATACGACTGAAGTACATTGCTGATGTAACGCCTGCCAGCAGGCCGGCCACTGCTCCTGCTTTTTACCAGGGTAGTGTGGATGATTATATTGGCGTGCCATTCGGTGGTGAGGGAGCCGATTACCTGTCTGCTAACTCCTCACCCGTGGGGCCAGGCAGAATAATAAAAGGCGTAGCCGCAGCGCCACAGGTTATTTTTACGGCGGCAGAAAGCTTATTCCTGCAGGCAGAAGCAGCACAGCGGCTTGGTATTGCCGGTCTGGGTGATGCGAAAACTTTCTATGAACAAGGCATCCGGGAATCCTTCCGCCTGCTGAATGCACCGGCTGATGCAGCCAATGATCTTATTGCAGAAAGTGCCAGCTTTAACACTGCTCCCGATAAGACCAATGCAATTGTGTACCAGAAGTGGGTGGCGCTGGCCAACTTCAACGGAATGGAAGCCTGGGCCGAATTCCGCAGGAATGATTTTCCGGCTGTTCCACTCTCTGTTAACGGAGGCCGCACGGTAAACACCAGGCCCGTAAGGTTGCATTACCCGCTGGATGAAGTAAATACCAATAAAACGAATGTTGATGCTCAGGGTAAAATAGATGTCTTCACCAGCCGGTTATTCTGGGACATACGGTGATAATTACTAAAAGTCAAAAAAAGTATTATGAAATTCAATAGTTATTTGCGCATTATATACATCGTGGTGGCTGCTTTTTCTCTTACCGGTTGCCTCAAGGAACATAATGGTTTTTCCAATACTGTACAAAATGAGCAACCAGCCAACGTGGTAGAGCTTTTGCGTATCAACCAGCGACTGGCTTCGCCAACCGCTGCAACAGCCGTACCGCTTGCCGCTAATCCGGTGGAAGAAAATATCCTGTTGGGCTATGTAAGGTTTGGGTCTTTAACCTTACCCACCTCTCCCGTAAAAATAAAGCTCAAACTGAATAATGCGGCCTTGCCGGCTGCTTTAACGCCATTGCCAGCCACTGCTTATACATTCATTACACCGTTAGATAATATCACCATCGAACCCGGCAAACGTATGGCAGAGATCAGGATCGTCATCAAAAAGAACCTGCTTACAAGCGCAGTTAATTATGGTTTACGTTTTGAAATAGAGGATACCGGCGGTGACGGCAACCTGCCCCATTCCCTGGCCAGGGTATACATGGTTTCTGTCAAAGTTCCTTAATAACGTTTACAGAACTCCTATGAAATAAGAGGGTCGTTTTTCTCATGTGCAAAGTGTTTTTTGCTGCGGGGGGCCAGTCATGGCCCCCCTAAGTTTTTTATATACCTGCAATAACATGCATTACGATACGTTGTAATGTCCGGATTTTACTATTTCTGCGAGGCTTTAAACCTTTACTCCAATATCCTGTCTGATAATACCAAATACACCTTATATGAAAATGACCCATTGTATTCCTGGCCTGCTGATCACCCTCAGTATGAATGCGTTATCGTCTCAAGCCCAGGATCAGTCTCAATCCGACTCTACAGGATTGCCCGGAGACAACTTCAGTCTACAGGGCGCCCTCAGCCTGTTTAAAAAAGCCGGCTCCCCCGAAGAATTTGAAAAACTACTCAATACAGAATCACAACAGGTCAATAACCTCGACCTCAACGAAGATGGTAATATTGATTACATACGCGTGATCAATAAGAAAGAGAATGATGTGCAGATCTTCGTATTACAGGCCCTCGTATCAGATAAAGAAAGCCAGGATATTGCCGTGATCGAACTGGAAAAGACCGGCAAGGACAATGCCGTTGTACAAATAACCGGCGATGAAGATATTTTTGGTGAAGAGGTCATCATAGAACCATCAGAAGAAGACAATGCTTTTAACGTAACAGGATCATCCATTGCCCGTGGCCCCAACATGGAATATGATGGAGCGGAACAAACTGCTGGTGTTGTGGTAAATGTTTGGGCATGGCCTTGTGTACGCTTTGTATATGCACCGGCTTACCGGGTATACGTTTCTCCCTGGAGCTGGTATGCACGTCCCACCTGGTGGCGCCCCTGGAGGCCGCTTGCCTGGCATGCTTACCGTCCCATCCGGTATCGTTACCGTCCTCATTACGTAGTGGTGCATACACATCGTGTTGCCTATGCACCCCGCTTATATCGTCCCACGCGGGTTACTTCTGTAACAGTCACTACCCGTCATAAAACTACTGTTACGCATTACAGGACTTCCCGTACCACCCGGACGGTTACTGCTACACATGGCAATAAGCAATACCGCGCCACCCGGAAAACGACCACTGTAGAAGGACCACGCGGCAATAAAGTGAGCAGGACCCGCACATCGGTAAGAAAAAGAGGGTAATGGAACTTCCGGTGAACAGAAAAGTAAAGCTGTATAGTGCCTTGTTCATTACGGCTGTTGTAAGTTTACCCCGGCTGTTGGCCATGAACAGGGGCGGCGTGCTGGCAAAACTGACGCCCTTTAACCCCTATCAATGGATCTTGCAGGTATCTATCAGCTTTGGATTTTGTTGGCTGCTCTTTTATCTGAATAGTAACAGATTACAAGATTTTAATAAACCCTGGCAGTTCAGAAAACATGGAGGTATCCTGTTATACAACCTTTTGGTGACCTTTGCATGTGCCTTGACTGCCGGGGTTTTTAGTCATTTACTGTTTCATCGTACGGGCGTTTACCGGCTGGATGGCTATATGTTCCGTCTCCTGTCTATTGCTTTTCTGATAGCCGTTGAATTGAAAATACTGGCTTCGGTATACCAGGTACAATTACGTGACCGCGAGAACGACTCACTGCGCCATGCCAATACCATGATGGAACTGGCTTTATTGAAAACGCAGCTTAATCCACATTTCTTCTTTAATGCACTGAGCAGTTTATCCGGCGTAGTACGGGAAGACCCTGGCAAAGCGCAACAATACATCGCTCACCTTTCCAGAATATTCCGTTATTCATTCAGTAAATCAAAGCAAAGCCTGGTAAACCTGGAGGAAGAACTAAATGAAATACACGCTTATGGTGAATTGATGAAAATGCGGCATGAAGAAGGTTTCAGCATCAATATCCAGGTGCTGCGTGAATATTATGCAGCGCAATTACCGCATATGTCATTACAACCCTTGGTAGAAAATGCATTGAAGCACAACCTTGCTGCCAGGGCCCGGCCACTTTTGTTGGAGGTAAGTGTGGAAAACAACCGGCTGGTAGTTAAAAACAACCTTCAATTAAAACCTTTTCCTGAGCCAGGCGCAGGCATAGGACTGAGCAACCTCAATGACCGGTTTAAAATACTGATGGGACAGGAATTGGAGGTAAGCAGTACGGGTACAGCCTTCCTCGTCAGGCTTCCATTGAAACTCCTGTAATATGATACGCCTTGTAATAATAGAAGATGAGCCGGTTACTGCCCGCAACCTGTACCACAACATCCGCGAAGCAGAAGAGGATACTACGCTGGTCACTACCCTCGATAGTGTACAGCAATCTGTAGCATGGCTTACTGCCCATCCGCAGGATTATGACCTTCTCTTCATGGATATACGGCTTGTGGATGGCTTGTCATTCAACATCTTTGACCAGGTTACCATTAACAGCCCCATCATATTTGTTACAGCCTATGATGATTATGCCTTACAGGCTTTTAAAACCAATGGCATTGATTATATTCTGAAACCTTTTGACAAGCCAGAACTGGAAAGGGCCTTACTTAAATTCAAAACACTGCGGGGTAATGCAGGCTGCCGGGAATCTGACCCCCCCCTGCCGGAAATCACTGCCCAGCTCAAACATGCCTATAACAACTTCAGGCAATTCTTCCTGGTACAGGTAAGGGATAAACTCATCCCGGTGGCCGTCAAAGACATTGCCTGGTTTTATACCATCAACGAAACCTCCTGGGCCTATACATTTGATAAGCGGAAACTGATGATGGATTTCACATTGGAACAATTGCAGCAACAGCTACATCCACATGATTTTTTCCGGGCTAACCGACAATTCATCATTCAGCGGAAAGCGATTGCCGAAGTGGAATTCTACTTTAATGGCCGGCTTTTGCTGAAGGCCGATCCTCCCACAGAAGAAAATATTCTCATAAGCAAAGCCCGCGTGCCAGCATTCAAGGCCTGGATGAATACATAATAACAGATAGTTCACCCTCAAATTTGACAGCTTCACCGGTAAAGCCTAAACCCGGCGCAATAGAAACCTTCCAAGAAGCATTAATACTAAAAATGCTTACTTAAAACTCAACAACTCATGAAATCAACATCATCCGCTTCAATGAAGATCCGTACCGTAGCAGCCATTACCGTTTTGGCGTTATCAACAGGTTTGCTGTTTGCCTCCTGTAAAAAGGACAGCGAAGACAAAGATGAGATCACAGACGAGGAAGTGGCAGAGGCTGTCACCCAATCCGTTTCCGCTTCCAGTGGTGGTATGGTGGTGCAAACAGAGTCTACTGCAAAAATGGCCGGCACTACCTCCTTTACCTGCGGACAAACAAAAGATACCACCATAGTGGGTCAAAGCGTATCAGGCGCCGCCATCTCTTACAATTACTCGCTGAACTTTAACCGTACACTTACTTGTTCCAATGGCATCCCATCCCTGTTCCAGTTCAACTTTACCGGCAGTTGCAACTATTCAGCACCCCGCATGTCCAGTGCAGATAACAGTACAGCCCAGTTTTCTGTAACGGGCCTGGAACCCACCAGCGCCAGTTATATTTTCAATGCAAGCTATGTGCGCAATGGCACCCAGCAATCCAAAGTACGCTTCCAGCGCTCATTCAGCAGTACCATTACCATTACGGCTGCCAACATTACAGTTGATAAAGCCACACAGAAAATAGTGTCTGGTACAGCTACAGTGGAGTTCGTAGGGAATGGTTCAGGCGGCTACAGCGTTAACCGGGGTGGCACCCTTACCTTCCTGGGCAATAACAAAGCTACCCTGGCCTTGAAGAACGGAAGCTCCTACAACATTCAATGGTAATTAACCAGGTTGTATAAAACAGAAAAAAAGTAACACAAGTATGAAAAAGTTATTCGCATCATTGATCATTATGGGCTGTGCAGCATTTGCCACTGTACAGGCGCAGAGCACAGAGAAAGGAGAAATGGCAAAACGTATGACTGATTCAATGACCGTTAACCTGGGACTGACTGAAGACCAGGTACCCAAAGTATTGGCCATTAACCAGGAGTTTACCAGTCAGGCTGCCAGCGCCAAAAGTGAAGGCGGTGGAAAGATCAGTAAACTCAAAAAACTGAAGGCCGCAGATGAACGCCGGGATAAAGCATTGAAGGATGTATTGACAGCAGAACAATTTAAAGACTACAAAGCAAAGAAGAAAGAGAACAGGGCAGAGGCGAAAGAGAAATTTAAAGACCTGAAAAAAGGGTAAGGCCTACAAAAGAGCAGGGTTTAGGGGTAGAAGCCGCAGCTGGGTAGCTGCGGCTTTCCGCATTAAACCTTTCAGGCCAAAAGAAGTCAAACCTGCCGGGGAATGGTACTTCTTAAAAAATACATCATGAAAAAGCTATTGACCTTAGTGATCATTATGGGTTGTGCAGCTTTCTCTGCCGTACAGGCACAGGATGCGCAAAGAGGAATGATGGCAAAGCGCATGACCGATTCAATGACCGTGCAACTGGGCCTTACCGGAGAACAGGTATCTAAAGTGCTGGCTATTAATGAAGCATTTGCCGGGAAAGCCACTGAGATCAGGAATGAGGGTGGCAGTAAACCGGACAGGCTCAAGAAACTAAAAGCTGCCAATGGTGATCGCAACAAGGCATTGAAGGCTGTACTTACCGAAGAGCAGTTCAAAACCTATAAAGCCAACAGGAAAGAGAACCATGCCAAAGTCAAAGAACGGTACAAGCAATTAAAAGAAGGATAAACTACCGGGCTCTCTTGCAGCCCGGCAAGTTCCCCGTTTACTCCAGCGTGATCTTACGGATGCGGTGGTTATTGGTATCTGCCACATAAATATTCCCATCTTTATCCACAGCGATGCCGCCAGACATATTGAATTTTGCCGAAGCACCAGGGCCATCGGTATAGCCCAACGTACTGCCCGCAAGGGTGGTTACCTGGCCGCCCGGTGTGATCATACGCACCTTCTGGTTACCACCATCCGCTATAATTACATTGCCGGCAGCATCCACGCAAAGGTTATAGACCAGGCCAATCTGGGCAGTATTGATGGGGCCATCTACATATCCGCCAGTGGATTCTATAAGGGTTTTGATCATCACTTTGGTAACAGGGATGCCTGTAGCCGTGTCATCATCCACCAACACACCACCAATAACGGTCTCAAAAGTCAACTTCCTGATGCCATTACTATATCCATCAGCAATATAAGCCGGCCCGCCATTAGGTCCCACGGCAATGCCGGTAGGATATGCAAACCCCGCAGCAGCACCTGCGCCATCAGCAGCCCCTTCATATTTACCAGCCAGTGTAGTTACCTGCCCATTCCTGATCTTACGGATCCTGTGATTGGCCTCGTCAACAACAAAGATCGACCCGTATCTGCTCACACATACATCATAAGGATGATAGAACCTTGCCTCTGTTACCGTGCTGTCTCCGAAGCCTACCTGTCCGCTGCCGGCAATCGTAGTTACCGTACCGCCCAGGGTAACCTTTCGAATCCTGTGATTGGTCTCATCGGCCACATAAATACCGCCGTTGCCTATGCCTAAACCTCGGGGCATGCTGAATTTGGCAGCGCCCCCCACGCCATCCACATACCCAAGCGTACTCCCCGCCAGCGTAGTTACCACGCCGGCCGGCGTGATCTTACGGATACGCTGGTTGAGCCGATCAGCTACATATACATTCCCATCATCATCCACGCACACATCAGAAGGAGAATCAAATTTGGCCGCTGCTCCTGTACCGTCTGCAAATCCCTGGGTGCTGCCGGCAAGGGTGGTAACGGTGGCGCCAAAGGTATAGGTGAATACCGGTCCAGTGGCCGCTTTGCCATTCACCGTTACTGTTACCGGCCCGGTGCTGGCGCCCTTGGGTACGGTTACTACCAGTTTATCATTGCCGGCGGTAGTTACAGTAGCTGTTTTATCATTGAACTTAACGGTATTATTTCCGGCAGTAGCAGAAAAATGATGGCCGTGAATGGTCACCACAGTTCCTTGTGGCCCTTTATCAGGCGTAATAGAATTAATAACAGGGGCCTGGTCAGCCCCCCCTTCATTATCATTGACTTTTTTGCAGGCTGTTGCCAGTAATACAATACACCATAACAGGAAGCTTCGATAGAGAATGCTTTTCATAACTAAATATTTTACCGGGTGAAAATTGGTGATATAAGTGAGGCTGTTAATAATAAATGATGTCATTTAATAAGGCGCCGTTTGAACTAATGCGTTTAATAATCCTCCCCTGGGAATCGTATTCATAACCATGGCTAACGACGGTGGTGGTATTGCCCGACTTATAAGTTTCTTTTTTTACAGGATGACTGTTGCCCTTCCCTAAAAAAGCAAGGCCATTGTTTTCATTCTCAAGCGTGGATTTTTTATCCGGGTAATATTCATAAATATAGGTATCGCCATTGCTGCTTTTTGTGCTGTCAAGATTGCCGGCATAGCGATAATAGGTAGTGGTACTGGTGGAGCTTCCCGCTACGATCGTACTCTTAAAAAGATAGCCGTTATTGTATTGATAGGTAGCTGTAGTAATTGAGCCATTGGCAGCCCAGGATTTACGGGAGGTGGCAAGACCCGATGCATCCAGTGTAATAATAGAGCTGTCTACCAGTGAGCCGTTACTATTATATTGGGTCCAGGTGATCATATTGCCGGCATAAGCAAGTTTTAAATACTGCTTTCCCTCTACTTTCTCCAATATTATTCTTCCTTTATTGTCGTATTCCAGCTCAAAATGGCTGGTAGCAGGTCCAACGGTGTGAGTGGCAGATTTGACGAGTATTACACCCGGGCCAGCGTTCTTATTATCATTACTTTTTTTGCAAGCTGTTGCCGGTAGCAGGATACTCCATAGCAACAGGTTCCGGTAGATGATGCTTTTCATAACTAAGTGTTTTTACCGGATGCAAAGTTTGGGATTGATCAAAAGCAAGACAATACCGCAATGATGTGAAGGAGGGGCTACACTAATTTTTCATTGATCGCCTTACTCACTGCTTCTATCTGTGAGCGTACGTGGAGCTTGTCGTAAATGCGTTTAATATGGGTGCGTACGGTATCGAGGCTGATACACAGGTCGGCGGCAATCAGCTTGAAGCTATTGCCTTTCGAGAGGGATTGCAGTATTTCCTTTTCGCGGTTGGTAAGTTGATAATCGTTGGCGGCAGGAGTGGTGGCGGGTTGCAGCATATTAGTGATCACCATCCGCGCAATGGTAGGACTCATGGGTGCTCCGCCATGCAATACCTCCTGGATGGAATGCACCAGTTTGTCCGAAACATACTTCTTAAGCAGGTAACCATTGGCCCCTGCGCACAGGGCTTCATACACATGCGTGTTGTCGTCAAAGACCGTAAGCATAATGATCTGTACTTCCTGGTTGAACGTACGGATCTGCTTTACGGCCTTAATACCATTGATCTCTGGCATGTCAATGTCCATCAGGATCACCTGGGGCTGTAATGTCTTCACCTGCTTTTCCACGGCTGTGCAACCCGCAAAAGCTCCCACAACGAGGTATTCCTCTGTAAGTGTCAGCAGGTTGCTGAGGCTTTCCCGCAGGCTGGCATTGTCCTCGTAAATAAGTATGTTAACAGCCATCTACAGTGATCATTATGGTAAAAAGACATTGCAACTTACATTGTTTTTTCCTTTTCTGTATACCCCAATCATGTGACCGGCAACTGCAGCATCACGGTAGTGCCTGCGCCCTGTATGGATTCAATGGTCAATTGGGCCTGCAGTTCGGCAGCCCGGCTGTGCATATTCTTAATACCATTGCCTGAATAGACCTTAACCGTATCAAACCCTTTTCCGTTATCGGTGATCAGGAGGCGCATATAGCCATTTTGACAGCATAGTGTGACAGTTACTTCAGTGGCCTCACTGTATTTGACAGTATTATTAATGGCCTCTTTGTAAATGAGGTAAATATCCTTCCGTTGTTCCAGGTTGAGCTTTATACTATTCAGTTGCTCATCTTCGGTAAAATAATAATTCATGCGGGCCGGCTCCAGCATTTCGGCAGTGAATTCTTTGAGCTTGATAATGATCCTTTCAAAAGTATCATTGGCGGGGTTGATGGCCCATACAATATCGCTCATACTTTCCATCATGCGGGTGGAATGGTCTTTAATACGCTGCAGGTGATGCTGCATAGCCGCCTGCTGCGTCGTTTGCTGCATGGCCAGCTTACTGATGATATTGATACTGGTAAGTGTAGATCCCATTTCATCATGCAGGTCGCGGGCAATTTTACTGCGCAGCTTTTCCTCGGCCAGGTATTTGGATAGTTTGGTAGCGCAGGTATCTGCTATCTTTAACAACAATCGCAGGTGCCTTTTGGTATAAAAATTCCTGCGTGGATGCTCCGAATCAATCACGCCAAAAAGCTTGCCCTCCACCATAATGGGCACCGTGATCTCCGACAGTCTGCGCCTGTCATCCACAATATACCGTTCATCTTTAAGGGTATTGTTCACGATCTCTGCTTTGCCGGTTTGCGCCACAGCGCCTACAATGCCGCTGCCCAGGGGAATCTCAAGCGGATTGTATATTTCGCGCCGCACGGGGTTCTTAGGCCCCCAGGCGGCTTTTTGCACCAGCAACCTGCGCGGCTCATCATACTCATAAATTACACAATCTTCAAATTGAAGCTGTGCTATACAGTTCCTGGCTACATCCCAGAATATATCCTCTGCGGTATTTTGACCATACAGTGAGGTAGCAAAATAATTCAATACTTTCTCTGCCCTGATCTTTTCCCGTAGTGACTGAATCCAGCGGTACAATAAAATGAGGGCGGCGGTGATGGCCAGTAGCCGGAACCACCACGTACTCCAGAATGGCGGACGAATAACAAAAGAGAATGGCCTACTTGTTTCAAACCATTTTTCCCCGCCCATACTGGCCGCCACGGTAAAAGTATAGGAGCCGGGTGACAGGGAGCTGAAGCGTACCGTATTATTGTTACCATTATGCACCCAGTTATTGTCCAGCCCCTTCAGCCTGTAGCGGTATTGCACCCTGCCCGTATTGGAGAAATAAGGCGCTACAAAATCAATGTCCACGGAATTTTGAAAATAGTTAAGCTTCGGCGTTCCGGCATATTGGATATAGCTGGAATCATCGTTATTAACGCTTACACCTGTGATGGTAACCTGTAGTGAATCTTCGGCAGCCCGTACCGTTTCAGGATTAAAATAATTAATACCATTAAAGCCGCCGAGGAACAGGATACCCTGCCTGCTATAGTAAGCGCTGTTCTGGTAAAAGTGATTGCCCTGGATATTGTCAAACTGGTCAAAGTATTCTACTTTTTTCGACTGCAGGTTATACCGGTACAAACCATCATCAGTGGCCAGCCACAAGCGGCCGGCGTGGTCCTTATAAATACTATGAATGGCTATATTGTCAAAATAAGGATTGATCTTTTCAAGTCTTGCTTTGTCATCTGCTTGTTGTACCCGGTACAGCCCTTTGGCGCCCAGAATGTACTCGTTGTTTGTTAACTGATACATACACCTGGCAACACCAGCGAAGCCTTCCTTCACGGAGAACCGGAAGGCGAGATTGGAATCAAGGCAATGCACTCCTTTACCTGTGCCGATCCATACCTGCTGCCGGCTGTCCTGGTAGCAAAAATTAAGGTTCTCTTTTTCACCCGGAAAGTGAAGTGGAGCAATAGTATAATCTTTCCCGTTCAGCAGGTAACCACCATCCCGCGCTGCCACTACATGATGGCCATTGTGCAGGGTATAGATCTGGTCAATAAAATCCTCCTCCAGCTTACGGCGCAGGGAATCGCCTGCCGGTCCGGCAGGGAAGGCTGGTCTTCTATACTTGCCGGAGGATGGTTCATACAGCCAGATACCGCGATTGGTTTGGCCAATGATCACATACCGGCCATCATACACAAGGCCGCGAATGGAAGGGTGGTTCATTCTGTCGGTAGCGCCTGCCACGGGGAAAATGGGCTGGATCGTTCCCCGTTGTATATCGAAATAGGCAATGCCATTGATGGTGGCCAGCCACAGGTTCTCCTTTTCATCGGCAGCAAATCCTCTTATATGATTGCTAAACAACTTTGCCGGATCGGTTTCCCAGTTGCGTATCAGGCCAATACCCTGTTGTACCGGGTTAAAAGAGAGCAGGCTGAAATCACTGCAACCCCATACCTGGCGGTCGCTATCGAGGTAAAGATCTACCAGCCCTTCCTGGTTGGAAAGCGGTTGGCCCTTATAGAATAACCTGCGTATTACGTATTGGCCGGTATTGCTGTTGTATTCAAGCAATCCTTTGGTAGTAGCCAGTAAATGCCGGTTGGTATCCAGGTTGATCACATCATTGATCGCCAGGAAATCATCTGTAATAGGGGAGAGGTATTGCCTGATATTTACCGGCTCTGTCTTTTGGCTGGAGAAATCGTACAGGAAGGATTGGTTCTTCCAGTCGGTCACCAATGCCTGCTGCTCGTTCAGTGCGTTAACAGAATACAGTTCACTCACTGGCAGGGAGTCACATTGGCTGGTAGCTGTATTGTTGCGATAGATGTATGTGGCCGAAGCGTAAAAAACAAAATGGTTATAAGTACTTAAGGCGTATTGCCTGGTATTGAAGGGATATGACCCTGGAAAAGGTGTTTTCAATTGGCTGAACTTTCCAGCCTGTGCGTCATACGCGTACAGACCACGGGCAGTGAGTAGCCATACCGGCCGGCCGGGCAGTTGGAACATAACGCCCAACTGAAGCCTGGCAACAGTGTCTACTTCTATTTCTTTAAACCCGGTATGATCATCCTTGAATAGATAGAGCTTATCTGGTGAGGAAACCCACACCTGGTTTTCCCGGTCGCATAGGATGGAATTATGCCTTTCTCCAAAAAAGAATTCCCTGATGCGTTTACCATCAAAGCGCTTCACCCTATTGTGGTACATCAGCCATACAAAACCATGTTGGTCTTTCGTCATCCGTCGCAGGCCCACTGTACGGATGCCAAAACTTTCATCAAACAGGCGTATATGATAGTCAGGCAACTGGGCGTCAGCAGCAATAATACATAGCATGAGCACCCAAAAGCTCAATATATAGGGTAGCTTTGCGTTCAAGGTGAATGGTTGTGCCCTGTAAATGTACAATTTTAAGCATCCTGCAGCAATGGGCAATACCCTGATAGGGTGATACGAAAAAGCCGCGGACCTTATGGCCCGCGGCTCTATACTAAAACGCTTACTCTCCGAAGGAGTCCTGCGGACCGGCTATTTTACTGTTTTACAAACCTGGCCACCTGCCTGTTGCCGTATTCATCTATATACTGCATGAAATAGGCTCCGCGGGGATACCGGGCCAGACTGATCTCAACCACATTGCTGCCGGTATTAAGCCGCATGGATTGTTTATGGATCACTCTTCCCACAGCATCTACAATAAGCATATTGGCAGGATAAGCCTTTTCGGCCCGTATCAGGGCAGTTACCCTGTTTTGCACGGGATTGGTAATATACACCAGGCCACTGCGCAATTGTTCGCCCATAGTTACTTTAACCATTCTTGAATAAGAATACCGTCCGTTGATATCCACTTGTTTAATCCTATACCAGGCTTCTGTGTAAGGCACATTTTTGTGCACAAAAGTATAGTGCTGTTCAAACAGGGAGTTGTTGGCGCCCGGCACACGTCCCACTTCAACGAAATCTATTCCATTGACCGATACTTCTACTGCAAAATATTCATTATTGGTTTCATTGGCGGTTGACCACCTGATTTCATTATCCCTGCCATTATTCTTGCCACTGATGTTTAACCAGGTAACGGGAAGCGCCAGAAAGGAAGACACGGCAAAAGGAGAGAAGCTGGTGAATCCTCCCCGTGTTACAGTATAAGGATCTGTTCCGGTTGCTGCAATATCGCCGGGGCCATAATCCCAATTGCCGCCGGTATAATGTGCCAGGCGACTCATGCCTCTCGCAAAACCGGGCAGTTCCAGTATACCCGGCCATTGCAGGGTAATGGTGGCCACTGAACCTCCCGCTACGCTTTCATTGATCAGCCAGGTAGCATCTACGGCGCCGGAGGTAGCAGCAGGGCCTGTATCGCCATCAAAATAAGCATTGTCAAGTACCCGGACAGAAATATTGTCAGTAACCGAACCGGCAGTAAGCGCTACCGTAGCAGGAATATATTGCAGGGAAGTTCCCACCGGGAAAGCCTTGCTGCCACCATTGGTAACGGGTTGTGCCAGCGTACCTGCCCCTTCTGCAACAATATAACTGGTAGCAGTAGCGCCGGTGATGGCACCTGTGGTACCCATGGTTAAGTTATTGCTGGAGAGCCATAACTTACCAGTCGTAAAGTTGAGCGTATTATTAACTGTAACATTGCCTGCCAGCAAGGCCGGTCCGGTAGCTTTATTAATAGTAAGATTGCTAAAAGGTCCGGTAGAAAAAATAGACTGCGAATCAACACCATTCAACTGGATAGTAGTACTGGTATTGGTAAAGGTGCCACTGGTCATATTCCAGTCGCCGCCCAGCAGGTGGGTGAAGCTGCCACCGGTGAAAGTACCATTGCTGAGGTTGAAATCATTCAACATAGTAAGCGCTGCTCCGGGTGTTTTGGTGCCAACTGTCGAAACAGTGAGATTACCATAAGTAACATTCGTGGCAATGCTTTGCGTAGTGCCTGCATAATCAACCGTACTCAGGGTATCCAGCGAGTAAGTATCAAAAACAGGCAACGTATTGGTGCCGCCGATCTTCAGTACAGCGCTGTCTTCAATATCCAGTTCTCCTCCATCCGTTGCATCCTGTGTGAGCGTAAAGCTGCCCGCATCGAGAATACCTTCCGTAAGGCGCAGGATAGTAAGGGTGGTAATATTACGCGCCAGGGTAACAGGAACGTTGTACCCTTTATTAATGGTAAGATGCGCAATCGTTGATGGATTGGTGGTGCCGCCAATGGTGCCCGCAATATTGCCTGTCATGGCCAACCCACCCACCGTAGCATCAAATACGCCATTATTGGTAAAATCATGGTCAACCTGGAAATCGGTATTGGCTGTGGCATTACCTGTTACGGTGAAATTGTAAAAATGGGTGCCTGGGCTGCCTGTTATCTGGCCTGCTGCTGAAGTCATGGTGAAGGTGGAGGTGCCGCCATTCAGGGTGCCATTGCTCTCTATATCGCCTGCTACTGTATAGGAGTGACTGCCTGCATTAAAAGTAGCATCACTGTGCACGATAAAATCGCCGCCTATATTCCAGCCTGTTGGCGGAGTAACACCGGCCGTGCTTTCAATATCTACATGAGTCAATGTAGTGGGAGTCCCTGTGAAAGTAATAGGCGCGGAACCATCGAGAATGAGCGTGCCGGTGCTGGAAAAGGACGGACCAAAATTCACCGTTACAGGAGTTGAAGGATCAAACCACAACGTACCTGTGCTGGTTACTGTACCGTTGTTGGTAAAATTGCCTTTGATAGTATGGGTTAGTGTGCCACCGTTAAAAGTAGCGCCACTGCCAATAGTAAAGCTTACCAGCACCAGCCAGTTCACGCTGGGATTTACACCGGCTGTATTGTTGACATTAAGATTGGCATAAGTAGGCGAACTGGTGGAATTCAATACAGGCGATACATTGCCATTGAAATTGATCACGCCGGACGAGTTGGAGACGAGGGCATTGATGAAGCGGATGGTTTGCACCGTAGTACCGGTGAAAGTAGTAACACCGGTACTGGTAAGGCTGCCACTGTTGGTCAGGTCTCCATTCACGGTGGCATTGCCCGAACCGGCTGCGTACGATCCGGTGCTGGTAACATTCAGTAAATCATTATAAACAATATCACTGTTGTTAACCGTATAACTGCCATATACCGTGATCCTGTTAAAAGTGGTATTGCCGCTGATGGTTTTAGCAGCGCCATTGAGTAGCAGGGTGCTGGTAGCCGGAACAAAACTGCCATTGTTTACCCAATTGCCGCCCAAGCCTACACTGTATGATCCTCCCGCATTAAAAGTAGCGCCACTGTTAATGGTAAGGTCGCCATTGATGGTGGCGGGACCAGCCAGCAGCTTTGCATTGGTGCCTCCGTTACTAAAAGTAAGATTACCATAAGTAATACCTGCTACTGTTTGGTCCGCAGTTCCATTATAATTCACCGTACTGGTGGCAGCCAGGCTGTAGATGCCATAATTAGCAGGAAAATTGGTAGCGCCGCCCATCAGCAGGGTAGCACCTGATGCGATCGTAAACGTACCACCGGCAGTGCTGCGGGAAGCGGTAAAACTCCCTATGTCCAATGTGCCGGCATTAACGCTGAGATCATTATTGATAACCACATTACCGGTTAATGAAGCAGTACCGGAGCTTTTATTGATCACCAGGTTATTGAAAGTAGTGGCATCTATTGTCTGCGCACCGGCGCCATTCAACACCACCGTTCCGTTGCCGGGTGTAAAAGTGCCGCTATGGGTCCAGTTACCGCCTACTGTAATGGTAACATTTTCACTGGTGATACTGGTACCTGCACTGGTACTTATATTGCCGGCAATAGTAGCATTGACCGGCAGTTTAAGGGCGCCGCCCTGTAAGGCAAGATCACCGGATAGCGGAATAGAGGCACTGGCAGAAGCAATACCGCTGCTTTTATTGATGCTAAGATTATGATAGCTTACGCCGGCTACAATTTGCGCGTTGGAGCCATTATAGACGACTGTTCCGGTACCTGGTGTGAAAGTGCCACTCACATAATTAAAATTATTGCCTGTTGACAAGGTGCCTGCTCCCGAAAATACAATATTGGCCCCACCCGATTGGGTGATGGACCCCGTTACACCCACGGTACCTGTACCAATAGCAAGATTGATTGCATGACCTGCAGTGCCATCACTCAAAGTCAGATCGCCATTTACTGTGATAGTTTGTGCACCTGCATTGATCGTATGGGTGGCATTACCGCTCCAGCTTCCCTGTATATTACCGGCTGTAGTAAGTGAACCGCCTGCATTGAGGGAAAGTGTAGCTGCCTGGGTGCTGCCAAAGAGGATACTTTTTGCATTGGCTGCAGTGGTAATGGCAGGCTGATTGGTAAAGGCGGCTGTGCCGATCTCTACAATATCATTGGCCGTAGGCACTGCGCCCGGACTACCCTGTACGGCGGTCCAGTTGCCGGCCGTATTCCAGTCGGTGCTCAGCGCACCTGTCCACCGGGTCACATTCGGTGCATCTGATAAGGTCCACCGGGTAGTAATATTGCCAAGGCCGCTTAATTCCACATAATTGGAGGCCGCGCTGTTGGTTGTTTTGCCAGCATTGGCCCAGGCGGCGCCTGTGTAATTCCACAAGGGCATGGTGGCTTCTGCATTGCCATTCAGTTCATCATCTTCATAATGCAGGCGCAGCACAGCCGTATACGTGCCCGATGGGATAGATATATTGTATTGCCGGTTGATGGCGCCACCAAAAGGAAAATCGTCAATACCTCCTTTGGTAACCGATACCGTAACGCTGGAAACCGCTACGCCGATGGAAGAAAAGGTAATAGTATTGGAAGGGCTCTCAAAAGCATAAGCGGTGCTGGTAGCAAATGCATGCGTACGCTGGATATTGCCCAGGATAATGCCATTGCCGGTGCGGGTGGTAGTAATGGTCACTGTATTACTGCCTGTATTTAAAAGGCCACTCGTCATATTAATAGTGCCTGCACTTACATTGTTCTGCAGGCTTACCACAGTTACTGCGGCAGCCTTATTAATAGTGAGTGTGTTGAAAGTAGTAGCTCCCGCAATCGCAGAAGGAAGGCTGCCGGCGAAGGTGAGGGTGCCTATACCGGGAGTAAAGCTACCCTGGTTAACCCAATCACCATTCACCGTATGGGTGAAATTGCCCCCACTGAAAGTAGTGCTGGCAGCAATGGTAATATGTCCGTTAGTAGTAATGGCGCCACTGGCAGCTTTTGTATTGCCATTGGAGATGGTGAGATGGTGATAAGTGCCGCTATTAACTGTTTGTGCTCCGGTGCCGTTAAAGTTCACCGTATTGGGAGAGGTGCTGGTTACGTCCAGGGTACCCGCCATAACAGTATATACGTTCGCAATACCCAGTACAGCATTGGTGGATAATCGCAGGGAAGTGCCGTTCAGGGTTACATCAAACAGGTTGGCAGTACCGTTGAGGGAAGAAGTGCCGGTAAAAGTGGCCGTGCCTGCAGTAGCGGTCAGGCTGCCGCTTATATCCAGCACCGATGCAACAGAAAAGCTGACGGCCGTAGTGACAGTACCTGTAATGGTGAGGCCGTAGAAAGATTTTGTGGCGCCACCACTGATGGTTTTGGACGAGCCACTCATAGTAAGAATGCCGGCTGTTTGACTAAAACTACCGGCACTAACCGCCAGGTTGCCTGTTAATAGTAATGAGTTGGCGGTGCTTATAGTACCGGTAACCGACAGATTATCGAAAGTAATGCCTGTACCGCTAATGGTTTTGGCAGTACCGCTGAAGGCAATGGTGCCACCGCTCTGATGGGTAAAAATGCCCGGACCGGTTGTGCTGAAGTTGCCTGCAATACTAAGCGCGGCAGAACCGGCCGCCGTAATATTAGAAGCGGCAAAAGAAATATTATTAAAATTATTGACGCCTGTGCCACTGAGTTGGGTTCCGGCTCCATTAAAAGTAACCGTACTGGTACTGCCGGTAAACGTACCATTATTGATCCAGTTACCGGTTATGATATGTGAAAAACTGCTGGCATTAAAAGTAGTGGAAGCTCCCAGTGTTACATTGCCACTGATGGTCAATGCGGCAGCAGCAGTGAAGGACACCGAAGTACCTGAACCAATCGTGGCTGTAAGGTTGCCGGCAATGGTAAAAGGCGTAGCGGGGAAGGTCTTGGTAGCTGCGCCGGCCGAACTGCTAAGCGTAAGATTCCCGTAAGTATTAGCTGCTACTGTTTGTGCCGCACCTGCATATTCTACCGTGCTGGTAAGGGTTAGTGTGCGGGTGGCATAGTTGGTGGGGAACGTATTGGCGCCCCCGATCTTTAGGGTAGCGCCATTCGAGACTGTAAAAGTGCCACCCGTTACTGATGTACCGCGGTTGGCAGTAAACGTACTAAGGTCCAGCGTGCCTGCCGCCACATAAATATTACCTACTGTGCTTGACGATGAGGCCAGCGTATTCAGGTTACCGGCCGGTGTTTTAATACCGCTTCCGCTGATGCGCAATGTACCATAAGTAAGTGTATTGAGTACCGTTTGATTACCGTCGGCTGCATATTCTACCGTGCTGCCGGCATTCAGGGTAGTGGTGCCCGATACCGTATAGTTGCTGGCAAAAGTAGACGCGTATACTTTTAGGATAGCATTGGCATCAACTGTTAAAGCCCCGGCCGTGACCAGGTTTGTAGGACTTTCGCCAGGATGCAGCGTCCCCTTTACCCGAAGTAAACTGTTCGTACCGGTTACATTTACAGCCCTGGCTAAGGTAACCGTACTGCCCGCATTTACTGTGAGCTTCCGAAAGGTAGTGGTAACAGCGCCACCAATTGTTTGTGCACTACCTGCCATGGCAACTGTAGCGCTGCCGCTGGTAGCGGAATAACTGCCATTGTTGGTCCAGTTGCCTGTAAGTGAAATGGTAGTACCGCCCTGGGAAATCGTGCCATTGCCGGTAATGGTAATATCGCCCGACACCGTTAGGGCCTTACTTAGTGTTAAGGTAGACGCTTTTGTTCCACCCAAGGTCAGCGATTTGGCAGTGGCCGATCTCGATATGAGCGGCTGAAAAGAGCCCGTGAAATTGGCATCCCCGACAATAGCGTCCTTGGTGGAGCTGGGAACACCGTTGGTCCAGTTAGCCGATTCACGCCAGGAAGTACTGACAGTTCCTTTCCAACTGGTGGTTTGTGCGTGGAGGGATAACGAAAAAAACTGCAGGAGGATAATTACCCCAGATAAGGAGTAGAGACGGATCATAGTACATGATTTTAATTGATAATGGTTTTTCCGGTATGGTTGGGGGAATAAAAAATCGTTTGACTATTGTATATAGTCAACAAGGCACAACAGTTACCGTACAGCATAGCTGTATAGGCTTAACCTGACGGTGCTACTGGCTACCAATCAAAAAAGGAAATGTTTAGGGGGTATTTGTCTTTTGCAGAACCTTGGTGCAAAAGACAGAGGTTCATTTACTGCTGGTAACGTAAATGTAAATAAATTCATGCTACTAAGTACTACCACTTAGTGATTTTTTTGACAGCAGTGTTTAAAATTGTACGAATGTGTATTACTATACACAATATGTATCCGCAATCTTCCTGATTAAGGTAATATCGGCAAAAACGAGGTGAAGCGGTATTTAGCCCAAATCATTGATAACACGGATATTTATGCCTCTTACATACAATATGAAATTAGCATTCCACCCCCTATTACTGCTTTGCTTCCTTGGCGCCGCCGTTTCCGTTACTGCACAACAGGCACGCGAACCCCTGGTAAAAGACTATGAGCAGGCCATGATAACGCCGCCGCCGGCATCGCTATCGCTGGACACCTTTTATAAGAAGTATGCCGATGCCTTTGGCATTCCCATTGTTTCCTCTCCCAAAGTGCCCAATGCCGCCCTGTTGATGGCGCGTGACATTGTGAATTGTATGCTTACCAAAAGGCCCGACATCCGTGCCGAACTGGTACGCCGTAAAGCCCGCGTGCTGGTCATGGCAGAAACAGAAATGGAAACAGACCTCCCGGAACGCAGCAATTGGAAAAAGCCCACACGCGATGACAGGCGGCTGACTCCTGGTGAGCGGGAAAACTATGACAAGCCCGGCGGCATTGCCAGCATGACCGACCGCGAGTACTGGAACAAACGGGCCAGGGGCATGGGTGGCACCGTTACCTCCTGCGCAGAAGAAAACCTGCTGGGTTATCCCGGCACCCGGTATTATGGAGAGAACATCCTGGTACATGAGTTCAGTCACAACATCATGGGCGCTCTGCGCAATGCAGACTCTGCTTTGTTTGCCGAGATCGCCCCGGCCTATGAAGCCGCAAAAGCCAAAGGATTGTACAAAGGACAATATGCCATTAATACCGTAGCCGAATATTGGGCCGAAGGCAGCCAGTGGTGGTTCTGGAGCAACTATGAATTCTATGACGGGAACATCCGCGTACAATCGCCGGAAGACCTCAAAAGCTATGATCCCACTTTATACAGCATACTGGAACGCGTGTACGCTACCCACCATATTCCAGCCGATGTATACCATGGCCGCAACATAAAACCCGCTCCCCGCCGCTGACGAACCGCTAACCTATACAATAATGAGAAATGAGGCCGTCTCAAAAGAATGAGACGGTCTTTTTTCATTTTAGGACGATATATGGTGTGTAATAGAAGGAAGCTCCTGGAAGAATAAAATTCTGGGGGAATAACTAAGGATGGAAGTTTTTTGAAGCAG